>JAKSIM010000022.1 GCA_024398845.1 Fibrobacter sp. | reverse complement strand
CATTTTCCTGGAGTTCCGTTCGCCGTGACGCCTCGGGAATTTCTAGAAATTCTTGTGAAGGAGGGGGTGTGAAGAACGAACATGAAAAGTCGTTTCTTGAGGAATTTGAAAAATGGCGCAAGGATTACAATGTGACTGACGATAGTGTTGCTAAAGTCCTGAATAGAAAATCCAGGGAACTATCCAATGCGAAAAAGAATCCCAAAATTTGGGATTCTTCTTTCGTGTTTTGAAGTTCAGATTACTTCACCACGTAGATGCTGTTCCTTGGCATGCCTGGGATTGAAATCTTTTGGCCTTCCGTTACGTAGACTTGGCGGATGGCGATTCTTTGACCCAGGTGGTTGAACACATGGACGGTGGCCATGCCGCTCTTGCGTGCGATTGTCGAAGCCTTTGGCAGGGCTGACGGATTTTCTGGATTTACGATTTTTGTGCTGTCCGCGGGCGTCTCGATTCCGGAACTGTCCGTTGGTGTCCCGATTTTGGAAGTGTCCGTGGGCGTTTCGGCTGTCGTGTCAGTCGGCATCTCGGTTGTTGTGTCGGTCGGCGTTTCAATCGACTTTTCAACGGGAGTGTATCCGTCCACAAGTCCGTTCAGGTAGATTTCGATGTTCAGGTAGCCGGAGGCGTCCTTCTTCAAAGCGTCGCTGGCGTCGTCCTTGTTCAGGCCCATTTTGTCTTCCCATTCGTCGGGGATGCCGTCTTTGTCGGAGTCGGTTTTTGTGCCGCTCTTGAAATTACCTACGACGTTAGCGATGCCTAAAGATGTTTCGTCAGAAATGATGGCGCCTTTTTTGCCGAGGGAGGTGAGTTCGCCTATCATGTACTTGTCCACTTCGTCGCGGGAGGGGAAGGAGGCTCCGACTTCTTTGACGATGTAGTCGTAGGCTTCCTTGGCGGAAGTCTGCTGTGTGATGGTGGCGAAGGGCTGCGGCAGGTTCGCGAATTTGTCGGGAGCGGTCACAATTTTGGAGCCGTAGAAGGATCCGTCGGATTCCGTAGCGGCTAGGGTCCCGTTCATTTGTCCATTTCCGTCGGCGTCAATGTAATTGCCCTTCTGGTAAATCTGGAAAGTCTGCGTGCCGCGGGTGAATGCGGAGGTCCCGCTGGAATTGGGGCCGCCAATGAAGTAGTTGTCTTCGACAGTCGCCCAGGAGTCGCCTTCGGAATCGCCCATGATGTAGCCGCCGCCACCGCCCCAGTTATAGACAACGTTGTTCACGAACTGGTTCAGGCCTTTGACCTTCGGGTTGCGGGTCTTGTTGTCGATGTACAAGTTGCGAAAAAGCGTGACTCCGCCATCGGTCTGTATCAGGCCTCCGCAGGAGTGGTCGTGAAGCCCCTGGCCGATAATGGAATTCTGAATGGTGATGTTTGCGGGCTTGCTTCCCTTGTTGTCCCAACTGATGGAGAATGTCTCGTCGCGGCCCCAGCTGATGGACATGTGGTCAAAAATCATGTCGGTGCCGTTTGCAACGCCTGCAGCGTCCTTTTTGCCGCTCGGAGCTCCTTTACCCATGCGGAAGCGCATGTGACGCATAATCAAGTTTTTTGCGCCAGAAAAAGAAACGCGGTCGCCGTAAACTACGACGCCGTCGCCCGGTGCTGTTTGCCCTGCAATGATGGAATTGCCCTTGAAAACAAGCGTGCTTTTCAGCTTGATAATTCCGCTGACGTCAAAGACTACGATGCGGCCGTCTTTGCTGACGGCGTCTCTCAGGGAGCCTGTGCCGGAATCGTTCAAATTCGTGACGTGGTAAACTTCGGGAGCGTTTGCCGCGCGAACACCTAAAGTGTAGCGGCCGAAGCCCTCGGCTGTGGGGAATGCGAGCAGGGATTCTGCAGCAGATGAAACGGAAAGTCCATAAGACAAAACGAGGGCTGCGCCCAATATTTTTTTCATAAATCCAAACCTTTTTTACACCGTCCATAAATCTAATGCTTTTCGGAAAAATTGCAAATAAAAAAAACGAAACAAGATTAAAACCTGCTAAAATCTTTTTTTTAAAGGTCTTAATGTGCAAATGTTTATATATTTCAAGTACATCTCGTATTGATAGATCGCTGCGCTTGTGCGTGGGCGGTCTTTTTTTATGCAAAAAGCGCGGTGGTGTACGAGATGACATTGCGCAAAATGTTTGACTGTTGGCCTAATTCGGGGCCTTAAGCTTGGAGGAAATATGAAGAAGATGAAATTGATTGGAACGAAGTGCGAAGGAAATTTGCGCCTTTGGACTACGATCCCTGCGACGCGCATCAGTGTGTTTGCTTCGCAGACGGTGAACGTGCATGGAAATTACCAGTTGGAGCAGTGGGCTGTGGAGCATGGGCGCCTGCGCCATTGCGTGATTGGAACTTTCCACTCAGATGCGGAACGTGAAATTTTGAATTTGGTGCTTGCGAATGGCGGTAAGGCCGTGTGGTTTCGCGGGTGCCGGTTGCCATTCCAGTACACGGACGTTCATTTGCAGGCATTTCTTGATGGACGTTTGCTTGTGATTTCGTGCTTCAACCGAAAACATCACACCGAAGCTACAGCGCGCTTCTGCGCACATTGGGCTGCGATGTGTACGGACCATCATGCGTACTGGTTCGGTTTCAAGAGCGACTTTTTGACGCCGATGTGCCAAAAGGCTTTCGCGTGGGGCAAACACGTTGAAATTTACGAGGATTGATTTTTTTGCTTGGGTCTGTAAAATAAATATTGAGTGTGTATTTTATGAATGCAAAGAGATGATAAAATTGCTGAAGAGCTGTGGATTTACGTTTGCAAAAGCCCGCGTCCAACGTAAGTGTCGCAATGCTCGACCGCTTTGCGAAGGCGGTTGGCAAAAAGCTCGTGGTGAGCTTTGTCTAGGGTTACCCAATTTTGTATAATCTTACTTATAAACTCTGATGTAGTCCACTTGCATTTCGGTCGGGAACTGCGCATCGTCGATGTCGAAGCCCGGCCAGGAACCGCCCACGGCGACGTTCAAGATGAAGAAGAACGGCTTGTGGAATGTCCCCATCTCGCCGGCGGCATCCGCGATGTCGATTTTCTGGTACATGAAATCGTCGACGTACATGGAAATGGCGTTCTTGTCCCACGTCATTTTGTAGACGTGGAATTCGGTAATGTCCAAGTCGTAGTGGCCGTCAAAATGCTGCTTGGTGCTATTGCCGTACTGGGCGTGAGTTCCTTCGTGCGCCCAGTGGTGGGTACCGTAAATGACGTTTTCGTCGTTGATGGCTTCGATGATGTCGATTTCACCGCAGGCAGGCCAGCTTACTTTGTCTATGTTCTCGCCGAGCATCCAGAAGGCGGGCCAAATTCCCTTGCCTGCGGGGAGGGCTATGCGCGCTTCGACGGTGCCGTAGGCGAATGTGAACTTGTTTTGCGTGATGATGCGGGCCGAGGTGTATTTTTGACCGTCGAATTTATTGGCGATGTCGTCGGCGTTGGTTTCAAGGCTCGCACGGATATGGAGAAGGCCGTCCTTCACATAGACGTTTTCTGCGCGGTCGGTGTAGTATTCCCATTCACCGTTGCCCCAGCCGTTGTCTCCGGTGCCGATGTTGTAGCCCCACTTGGATTCGTCGAGGGAGGTTCCTTCGAATTCGTCGTTCCAGAAGGGCTTCGGATTGAGTTCTGTGTCACCGCTCGCGGAACTGGACGAAGCTGCGATGCTAGATGACGTCGCGTCGCTGCTCGCTGAGTCACTGCCCGCAGAGCTGCTGGAAGCGACTATGTCTGCCGACGAAATTTCTGCGCTGCTTTGAACCGCTTGCGAGGAAATGAAATCCGCCACACTGCTAACGGGTTTTGCGTCGCTGCTAGATGTCTGTTCGTCTGCGCTGCAAGAGCTGACGCTTGCTGGTGTGTTTTCAGCGCTGCTTTGTTCCGCCTGCGAAGAAATGGATTCTGAGATATTGTTTTCGGGAGCGCTAGTAGCGTCATCGGAGCAACTGGTTAGAGTACCGAAAAAGAGGAATCCTGCAATGATAAACGAAAAAGCAAAAAAAGAATTATTCATAGGATTTATTGCAAAATTACTCGGGTTCTTCTGGCGGGACTCTCGCGATGACGCCCACCGTTGCTCGGGTCGCTTTTATGAGGTCGTTCGGGTTGACTTTCAACTGCAGGCCGCGTTCGCCCGCGCTTACGTAAATGTAATCGAACTGCAGCGCGGTTTCGTGGATGAATATCGGGAAGTTCTTCTTGAGGCCGAGCGGACTGCAACCACCACGGATGTAGCCGGTTAGCGGGGTCAGGTCTTTGAGTGGGACTGTGTCTATTTTCTTGTTGCCGCTGACCTTTGCAGCCCCTTTCAGGTCCACTTCCAGGTTCCCCGGAACAACGCATATTAGGTAGCCGATTTTATCGCCATGGACCAAAATGGTCTTAAAAACTTGGTTGATATCTTCGCCGAGGGAGTCCGCGACATGCTGTGCGCCCAAATCGGTCTCGTCCACCTTGTAGGGGATCAGTTCATAGCTGATTTTTTGACGATCCAGAATGCGGGCCGCGTTAGTCTTTTTTATTTCCATAAAAAAATCCGTTTTTTTGCTTATTTTGCTTATTTAAATATAAAACTTAGCCAGTTTGCGTGCAATCTAATTAATTTTCATATATCTTAAAAGTAAAATATTAAAGACGTTTTGACCGATACCCGTGTGTACATAGCAGAAACTTCTGCGCTCAAAGATGAGGCTGTTTTTAACCGCCTCTATTCTTCTGTGCCGGCGTATCGCCAAAAAAAGATTGATCGATTCAGGTTTGAAAAAGACAAACGGCTCTCGCTTGGGGTGGCTCTTTTATTAAAAAGGGCCTGTGAGGATTTTGGAATTGCGGGGGCCGATGAACATGTCGAATGCTCTGAAAGGGGCAAACCGTATTTTGTCGATTATCCTCAAATTCATTTTAATCTTTCGCATTCCGACGAACGAGTCATGTGTGCCATTTCGACATACGAGGTCGGCTGCGATGTGGAGATTATCAAGAAAGATAGATTGCATATTGCAGAGAAAGCGTTTTCACCTTCGGAACAGGCCTGGATTAAAAGTTTAGGGGACGCTCTTGAACAAGACAAGGGGTTTTACCGTATTTGGACTTTGAAGGAATGTTATATGAAAGTGACGGGACTTGGTTTTGAACTTATTCCGAGTGACTTTGCTTTGCATATGGATGATTCGCGCATTCTTTTGAACCATAATGGGCTGCGTCCGGAATACGTGTTTCGTGAATTTGACTTTAACGATGGGTATAAATACGCATGTTGCTTGAGGGATGCACCGGTTGGCTGTGTGATAGATGTTGTAAAGGGCTATACCGATGAATAATTATAAGGCGATTTTGATTGGTCATGGAACGATGGGTAAGCGCCATAGAGCGCGCTTTGAATCGTGTGGAGTTCAATTTGTTAAGATTCTAGATTCTAAAGCTGGCGAAAAATGTGAGGACCCGGATTCTAATGTGGATTGTGTTGAAATCGGGTGTACTCCTTTTAGCGAAGATCCCATTGTAAATGATGCCGATGTGGATTTCGTGGTGATTGCGTCGCCTGCATCAACGCATTACGAGTATGTGAAAAAGTATTTGGAGTTGAAGGTTCCTGTATTTGTCGAAAAGCCACTTGCGACCTCGGGTGCGCAAGCCCAGGAACTGTACGACTTGGCAAAACGCAACAATACCATATTGTTTGTGGCGCAGTCCGAGTGCTTTAACCCAATCTTTTTGAATTTCCGCAAGAGCTTAAAGATTGAACTTAGGGAATGCTTGGAACTGCATGGCGATAGCACGGCTCCGCTCAATGCTAAATTGGAGTTCCGCAGAGAGCATCGCTATTCGGAACGTTGCCGTGATGTTGGTGTGGCGCTTGATTTGATGGTTCACGATTTGAGCCTGTTCCTCACGCTTTTTAATTACGAAGATGTGAGCGTCGAAAACTTTATTCAAAATAGCGATGATGAAGCCTGGGCCTTTATGCGCGTAAAGTCGGGCAAGTTCAAAGGCGTTGAGGCAACGTTCAAGGTGAATCGAAATAGCGTTCAGGATGTTCGCACCATTACGGCGAGCTTCGAAGATGCTGAATATATTGTAAGTCTCGCCAAGTATATGAAAAATGGCGAAGTCGACCATATTGCCGATTCGCTTGAAAATGAACATCGGTTCTTTTTAAAGCTACTTGCAGGCGCTTGTACCGAATGGGGGTGGCGAGCTGCTCAAAACGCCGCCAACGTGGTAAAACTCATTGCCCCGTAAAAATTTTAGACTAAAAGGAAAAGATTACGCCCAATCCTGCTGGAAAGCATAGTTGGTCATTATCCAGTGTTGCTTTGTCAATGTCAAAATTTGTATAGTAGCCTCCGTTTCCAGCATAAAATTCAAAGCCCGCTTCAAAAAAAGCTCCAACATGGGATGTAAACATATACTGGTAACCGAATCCAAAAACTAGGCGCCAATAGTTGATGTTTCTTTCTATTTCCTTTGGGGATGAAGACATTCCATCTTTGATGGAATATCCAAAGCTATTGAAGGTCCCGTTAAACCATTCGGATGAATGGAATGCATAGGGGCCATTTTTGCCGAGAAAATGGTAATTAATACCAATACCTCCAATAAAATCATAATCCGAATCATAGAATGGCAAATGAATGTTGGCTGAAATGCGATTGTTTGGGAAAGTATAGCCTACACTTAAAAGCCCTTTAGATGGGCCGAAACCTAAACTAGTGTTAATGCTGGCAAAACTCATATTTACCAACAGTATTAATAATATGAACAATTGCTTCATTTTTTCCCCTTCTTCTTTTTGTGTTGATTGTAATAAAAGAAATATTATAAATAAATTGTGTTGTAAAAGCGTGCTGAAAAATTTTTCAGCTTGATTTTTGAAAAAAAATGCCCGCGATTCACTGAATCGCGGACATTTTCATACTTACGCAAAGCGCCGAAGGCGCGACCTCGAAGGGCGAAGCCCGCCCTCAGAGCGAAGCGTCCTCTCTTGTCTAGACTACAACTTAATCGGGCAGGCCTTGGCGTTCCAGATTTCTTCGGCGTACTGCTTGATGGTACGGTCGGAACTGAACTTGCCCATGCGAGCGACGTTGAGGATTGCCATTTCGGCCCAGTGCTTCTTGTTCTGGTAAGCCTTTGCCACCTTGGCCTGCATGTCCACGTAACTGCGGAAGTCGGCGCAGAGCATGTACGGGTCGTGGGTGAGGAGCTTATCGGCAATGTGCTTGAACAGGTCCGGACGATCCGGGCTGAAGAAGCCGGAACCGATGAGGTCGATCACGCGGCGCAGGTCGTCGTCCTTTTCGTAGAAGTCGCGCGGGCGGTAACCCTTGGCCAAAAGGTCGGTCACTTCTTCGACGGTAAGGCCGAAGATGAAGATGTTTTCGTCACCCACTTCTTCCTTCATTTCGACGTTGGCGCCATCGAGCGTACCGATGGTGAGCGCGCCGTTCAGGGCGAACTTCATGTTACCCGTACCGGAAGCTTCGGTACCGGCGGTGGAAATCTGTTCGGAGAGGTCGGCTGCCGGAATAATCTTTTCGGCGAAGGACACGCGGTAGTTCTCGAGGAACACCATCTTGAGCTTGCCCTTGCAAACCGGGTCGGCGTCAATGATGGAAGCGACTGCATTTGCAAGGCGGATAATCTGCTTTGCCATCCAGTAACCAGGAGCGCTCTTACCACCAATCATGATGGTGCGCGGCATGATTTCCTTGCCGTCCTTCAACTGGATGTACAGGTGAATGGCGTGGAGGATGTTCAAAAGCTGGCGCTTGTATTCGTGAATGCGCTTCACCTGCACGTCGAAGAACATGTTGGTGTCGAGGTCAACGCCCTGCGTTTCCTTCAGGTACTTGGCGAGGCGTTCCTTGTTCTGCTTCTTCACCGCCATGAATTCCTTCTGGAAACTCACGTCCTTTGCGAACTTTTCGAGTTTCTTCAAATCGTCCAGGTCCTTGACCCAAGATTCACCAATCTTAGACGTGATGAGTTCTGACATGGCCGGGTTTGCCTTGCGGACCCAGCGACGCGGTGTGACGCCGTTCGTCTTGTTGTTGAACTTTTCGGGCCACAGTTCATAGAAGTCCTTGAAGAGCGTAGTCTTGAGGAGGTCACTGTGCAAAGCGGCAACGCCGTTCACAGCAAACGAACCCACGATGGAGAGGTAAGCCATGCGGACCATCTTGCAGCCGCCTTCTTCGATGAGGCTCATGCGGGCGAGGCGAGCGTTGTCGCCGGGCCACTTCATGCTGACCATGCGGAGGAAGCGTGCGTTGATTTCGTAGATAATCTGGAGGTGGCGAGGCAGCAACTTTTCGAACAGGCTGACCGGCCACTTTTCGAGGGCTTCCGGCATCAGGGTGTGGTTCGTGTAGGCGAAAGTCTTCGTGACAATATCCCAGGCTTCGTCCCATTCCATGTCTTCGATGTCGAGCAAGATGCGCATCATTTCGGCGATGGAAATTGCCGGGTGCGTATCGTTCAACTGGATGGCAACCTTTTCGGGGAAGAGCTTCCAGTCGTTGTTGTGGAGCTTCTTGAAGCGGTTGATGATATCCTGCAGAGAAGCGGAGCAGAGGAAGTACTGCTGCTTGAGGCGCAGTTCCTTACCGTTCATGGAGGAGTCGTTGGGGTAGAGAACCTTGGAAATGGTTTCGGAAAGTTCCATGTCCTGCACAGCGGCGATGTAGTCACCGTTGTTGAAGTAGGAGAGGCCGAAGTCGTCGGTGGACTTGGCGCTCCAGAGGCGCAGGTTGTTCACGGTGTTGTTCTTGTAACCCGGAATCGGAGTGTCGTATGGGAGGGCGAGCACGTAGTCCTTGGTTTCCCAACGGTTGCGGAGTTTGCCCTTGTCGTCCATCCAGCTTACGACGTAGCCGTAGAACGGAACCTTGATGGAATTTGCCGGACGAGCGATTTCCCACGGGTTCGGGAGGCGCAGCCAGTTATCCGGCTGTTCTTCTTGTTCGCCGTTCACAATCTTCTGGCTGAACATGCCGTATTCGTAGCGGATGCCCATACCGGTGGCCGGAAGTTCGAGCGTAGCCATGGAGTCGAGGAAGCAAGCTGCAAGACGGCCGAGACCGCCGTTGCCGAGGCCTGCGTCCACTTCTTGTTCGCGGAGTTCGTCGAGGGTCATGCCCACTTCGTCAAGAGCTTCTTGAACGGCGCTTTCGACGTCGAGGTTCAAAACGGAGTTTCCGAGGGTGCGGCCAATCAAAAATTCAAGGGAGAGGTAGTAAACGCGCTTTACGTCTTTTTCGTAATAGGTGTTCTGCGTCTTGATCCAGCGGTCCACCAAGCGGTCGCGTACAGCGTAAGCCACGGCGAGGAACTTTTCGTGGTCTGTCACCGTTTGCATGCTACGAGCGAGCGTGTGGTTGATGTGGTCGGTAAAGGCCTGACGGAATGCGTCGGCGTCAGTGCCGAGCACTGGGGTTTCAACGTTCTTTTTGGTTGCTTTTGCCATAATACACCTGGGTTAGGGTTAAAATTTACATTCGTAAGTTTAGAAAATTTTACGGTCTTTGGCTAAGTTTTACGAGGATTCTTGCTATAAAAAGTTAATTTCCAAAGAAAACAGACAATGTGAGAATAGCTATGCGCAAAATTTTAGGACTTTTAGGAATGGCAGTCGCGTTAATCGCCGTTGGTTGTGGCGATGATTCTTCTAATGGAACGGCTCCCGTTAATCCGGTTACTCCTGAACCGTCCCTTACCTCTTCTAGTGGAGCTATTTCTAGTGAGGCCATTTCTAGTGAGGTGCTGTCATCCGCTGGTGGTGAAGGTGTGGACGTTCCGGCAACACCTGAAGTTTCTTCGTCTTCTGTTGCCAATCAAGATGGTAATGGCTCAATTGTTTTTGATCCTGCGGTTACGGGCCTTGTACTTTCAACCGACGAAGACGGATTCTACGATATGGCCGATGTTTACAAGGCTGTTCCTGCCACAAGCAAGGTTGCTTTTGTTATTCGTCATTCCAAACGTCAAAAGGATGTTGGATCAGAATCCCTATTGACTCCCATTGGTATTCAGATGGCAACAACTCTCGGTGAACGCCTTGGAGGCGACGAACCTTTCTACTATGCGTCTACGGATTTTATCCGTACTCGTACCACTTGCGAATACATTGCCCAGGGGCGCGGTGAAACTGCGGAAGTTTTCACTTGGGATGGTCTTAATGGCGGCTACTTCTTGACCGTTCCTTCCGATACTTTGGATGCTGTTGTTTCGGGTAAAGGTGGAAATCCCAGATATATCGCCAAGTATGCCTATGGAGCCCCTTTTACGAAAGCGGTTGAATTACAGGTGGAACCCTATTTTTACCCGGATATGTTTGCTCGTGCAAATCAGTTCGTCAACGAAATTGTGGTTGCCAACATGGATTCTTGGAAGCGTGTTAGCATCCTAGTATCTCACGACATGCTTGTGGAACCCTTGATTGCTTACGCCTCTAACAGAACCATCAACTTGAAAGTTTATGAAACTCCCTTCAGATGGGTGAATTACCTTTCTGGTATAGCGGTTATCGTTGATGCTAACGGAGTTGTCACGGTTCTTCCCACTAAGGGTGATACCGTTGGCTGGATGAAATTTTCTGAGGAAGTTGATGAATAATTTTCTGCTATGAAAATTGCTGTTCTTGGCTCTACTGGACTGGTGGGAAAAAACGTCTTGAAACTTCTATCCCGTTTGGACCAGGTGGCTTCTGTTTATTGTCCGGTACGGTTGGTTCCAGAACTTGCGTCCTTAGGTATTTTGCAAGGTTCTTCAAAAATTGATTTTGAAGTAGTTAATTTTGAACAAATTAATACGGTCGGTGAGGCGAATAAAATTCGTGCGGGTTTCTTGGGCTGTGATGCTGTTGTGTGCTGTTTGGGAACAACCCTTAAACAGGCGGGTAGCAAACCAGCGCAAGAAAAAGTGGATTTAAGGCTCCCGCTTTCGCTTGCGGCAATGGCGAAAAAGCAAGGCGTTAGGCAGTTCCTGTGCGTGAGTGCGCAAGGGGCCCGCAAGGATTCTCCGTTCTTTTACAACCGTCTCAAGGGAATGCTTGAAGAAGGCCTCACTATGATGGATTTTGAGTGTCTTACGCTTGTACGCCCTTCGTTGTTGCTCGGTAAGCACAAGGATAAGCGCTTTGGCGAGGAACTTTTGCAAAAGACGATTGGCAAACATCCGGAATGGATTCCCGCGCATATCCGCCCGGTGCATGCCGAAACGGTTGCTGCTCATTTGGTGGCGTCTTTGCTTCGGCCTCCAAAGGACGTTGTGTGCGCGAGCGATGGTGTCAAGGGAAAGCGTATAATCTACAACCGCGTTTTGGCGCAGACTAAAGTGGACGAACTGTTTTAAGCCGTTACCCTTTGAACTTAATGAACTTGGCGAGGAACTTTGCCGATTGGATGGGCGTCTTCAAGAAGGCGCTCTTTTTGTACCCGCTGAGGGCGAATCCCTGCAAAACTTTGTAAAGCCCGATTTGATCTTGTTTGTTTAAGGCAAGGAGGAATTTGCGGAACTTTAACTGAAAGTCGTGACCTTTGCCAAAGTAGTTGTAGCAGCGCTTTTCGTAGGTCTTGAGGAAACTGTGGCTCAGGTTCGCAGCGTCACCGGAACCTGCGATGAGGCCCTGGTGCACGGTTTCGGCACAAAACCGTCCGGCGCGCATAGCGGCCGCGATGCCGCCGCCTGTAAGCGGGTTCGTATGATGGGCGGCGTCGCCCACCAGGGCAAAGCGGTCCAGCGTATAATTGTCAAGCGTACTCGATACGGGGACGAGACCGCCAACCACGTGGTTGACTTTCGCGCCCGGGAACAGCTTGTTGAGCCATTCCATCGTCACGTCGTAAATGTTCGGCTGTCCTGCCTTCGGTACGAGGAAACCTGCGCCGAAGTTCGTGACGTTGGATTTCTGCTTCGGGAAACTCCAGATGTAGCCGTCGTTAATAAAGTCGTGACCCTGCCAGAATGTAAGATAGTCCGGCTTCGTCAAAATGCCCTCGACCTGGATATCCACGCCGGTGCAGGTGCATCCGGGCTTCTGGCCACAGTTCAAGCCGACCATGCGGCCGATGCGACTTTCCACGCCGTCGGCGGCAATTACCATTTTCGCAAAGATTTCCTGGGTCCCGGTTTCCGTGACGCTTCCGTCGCCGTTCCCTTTTCCGAGAACCACGCGTACCATGCGGGAATCCCCCTGCACGTCGCCCACGAATTCCGCGCGGGCCGCCGTCACGAGTTCAGCGCCGTCGTCCACGGCGAGCTTGGCGAGCCACGGGTCGAACTTCTCGCGGTTCAGCATGATGCCCGTGCCCGGCTTCGGAACTTCGATGTTCACGCCGTCGGGCCCGTAAATGAATAAACCGTTGATGATGCTCTCGATGCAACCTTCGTCAATCGGACCGTAGGTCTGCAAATCTTCGAGAGTCGTGCTCGCTTCGCCGCAACGCACCGGGTAGCCCACGCGTTCGCGTTTTTCCAGGAGCAGAACCTTGTGGCCTTCACGGGCGAGGTTTCTCGCGGCGACACAGCCACCCGGGCCCGCGCCAATCACCACAACGTCGTAATTGTTACTGAGCATCGTTTACCTCCGTAATCTGGAGGGCGCCCACGGGGCAACCTCTGGTGCAAAGCCCGCAGCGGGTGCACTTTTCGTGGTCGATTTGCAAATCGAGCCCAAACATGTCGAGCGCCATCTGCGGGCAAAGACCGACGCAGCCGGCGCACTTGAGGCATTTTTTTCTATCGTGAACGAGATGTTTCATTAAATGACAATATACAATATATTTATGCGGTAGCGACTTGGTTCCTTCCGGCTTCTTTGGCAACGTACAGCAGCTTGTCGCTCTCGGCAATCATCGCCTCGATAGTCGGGATTTCTTCTCCGACTTTGCTTGCGAGTCCAAGGGAAATGGTCACCGGAATAATGGTGTCCTTCCAGCAAAAGCGGTGGCGCTCGACGGCAAGGCGTAGGCGTTCGGCGCTCTTTTTGGCGTCTTCGGGGCCAATACCTGCAAGGAGCAGTATAAATTCTTCTCCGCCATAGCGGGCGAGCAGGTCGGATTCACGTTTTTCTTGCTTGAGCAGGCGCGCGATTTCTTTAAGAACCATGTCGCCAGCCTGGTGCCCCCAGGTGTCGTTCACTTGTTTAAAATGGTCTGCGTCAACCATGATGGCATGTACGTAAAAGTTGTTGCGGCGGGCGAGGGCAAGTTCCCCAAGGGCACGATCAAAAAAGGTGCGCCTATTCGAAATCTTGGTGAGCGGGTCCATGGTCGCGGCTTCAAAAAGTTCCCGGTCAAAGGCTTCTTCGTTCTGGTCCTTGAAGTCAATTTTCAAAACCATCTTGCCAATCTGGAGGCGGTTGTCGGTTTCCAGAATGCGGGATTCGATTTGCTGACCATCGACAAACGTTCCGTTGGTGCTCCCTAAGTCGGTGACAGTTACGGACTTACCGTCAAAGTGGATGGAACAGTGCTTGCGGCTGACAAGCTCGTCTTCCAACCTAATATTGGCTTCTTGCCCGCGACCGAGGATTACGGTACCTACGTCGAGAGGGATCTGCTTGAACATGGTCTGGGGGTACAAAACGATCAGGTGCGGGCGTAATTCGAATTTTTTGAAATGCAACGTTTTTCCCGGCGTAGCGATTGTCTGATCCAGATCTTGCATTGTGTATCTCCGTTTACCTATAAAAATCTAATTAATTTTTGACTGATGGTGAGGTTTTGAAGGTCTACTACTACTCAAATGTGCTGTGTACTTCAACTATGTAAAACGGTGTTTACAAAACTGATGCAAAAAGATGTGATTTGGTGGTCTTATTTTTGACAAAACCTGAATGTAAACGATATTTAATTATTAATTTCAAAAAAAAACAGCCGTTTTTCAAAAGAAAAGGGTAAATTTCAACACGGTGTGGCATCGCAAGAAGCTGGTGTTTTTTTTGCGTTGCTATTGGCTGGAGAACCAAAATGGATAGAACTATTATGAAGAAAAGAACAACTTCCCTGTTTGAGCGTGTACTGGCTCTGATGTTGCTTGTTGCTGGAGTGCAGAGTGCATTTGCAGGTTGTCTTGGGACCGTACATGTCAAGTTGCCCGATTCCTGGGGAACAAGCTATGTATATTTCGCTAATAAAGCGTATCCAGTTCCTACAAAAGCTGCAAAGAATGATGCTGGCTATATTACGTTAGATCTTGCCAGCGTAATTAGCCCTCAGCCGAATACGACAGACAATGGGTTTGTCTTTGTCAACAGTACAAGTGTGGATTATCCTCCTCCAAAGGTTGTACAATCCAAGAGCTATAATGTCAGCGAAGAACGTAATACTTTCCAAAAATCGCTCATTAGATGTCCGGGCGATGAAAACGAAATTTATGTCTTCGAAAATCCCAAAACCGAAGGCAAAACAGAAGTGCAGTCGGAACCGCCCGATGCCAAGTACATCTATATTATGATTCCTCCTGATGACGACGCCTGGATGGCTGCTGTGCCTATGGTGAGCCTTGATGGTGGTCAAACGGCTACCATGATGACCGCAGACCCCGACCACTGCGGTTGGTTCTACCATGTTTGGTTTGGTGAAGCCATTTCTGATGACGTGGTGTTCATGCGTAGTGATGCCCAGACTCTTGATAAGGCTCTTGGCGTGAATGGTTTGCAAGAAGAAGGCGACGTTGCAACCCCGATTCCCTTGAATACCTATTTTGACGCTTTTGAAACAAATACTATCTATTTTATTCCGGATCAAAACCAATGGCCAGATGAAACCAGCAATGGTTTTTATGGGGCTTATCCTGAAGTTGAAGGTATTTGCTCTTATAGCTTGGCTGCTATTATTTACGATACCGATGCTAGCTTGCACCCGTCGTTCTCTTGCGACTATTATACAGCTGCAGGACAATTTAATGAGGGATGCCAGAAAGGCGCTTTGGGTATCTCGGAAGCGCAGGCTGTGAATTATGTTAAGAGTTGTATTGGTGTAACTTCGGGCATTATTGTAGACACCCTTGGACCCGATAAAAAACCGCACCTCTCCAATTCGGCCAATGCCAAGAAGTGCTTCCCGAGTGCTGAAATCTTTGACATGATGTTTAACTACACCCAGGGCGTGAACGAAATGTCTTGCTTTGAAATGCCCTTTGGCCGAGCAAGCGATAACAAGTGGGAATTTGACTCGGATCACTTTACGAGTCCTGGTGTTGATATCCAAGGTGGTTTCTACCCTGTAGAGCAAACGACGGATGCTGTTATTATAGCGGCTGACGCTAATCAGAGTCCGGTGGCTGCTGCCCGTACCAAGCATGCTGCTCAGGGGCCTGTGTATATGACCACATATATGAGAAAGGTTGACCCCAAGAGCACCGAAGATGCCCCGCGTATGGACCTGGTGTGCAAGGGCCCGGGTTGGGACGGCTATGGTAGCCACGATTGCGAAGGCCTTTATGCCGGAGGTGGCGATTTGGCAGATCTTTTCCCGCAAACCGTTACTGGAAGTAAAACGATACAGGATGATGTTTGGTGCTGGGGTGATTACTGTACTGATGAATTACCTAATGATTGGCCTCTTTATGTGCCGAATACAGGAAAACTTGCTACGGCTTCCACGACTGGTGCAACACCTCGCTGGGGTACTGATAAAGAAGAGGAAGCTACTGTTGTTAGACGTAACCAGCAGTTCTGCTTTGAATCTCATGCAAACTTCGTGTTCTCTAAGGGCCTGAACTTCTCGTTCCGTGGTGACGATGATATTTGGGTGTTTATCGATAACAAGCTGGCCGTGGACCTTGGTGGTACTCACCTTGCTGCTCCTGGTTATGTGAAGTTGGATAATTTTGTGGGTAAGAGTGGTGCCCTCGTCGAAGGCAAGACCTACGATATTGACATCTTCTTCTGCGACCGCCGTACGACCATGAGTAACGTGCGTATCAAGACGAATATGTACATCCAGCAAAAGACTGGTATTATGCTTAAGACGAGCAAGGATCCGCAGGATCCGGCAACGGAAGTTGACCAGGTGTGCTTGATTAAGAGTGGAGACGGTGGTTGCGCCTCTAGACTTTCTGGTGCTTCGACTGTTGATACAATTTGCGATGTTGGCGACATTGTTAGCTACAAGCTTGAACGTGGTAATGGCGACGTTGTGATGGAAACTGTTCCGCTTGGAGAAGTTTCTAAGGGTTGTATTGACCTCACGAATCCGTCTATCCCGAGAATCAAGAAAGATGCTTGTACGCTTGGACCTGGCCGTTACAACCTCGTTGTGACGATTGAAGGCAAGAGCAAAAAGATTACCTTCAAGCTTAACGGTTCTCTTGATGTTGCTTCTCGTGATGCAATTGCTATTGACTCCAATGGTACTGCCATTGCTGGCCGCGACTACCACTACGTGGGCGAGGCCTTTGGTGGCGAAATGATTCCGCTGTACATTTCTGCTATCGCTGACCCGTGCGAAGGTGGTGCTGCAACTTGCTCTTCTCCGCTCGAAATGGATGTGACTAGCGCTCCGAAGCAGAACTATACGTTGGATGTACAGTCCGGTTTGACGGTCTATGTGTCCGATGCTACGGCAGAAGGTGGTTTCCGTGTGCTTACCGCTAACGAAATGCGTACTGTTGGCGAAACCGGTGTTGATACCATTTATGTAACTGCTGAACTGCTCTCTATGAAGAGTGCTTATTCAACTTACACCATAGGTGTTACCGGACGTACCCCTGCTACGGTTGCGTTCTATGCTCCGAAGCTCATGTTTATGGAAGATAGCGTTACTACCGAAAAGCCGATTACCGGTGATACTCCGCCTAACGAACGCTGGGTGGGTAGCTTCTACGACTTCTACATTGCAGCATTCAAGTGCAACGGCGCTGGCGAATGCAGCTTCTGCGATGCATGTAACTTCAACCTGCAAATGGGTTCTCAGACCTCTGCTAAGATTGAAGCTCTTGACGAAGGCAATATGAAGATTGTAAACGGTAAGGCGATGATTTCTATCCGTTCTCAGAAGGAATATCGCTACGATACCGATCCGAGTATCCATTCTCCGGCAACAATCCAGATTACGGGTGAAAATCCGGCCTTGATTCATGCCGAATATACGCCGATCTACTTCCGTGAACCGCCGGTACCGTTCCCGGTCTTGGTCGACATTTTCGACGCTCAGGGTGCTGAAGCTCCGAACAAGTTTGAAATGCCGTCACAATACGCTCCGGATGGTCAAAAGTTCCTGGATGGTATCGCAGACTCCATTGCTATCTACTATAACCGTAATTTTGCAAAGGACTCTCTGCCGGACTCTGTCTTTGTGTACTGGGAAAATGAAAAGGATTCTGTCGCTATCACTAAGGCCGAAATTCAGGAAGCCGCTACTTGCGAAACGACTGACGAAAACGGTGTAGTCCGTTGCCTGCCGGTGCTCAAATTCGGTGGCAAGCAGTTCTCTAAGAACGTAAAGACTGCCGGTACGGGTAAGGTTAGCTCTTGGGCTAAGTTCGAAGATAAGAAGCGCGCTGTGGTTCAGGCCTTTGATGGAACTATTACCGACCGCATTGCTCCGATTATCATGAGTGCTATTGTTCGTGCTACCGAATCTCAGAACTTCGATAAACTGGAAGTTACTTACTCTGAACCGGTGACCATTGAAACGTCCTCGGATGATCTCAAGAAGGAAGCGTTCAGCTATTACCTGAACTCTGCGACTGACTTGAGCGAAAACGCTCGCTATAGGTCCGCTCGTTCTGAAAACGGCCAGATGGCTGTTAGCGATGTTATTGAATTCCGCTTCCGTAACGATGACGTGCAGAATCCGTCTCCGCATGTGGGTGACTACATCCGTTTCCGTACGGATCTCGTGACCTGGAAGGATACTGTGAACATCAATGTTCCGGGTGCCGATACTCTCCGTCCTAATGATGGAATCAAGTGGAACACTCCGACCGATTACGCTTCTACGGATCGCTTGCCGAGCCCGTGGGTGTTGATCGAAGGTGCTTCTGCTACGGCCCACTCTTCTATTAACCTTGCTACTTCTGATGTTTCTAAGAAGGACAAGACTCCGATTGAATTGACCTTCATCCCGTCTAACTGGAACCTGGACTCCATCAAGGAAAACAACCCGAATACCTTGGGCTTGTTCCTTAAGACCGATATGAAGTCCTTGAGTAAGGAAAGAACGGAATATGCTGAAGTTCCGCCGGAAGAGATTTACCTTGACTTTGAAATGAACGTGTTCACGAACCTCGGTGGTTTTGTGGCTCACAAGGCACTTAAGGTTGCCTGTACTGACACAGCCTACTTTGGTGCGGGTAATAATTGCTTGACTGCAAATAAGAACGTGTTTGTTGCTTGGAACGGAACCTCCGACAAGAACCGCTTGGTGGGTGCCGGTGCCTACATTGTAAAGTGGAGTTCCTATGTTGTGCTTGGCAAGTTCGGCAAGCAGAAGAAGATGACGGATAACACCGAAGTCTGGGGTATCCGTCACGGTAACGCCAAGGGAAAATCCAAGAAGAAATAAAAGAACACTTTTTCTTGCAAACATTTAAAAGAGCGACCTTCGGGCCGCTCTTTTTTTGTTAAATTTCTCGTATGCGAAAATTGCTTATTGCCCTCTCGATGTGTGCCCTTGCGTGGGCTGGTGAACCGACGGATTTGGATTCCCTTTTCCGCGGGAATGAATATAAACCGGTATTGAGCTCTGCTCTGCGAGATACGTCTTCTATGGCGGAGAATGCTGCTGCAAACAAGGCTCAGGCTAATAATACCAAGGGCAAGGCCGCTGATGGCTATTATATGTTGCAGTTCGAAGCTGTGGCTGACTTTGATGCGGCTCAACGTCGCAAAGCTCAAATCTCGGCAAGTACCGGCTATGCCATCCAGGTGGTATTCGATGCTCCGTTCTACAAGCTTCGCGGTGGTGGATGGACGACCAAGAAGGCCGCCGACGACAAGGCTCGTGAACTTTCGGCCTATAACATCAACGCCTTTGTGGTTAAGATTCGCTAATTGAATTTTTATGCAGATGTTAAAAGAGCGCCTTTGCGGGCGCTCTTTTTAATGCTTTGTAGTTTCGCTTTATTCAAGTAAGCCAAGGAGCTGCTTGATGCCGCGCTCGTCCACTGAGGCGGGGAGCAGGGCTCGCTCTTCCGGAGAGACGTAGGCGAACTTGCGCTCGTTGTCGGGGCGCATGCTGCGGTCGCGGAGTACTACCGGCGGGTTCTTGATGGAGTAGAAGAACTTGCCTGTTTTAATAAAGCGCTGCTTTTGGAAGCCTTGCTTGATGGCATCGTTCAAAGCTTGCTGGAGCATGGGGCCCGCGCGATCCACGTGATGCAATTCCAAAAGACGGTGCAACAGCAATTCTTCGTGAATTGGTGCTTCGTGGTCTACGTAGAACTTGAGCTGCGTAATGAGGGACGCCGCCGGGAGTTCTGCAATGGGTTTGTCGTGCGGTGTGCCCTCGATTTTTGGATGCAGCACTTGGTACTGCTCGATATGCAAATCGGGTTCATTGCTCGAAACGTTATTGTCCGTTTGTTCGTCTTCGTTTTCGGGAGGCGGCGGGGCAACGCTCTGTTCAATGGCGATGGTTGCAATCATGTGGTCCTTTTCGCTTTGGTAGGCCATGTACCAGAATGGCTGCCAAACGTTAAGGACCTTCCAACCCAGCTGGCGTAAAATTGTTGGGCGAACGTATTCACGGTCTTCAATGGATTCGCGGAAGCGTTCTGTGGTGCAGTCGTCTTCTACGACGGCGAGGAATCGCTTTTTATTGTTCGCATCTACGATGACCGGTCCAACGGGAATGCCGCCCGGGGCGAATACGTTTTCTACAGTGATATTCTCGGACTGGAGGGCTTCGACGATTTGCGGGAAGAGCACTGAAGGAACCTGTTCTGCTGTTTGAGGTTCGATGCCTTCCTTTGTTTGCAGATATTGAATCCATTCCCAGAAGAGGTTGGACTTCGCCTTTTTCTCCATGTCGCTTTCGGAGATGAATACCTGCAAATCTTGTTTTGCAAGAGTTGTGCAGACCGAGAGTCTACGTTCTGTTGAAATCTTGTCGGTGCCTTCGACGTCAATGCATACGAGTATGGTGTCGCGGTACTTGTCTACGGCGCGATCTGGCGTTTTAATGTAGTAGCGCGTTTGCGGATTGTTTTGCGCAAAGAAGCGCGCTGCCGGGGAATCCTTTGCCACAAGTGCCTTGATGGCCGATTCAATTTCAAAGCAACGTGCCTGATGGAATGCGATAATACCAAGGGTCTGACCCGGGTGCTTTTCGGCATGCCAAATGGCGGCCTTGGCGATTTCCATGACCTTGTCTGAAACGCACTTGATGGATTCGCTCCTGGATTTTTCGCGATTCGGCATGGGGTATTGCTTAATGCCGTAATTGTAAATCTTGGCGTTCGCAAAGTTCGTGAGGGCAATATCGCTGTAGCTGCTTGTGTACCAGAGTTCGCGAGTCGCGATGCCTCTGCGAAGCGCCGCTGCCAAGATGTTCTCTTGGAAGAATGAACTTTGGCGCGGAAGTGCGTCGCGGAAGGCGTCGAATGGTTGCGTTTCGAGTATCGGAGAATGCGGGTCGCCAATAAGAATGACTTTGTCTGCAATGTAGGTCGAAACAAGGGATTCGGCTACGGTGATGCAGTCGGCGTCCAGCAAAATAGCGGTATCAAAATGTTCGTTTGCCAGGTTGAAGGTTGCATCCAGATTCAAAATCTTGAGCAGGTCCGGATTCTGGTCGACTGCCGCGTGAACGGCTCTGAAGTTTGCGTTGCAGAACTGGTCCAGCTGGTTGCGGTATTCCTTGCCTTTGAGGTAGCGGTCCTTAGGAGCGAGCGAGAACAGTTCCGGGCAGTTCTTAGTGACTTGCTGGATTTGAGAACCGGACCAGTAACGCCCGAATTCCTTGGCAAGTTCCTTGTTGATTGTCGAAACATTGCCCGCGTATTGAGCTAGTTCTTCGCAACCGGCGGCGGCAATTTGGTTCACCAAACCCGTTAACTGCAGGTGGGTGTCTAAACGGTCCCAGTTTTTGTTCCAAGAGTCTATTTCGTTGAACCACTTGTCGATGCTCAAGCTCTCGAGAGGATTCTCTAGGTCCAGGTCCTTGCTGATGTTGCGGATGGACGCAAGCAAGGCTTGCAAGTCGTTGTAGTATTTTTTGAATTCGCCAATGTGCGGTTTTAAAACGTGCCAACTTTCGAGAATGATTAACATTAGTTCCAGGAACGGGTCGTTCTTGTGAATTTCACGGAAGTTGTAAAGGTATATGATTTTTTTGTTGAGTTCAACCCAATTGGATTTTTCGAATTGCCAGTCCTTGCCTAGCAGGTGATTGCCGAGAACGGAGGTGTCCTTGTAGGCGCGCTTGTTCTCTTGCAATTCGATAAGCGTATCTATGAGGTCCAAAAGCTGGGCGTCGCTTTCGATGGACTTGGGGTTCTTGATGACGCTGAGCAAGCGCTTGCGGGACAGACGGTAATGGTCCGAAAGGCCCTTGAGAGTTGCCTTGAGGCTTTCGGCGAATTCTTCACGTGCCGAGAAGATGTTCTCGTCTACAGCGTTTTCGGTGTAAATTTCGGAAGTCTGCCTGCGGTAGCGCACCCACTTGTCGCCTGCTTCGGGGAGCGCCTTGAGGGTGTCTTGGTATGCGGCCCAGTTGCTGGAGCGCAGTTCCCAATCCTCGTATTCGGGAGTGTCTTCATTGAAGTTCTTTTGAATCAAGTCAATGATGTCTATTAAACCCGAAATGTAAATACCTGCGGGGAATAGCCCGATGCTTTCAAAAATCTTGATGACAGGCTTTAGGTCTTGTACTTTGGCTGCGGCCGTTTGGAGTTCTGCTGCAACCTTCGCCTTGGTGGTTTCTTCGATATTTGAAATCTTGATTTTATTAAAAGCCCTGCTGGCTTCAATGCCACCCTGGTTAAAGTACAGGTCCACAATCTGTTCAAGAATTTGCTTAAGGGCCTCGTAATCTTTTAATGAAAGGCTCGATACGCACTGGAAAACAGATTCCGGAATTCTCGCTTTTGAGGGCGGGTATTTCATGAACTCGTTTAAGACGTCAGAAAGCGGTGCCTTGGCGGGCTCGATGGAATGGTTAATAGCGTTGTAGTAGGCGCTCAGGGCTCCGCGGGTTTTGCGCAGGTCTTGTTCAATGACCTCGCGTTCGGGACCGTCAAAGGAACGGAACATTGGGCGGAAGGCCGAGCAGAAATTTTGCTTGGAAATTGCCCTACGGGCAACAACGAGTGTACGTTTGCCCTTGGCTATGGCTTCGGCGGTGATGTTCGCTGCGACTTGCGCTTTGGCTGTTCCTGGAACCGTTTGAATGGCATAGGCTTCGAACTTGTCGTCAAGCGCGTCGAGCATCACCTTGCTGGTGTGCGAATCTGTGGGGTATAAAAAGTAATGGTCCGCCGGGTTGAAAATGTTGTTGAAGTTCGCTTCTTCAAAAACCGATTCTTTGAATTGGAATCCTTCTTCGCTAAAGAGCGGACCAAGGAACGGGGACTTGTTCGTTTGTTTGTCGGGGAAACCCTGCTTTAAACGCTTTTTGAGTCTGAGACGGTTTGTGTCAAAGAAAGCTAGGCACAATCCGTGACGCGTAAACTTCCATTTTTTTTCTTGCAGAATCGCTTTTTCAAATAGCGAAAAATAGAGCAAGATGTTGAATTGACCGTTGGATGTAGCTTCTTCGACGGTGGGGAGCGTTATGGTACTTAAAAGTCTTTCGCGTAAAATGACGTTTTCGATGGGACCGCTTTTAGAGAGTGAAATGGTATTCTTTTCGGGGTCCACATCAAGGGGCACAAGTAGGCTTGGCGCAAGGGCGTTTCCGTCCCACTTTAAAAATCCCAGCAACATGTACAAGTCAGAACATAAAAAGTCCTCGGACTTTTCGCGGAATACGGTTTTGAACTGTTCTTCGATATCCGTTTTTTGCTGGGCGGTGAGTGCCTGCGAAATGGGCAGGAATGTGTCCAACGGAAGCGGTGTTTTGGACTGAGCCAATTTTTCGTAAAAAAGGTCACCGGCTTCGAGAATCAAGGGCGTTTGAAACTCGCCCTTGGTTGAAAAATTCAACAAACGATCCTTGGAATCAAAAAGCTCCGATTCCTTGCAAATTTTATTGACAATTTCAGAAGGACTGATTTGTGGCATATATAAATCAATATAAATTTTTTTTAGGGATTTATATTGATATTAAATTGTTGCATACCATTGAAATAGCTTCATTTAAGGGAATCGGCTGCCTATTGGGCTGTAATCGGGCTTCAAAACATACTTTTCCGAGGAGTTCCTCGGTGGAAATGCCTGATTCCAGATCTTGCCTAAGGCTATGGGCTTTTTCGCGTTTGGAGAGCTTTTTGCCGTTTGGGTCCACAATTAGGGGGTGGTGCAGGTAAATGGGGCGTTCTTTTTGCCCCAAAAGTTGCATTAGCGCAATTTGCCTCGCTGTGGAACTGCGAATGTCCTCTCCACGCACAATGTGGGTTATGCCTTCGTCCATGTCGTCTACGCAAACCGCAAATTGGTAGGTCCACTGGTTGTCGCGATCTATAATCGGGAAATCGCCGCATTGGAGTTTTGGATTCTCGTCAAAGTCTCCGAGGAGTTCGTCGTGCCAATGGATTACTTTGTCTGGAATTATGACGCGCAAGTTGTGCGGTTCGTCTATGGACTTGCTTTGCGTATTGAACCGCGTGTGGCACTTGCCCTGGTATATGATTTCGCCGGTCTCGCTTTTGGGGTTCTCGGCTTCAAGTTGCTTTCGGCTGCAAAAACAGGGGTAGACCAGGTGCTGTTCTTCGAGTTTATTGAGGGCTGCCTTGTAAATGGGGTGGCGCTCACTTTGGATGCTAGTCGAGTCCCATTGAAAGCCGAAGCGTTCAAGGTCCTGGTAAATGCTCTGGATGTATTCGGGACGAGCCCTGCTCTGGTCGTGGTCCTCGATGCGCAGATGGATTTTGAGGTGCCATTTTTGGGCCGCCGCCCACACGTAGAGCGCCGAAAGGAGGTGCCCTTCATGAAGATAGCCGGTGGGACTTGGCGCGAAACGAACTTTTTGATCCATTTTTTTTATCTTTGCTGCGCAATTTTTTAAGAAAATAGCAATTGGAGTATTTTTTGTGTTCTCTTAAGGCTGTTTTTTTAGGCGATTGTAATTTTTAAACAACTTCCAATATATATTAAAAGGGGATGGCGGGTCCAAGACCTGGCAGGAGTAAATTTATGAGTAAGAATTGCTGGCGCAAATGTGTGCTTGTATGCTTTTTAGCTGTTGTTTCTTCGGTTTTTGGTGAAGATATTGTAGCGACAACCTCCAATGGTGCGGCTGTAATTTTACATGATGATGGCCGTTGGGAATACTATCAAAATAATTCAAAGATTCGCGATGTTCGTCCAGATGCGATTCCTGAAGATGCCAAATTTAATGTGTCGGTACTTTATGAAAGTGTCGATAAGGTAAAGAAAGACGTGCGTATGGCGATGGAAGCCGATTTCGCCACGGAACAAGAAATCAAGGATAGTCTCCGCCGTGTACCCAAGGGTGGTATCATTTACTTCCAAGTTCCGACCCATCAGATTAAAAAGGGAATGGTGCGCACACTAACTTATACTATTTTTGACAAGGGTAAAAAACCGTTCTTCACGACGACATTGCCAGATACCGAGGCGACTCCTAGTGAAGATCGGGGGGTGAGCAATTTGCTGGTGGTTCCTGTTTATGCAAAACCAAAGGGTAAAGTGCTAAAAGCCTTTGTGAAAACCAAAAAATCTTCGCTAGAGATTGATATACCGATAAGATGATAAAATGAAGTTTGCTGTTGTTGATGTAGAAACGACGGGTGGTACGGGTGAGTTTAATCGCATAACAGAAGTGGGAATCGTTCTGCTAGATGATACCGAAGTGGTAAAAACATTCCACAGTTTGGTTGACCCTGGAGTTCCCATAACGCCGTTTGTTCAACATTTAACAGGGATTACCGACGAAATGGTACAAGGCTCCCCGCAGTTCCGCGGAGTCGCCGATGAAATTGACGGGCTTTTGAAGGGGCGCATTTTTGTGGCGCACAATGTTCAGTTTGACTACAAGATGATTAAGCAGGAACTCAAACGCTGTGCCATTATGTTTGATTCCCCAAGGCTTTGCACGGTAAAGCTTGCGCGTCGGGTGTTCCCGGGTTTTCCGAGTTATAGCCTGCATAACCTCACGCAAAGCTTGGAGTTGCCGGACTTCCATCACCATAGGGCTTTGGACGATACCATGGCCTGCGCTGAAATTTTGAAACTTGCGTTGAATCGTGCGGGTGAAGAGCGCGTAATGAAGGAAGTTAAAAACAATAAGAAGGTGTAGGGCTTAGTGTAAAAGCCCTGCGTTGTACTTCATTTTTAAAATTCTCGCTGCAGATTCTTCGATGCGCTTTTTGTACGAGTCGCCTTGTTTTGAAAGGGCGTCGAGGTAATTAATCATCTCGACTGCCTTGGCGGGGTAGGTAATCATGAACATGTCGTTCCCGGCCATGAGGGCTGTGCGAATGAGTTTGCGGAAGTCTTTTTTAGGGTAGTTTTTGCTAGTGACGCGTTCGGTGCCACTGACCCAGGCGCGGAGCGAGACTCCCCACAGGTCATCGGTGAGAATCACGATGTCTGGCGACATTTTGCGGGCCATGCGCACAATTTTTGGCTCAAATACAGCTGGGCGGCTGGATACACGCACAAAGCGCACGCTGCTCATCATGGTAAAGGGAATGTCGTTTGCGAGTTCCTTAAAGAATTGGTAGTTCTCGCTCATTTTGGTCTTGGGGCTAGAACTGATTGCGATTTGGTGGTCACTGTTGGTCCAGGAATCGTATCCCGGGAAATGCTTAGATACGCAGGAGATTCCACTGTTGCGCATGCCACGCACGAAGGCGCGGACTTTTTCTGTGCTAAGGCTGTCTTTTTGCCAAGAGCGGTTGCTGACTTCCATAAAGGATTTTTTGCCGCGATGGTCCAGGGCTGGGTCCAGTACAGGTGCGAGGTTCAGGTTAATGCTGAGTTCCTTGAGTTCTTCGCCAATGCTTTGGGCAATCTGTTCAATGGAATCATTTTCCATATTGCGCATTTGTTTTGCGCTAGGTGCTTTTTTCCATTTTTCGGAGATGCCTCCAATGCGGTTGACCTGGCCGCCTTCCTGGTCGCTTGCAACAAGGAGAGGTATGCGGAGACCTTCGTTGGCGGTGCGAATGCGTTCCTTGAAAGCAGCGGTATCCTTGAGGTGACTCTTCATCACAAGCACGGCGCCAAATTCATTTTCAATAAGAAAATTGGCGGGGGAGAGGTAGACCATCACCATTTGAGCGGCCTTTTGCTTAATGGTGAGTGAATCCCAAAGAGGCAAAATAGCCTCGGGAATGTTGTACGGGTTGCTTGTGGAATCGGTGATAGAGGAACTGTCCGTTTGGGCGTGAACACAAACGGCACAAAACAGCGCTGTTACAATCCAATGTTTAAACACGTTACTTCTCGGCTGGTTTCTTCACAAAACGGCGTTTGGTGAAATCGCGCGGAGGAAAGTCAAATTTGAGTTTGCCTTTATCGAGCATGAGGAACGCGTCAAAAAGGCGGTGCGTCTTGTTGCTTCGGAACCCTTTGATGAGTGCCGTCTTTTTGCCGTTAAGCAGGTTCTTGATTTCTTCGAGCGGAATTTCTTTGCCGAGGAGAATCTTTGGAAGCGTTATGCCTGAGGGCTGCTTGTCGATATAGCTTTGTGATACGTATCCAGTGAGGGTTTCGAAAACGTCGGTGCCATCGACTGGGGATTCTCCAATCTTAGCGCCGATTTCGATTTCTTCGGGTTTTTCGTCAAAGACAAATTCAATTTTATTTTGATCGTTAATCGTGAGCACGGCCGAGAATTCGGCGCCTTTTTTGCTGCGGAAACCGGTGAGCGGACCAATTTTACGGTTGGTCAGGAGTTCCACGATTTCGTCATCGGAGAGGTGCTTGCCGCCAATGATTTTGCGGATTACAATTCCATCTTCGGTGGTGTAGCGGCTCACGGTTTCAAAGACTTTTTTGCCGTTCACCGGGCTGAACTTTGCTTCACCGGAGGTGCTTTCTTCTTTAAAGCCCTTGATGTTCGTGACCATCTTTTTGGTCATTTCTACAATGCCTTCCATGAACTTCTCGCGGGATTCCTTGCCCTTGGAGATTAAGTCCATTTTGTATTCCCATTCGCCGGTGAGTTCCGGACTCGTAAGGGCTTCGATGTCCATGGCCGAGAGAACCTTGATGAGGTCAAAGGCTTTGGCGGTCGGAATCATTTCCTTGCCATCACGAACAACGTATTTGTCGCTCACGAGTTTTTCGATGATGGCGGCGCGGGTTGCCGGAGTGCCGAGACCGCGTTCCTTCATGGCATCGCGGAGCTCATCGTCTTCGACAAGCTTACCGGCACTTTCCATCATAGAAAGAAGTGTACTTTCGGTGTAGTGGGCTGGCGGCTTGGTGAAGTCTTCTTCGGAGGCTATTTCAACCGTTTTTGCGCTGTCGCCCTTGATAGGCGGAATGTTGGATTCGTCGTCGCTGTCTTTGCCATAAACGGCCTTGAAACCTGGATCTACGAGAATCTTGCCTTCGGTAATGAAGGTTTCCTTTTCGACGGTCGTGATACGGGTCGTGTTCAGGTACTGGGCCGGCGGGAAGAATACAGCGATAAAACGCTGGCAAATCATGGTGTAGATTTTTTCTTCGGCTTCCGAGAGTCCCTTGGGGGCGACGCCTGTGGGAATGATGGCGAAGTGGTCCGAGATTTTCGTGTTGTCAAAAACTTTCGGAGTGCGCTTTACGTAATTCTTGTCGAGGGCCTCTTGTGCAAACTTGGCGAGCGGACTTGTGATTTTTCCGAGGGTAGCCTTGACCGTAGCCACGTAATCTTCGGGGAGGCAACGGCTGTCGGTACGCGGGTATGTTGTAGCCTTATAATGTTCGTACAAGCTTTGGGCAATGCTGAGTGTTGTTTTGGCGCTAAAGCCAAAGCGGTTGTTCGCTTCGCGCTGGAGCGTGGTCAGGTCGTAAAGTTGTCCGCACTTTTGCTGGCTCGGGGCGGTCGTTTCTTCGATTTTGCCGGCTTTGCCTTTGCATTTGGCTACAACTTCCTTTGCCTTTTTTTCGTCAAAGATTTGCTTTACGCGGTCCTTGCCGTCGCCTGTGAACCACTTGCCTTGGTAGGCGTTGCCGCTGTTGTCAAAATCGGCGGTGATGGTCCAGAATTTTTGCGGTACAAACTGGTGGCGTTCTTCTTCGCGTTTTACAATAATGGCGAGCGTCGGCGTTTGCACGCGGCCGCATGGCGTAATTTGGAAGCCTCCCATGCTGCTGTTGTAGGCGGTGAGCCCGCGGCTGCCGTTCATGCCCACAAGCCAGTCTGCTTCACTGCGGCAAAGGGCTGCGGCACGGAGGTTCACCATGTCTTCTTCGGTGCGGAGGTTCTCAAAAGCTTCCTTGATGGCGGCAGGAGTCATGCTCTGCATCCATAGACGCTTGAAGGTCTTGCCCTTGAAGTTGCCCTTGAGCACATAATCCAATATGTAGAAGAAAATCAACTCACCTTCGCGGCCAGCATCGCATGCGTTGATGATGGTCGTGACATCTTTCTTTTTGATGAGCTTGCTTAAAATGGAAAGTTGCGCTTTGGTGGTCGGGCTTGCGACGAGCGGGAACTTCTCGGGGAGCATCGGGAGCGTTTTCATGTCCCATGCTTTGTAGCGTTCGTCAATATCCTTGGGGTCGGCAATTGTTACGAGGTGGCCAATGGCGTGGCTCACGATAATCTTGTCGCTTTCGTAGACGCCGGTGCCTTTTTTGAAGTTCTTGGATCCGAGAACTTTTACGAGGTCTGCAGCAACACTTGGTTTTTCGGCGATGATGAGGGTGATACCCTCGGTTGGAGTTTTTGCTGCTTTTGATGTTCTTGTTGCCATATTATTTCCACTTGAAGCGACCGAACAGGCCGAACAAAACGGCGAGTACGGTGAAAGGAGCATGTATAAATTCTACAGGGATGCACCACTTGATGAGGTGTTCCTGTTTAAATACCTTGAGCCCGCGAAGTATTAAAACGAGGTCTCCCACGCACTTGAATACGAAGGCGATAAGCGTGGCGATGAAAATTTCAAAGCTGAACGGCGAGAGAATGGCCGTAACGCAGAGCATGGTGAGGAACAAAAATACCATGCTGAGTACAAAAACAATCTTTGGGGTGTAGTAGATGGTTTTGGAGGCCCAACGTTTGCGCTGTTCCCATAGTTCCTTCAAAGTTTCTTTGCCGTTCGTGGTGACAAAAGTCGAGGGGGCAATGCAGTAGCGCATGGCCCACGGGCGGTCGGCGGCGAGTTTTTGCATTAGGAGGTCGTCGTCTCCGCTTTGGATTTTGATGACGTTGTCGAAACCGTTTACGCTCTTGAAGAAACTCTTGCGGTAGGCGAGGTTGTTGCCGGTACTGGTGAGCGGGAGCTTCATGGCGAGACCCGCGGTTCCGGCGACTCGGTAAATGAGAGTTTCAATCGCCTGCATGCAGATAATGACCTTGGATTTTTTTGGCTCGGTCGGGATGTAAGAGTGCCCGGCGACGAGCTCAATGCCCGGTTCGAATTCGCGGACAATTCCAAGAATCCAGGTGGGCTGGACTAGGCAGTCGGCGTCCGTGAGGCAAAGGATTTCGCCGTTGCAGGCTTCAATCATTTTGCTAATGGCCTGTTTTTTGGGGCTCACGCCTTCGGGGATGTCTGTGATGGTCAAAACATGGAGCCGTTCTGGGTACTTGGCTGCGTATTCGGCAAGAATCTTCGGGGTGTCGTCTGTGCTGCGGTCATCGGCGACCCAGACCTCCCAGTTGCCGGGATAGTCCTGTGCCAAAACGGAATCGAGGGTCGCGCGAATGCCTTCGGATTCGTTCCTTGCGGCAATCAAAATGCTGACGTCGGGTTTTGGTTCAATGTCAGAGGCGCCTGCACGGACGGTTCCGAGTGCGCGGTAAAAACGCACTTCCAACCACAGGTAGAAGACGCAGAAAATGGCGAGTAAGCCAATTGCGACGTATGTCAAAACGTTCAAAATCATTTTTCAAGCGCAAATTTAATCAAAGGTTTATGGCGGGGGTAGGGAGGGGGTACGTAAAAAGAACGCAAATTTTGGAGACATATTATATATCTTATATAATAATATTCACGGAGGTTGGACCCTTCGCTTTGTTGGTTGCTAAATACGTGGCTTGCGAGTGCCCCCTTTACCCTTTTCCTTTATTTTACTACATTTGGGCCACTTTGAGACTCGATATTGCACAAAACCTTACTGAATCCGAAGACCGCCGAGTGGTCTGGTCAAGAGCCGATGCTCCTGAGGTCTTCGACGAACTGCACCTAAAGGGCGATCTGGTAGCTCAGGTGCTGGTTAGCCCCGAAGGCAATGGTAAGTGTCTTGTGACTGGTAAGGTCTCTGGAGTGCAAACTCTAACTTGTGTCCGCACCCTGGAACTCTTTGACCGTCCGTTCGAAACCGAAATGACGATCGAGGTGGAACGCCTCCAGGTGGCATCGCAGGAATTGAATGACGATGACGACGATGTTTTCGCGTACAAAATCCCGCAGACACAGGACTTCGTAGATATTTCCGAGTGCGTCCGACAGCTGGTTTTGTTGCAAGAACCATTTGCACCCGTGAAAAATCCTGACGAAGATTTTATCTTTGTAACAAACAATCAAACCGGCGAAGATTCCGCGGATGCCGAAAAGCCCTTGGATCCTCGTTGGGAAAAACTCAAAGCTCTTAAGAGCAAAATGGAAAACAGGAGTTAAAAATGGCAGTACCTAAAAGAAAGACCTCGACCGCTCGTCGTGACAAGCGCCGCACCCATTGGAAGATGGAAGCCCCGGCTATGGCCACTTGCGACCATTGCGGTGCAACCAAGCGCCCGCATCGCGTGTGCCCGGTTTGCGGCTTCTACAATGGTGTGGAAGTTGTCGACATGAAGGGTGCCGAAGCCTAATTTGTGTAGAAGGAGAAATCCGTGATCAAAGTTGCACTGGATGCCCTTGGTGGTGATTACGCCCCAGACGTGTGTATTGAAGGCGCGGTAAACGCCGTCAAGAAAAACGCCAATATTCATGTGGTCCTCTGCGGACCGGAAGCTCAGGTCAAGGCTGGCTTGGAAAAGCTCGGCTATGCTGGCAACGGCATTTCTGTTGTTGACGCTCCGGACCCTGTGGCCATGGACGAACACCCCGTGATGGTGGTTAAGAAGAAACAGCATTCTGGCTTGGTGACTTGCGTTGCCTTGCAAAAGAAGGGTATGGTTGATGCTAGCGTTAGTGCCGGTAACTCTGGTGCCATGATGGCTAGCTGCCTTATGCTCCTTGGACGTTCGACCGAACGCTTTGGTCGTCCGCCTATTGGCTGTGCTCTCCCGACCAAGGATCGCCGCATTGTGTTGGTGGACGCTGGTGCTAACGTTGATGAACGCGCCTCTACTCTTGTGGACTTCGCCATTGCAGGTTCTGCCTTTGCAGAAACCTACCTCGGTTACAAGAACCCGACGGTTGGTCTCCTCAACATGGGCGAAGAAGAACACAAGGGACCGGCTGTACTTCAGGAAGCGCACCAGCTGTTGAAGTCCGCCCCGGTAAACTTTATCGGTAACATCGAAGGCCGTGACCTCATTGCTGGTAAGGCCGACGTTGTGGCTTGCTCTGGTTATACGGGTAACGTTGTGCTTAAACTCTTGGAAGGTTTCTTTGAAATGCACCAAGAAATGTTTGGCACCATCGATACTCCGGCAGGCAAGCGCTTTGCCGAGATGTGGGACTATCGCGCTACGGGTGGCGCCTTGTTGCTTGGCCTCAATGGCACGGGCATCATCGCTCACGGCCGTTCCGATGCACTCGCTATCGAAAAGGCTATCGAAGTTGCCGCCCAGTATGCCGAAAAGGGTGTCGCCGCTAAGGTGAACGAACGCTTGATGGCAATCAAGGACGAACCGGCTGAAGCATCTGCGGAAGCTCCGAAGGCTTAATTAGTTTATTCGCAACGCGAATTTGAACTTGAAAAAGGCATGGCTTATGGCCCTGCCTTTTTTTTATATTTAAAAATATGAAGAACAAAAGGTCTATTGTTACTGGAGCTTCCCGAGGGATTGGCCTTGCGGTAGCGAGGGAACTTGCCGCTCGCGGTTCCGACGTGGCTCTGGTTTCCCGGGGCGGGTGTGATGTTCAGGCCAAGGCTATTGCCGAGGAGTTCCACGTTCGGGCGTTCTCCTTTGCCTGTGATGTGGGCGATTCTTGTCAGGTCCAGGAGGTTTTTACCGCGGCCATTAAAGCTTTGGGCGGGGTCGACGTGCTGGTCAATAATGCGGGGGTCACCCGTGACGGGCTCGTACTGCGCATGAAGGACGAGGCTTTTGATGAGGTCATTGCGACAGACCTCAGGTCGGTGTTCCTCTGTACGAGGGCGGTCGCGAAGTCGATGCTCGGGGCGAGGTATGGCCGAATTGTGAACATTGCGAGCGTCAATGCCATCCGGGCCCAGGCGGGTCAGGCGAACTACGCCGCGGCCAAGGCGGGGGTCATCGGGCTTACCAAGTCCAACGCGATGGAGTTTGCGGGTCGGGGCGTGACGGTCAATGCGGTCGCCCCCGGGTTTATCGATACCGACATGACCGCCGTACTGAGTGACGAGGTCCGGGCTAAATATGCCGCTCAAATTCCTCTGGGTCGACTCGGGCAACCCGAGGAAGTTGCCAAAATGGTCGTTTTTTTGGCGTCCGATGACGCTAAATACGTGACTGGGCAAATAATTGGAGTAGATGGGGGGTTGAATGCCTAGGGGTTTTTTCTAAATTTGCACCCAAACATTTCCAAACGGAGTATAAAATGACACAAGAAGAAATTTTCAAGAAGGTCACCGACGTTATCGTTGCCAAGTTGGAAGTTAAGGCTGAAGATGTGAAGCCTGAATCTGAATTCAGCAATGACCTCGGTGCAGACTCTCTCGACCGCGTTGAGCTCGTGATGGCTCTCGAGGACGAATTCGAAGTCGAAATTCTCGATTCTGACGCCGAAAAGTTCCTCAAGGTATCCGACGTGGTTGCCTTCCTCGAAGAGAAGAAGAAGTAATTCTCTTAGCCCAGATTCTCTGCCCGCAATGGTTGGGCGGAGCGAGTGGCAGAACACCCCGGGTACAACCGGGGTATTTTTGTATTTTCTAACTATCACCCTATTATAAGGAGAATCTCTTGGAAGAAAAAAACATGCTCCACAAACTGTTAAAACTCTGGTTTCGCCAGAAGTCCGGGGACGGGCTTGAGGCGAAGCTCGGGTACAGGTTCCGCGATCCTGAACTCCTGGCTCACGCTTTGGTCCATCGCTCGTTTTTGACCGGTAAGGACATGCCCTACGAGAGCAATAACGAACGCCTGGAATTCCTGGGCGATTCCGTGCTCAATATGCTTACCACGGAATACCTTTACCGGACCTACCCTGACGACTCGGAAGGCGATCTCTCCAAGCGCAAGAGCGCTATTGTCTCAGGGCATGCCTGCGCCCAGTCCTCAAAGGAATGGGACCTGGGTGAGTACATCAAAATTGGCAAGAGTGAAGCCAAAATGGGCGGTCGCGGCAAAGAAAGTATTTTGGCCGATGCCTACGAGGCGGTTCTCGGTGCGGTTTACCTTGATGGCGGGCTCGAGGATGTCCGTGCGATTTTGAACCGTTTCCATTTCCCGCGCGTTAAGGAAATCATAAGTGCAGAGGACTTTGTGAACTTTAAGAGCGGACTTTTGGAGTTCTGCCAAGGCAAGTTACACACCGCGCCGGAGTACGAGATTGTTGGCGAGGATGGCCCGGAACACCAGAAGGTGTTTACCGCGCAGGTCCACGTGAACGGCAAAATTTACGGGCAGGGCCAGGGGCCAAACAAAAAACGTGCCGAACAGGAAGCCGCCCGAGTAACGCTCGAGGCTTTAAAGGCCGAGGCTCTAGAAAAGGAAAAGTCTTCGGCTGGGGCGGTTGAACCGGCTGACCTTAAAAAGAAGCCTTCCCGTTATTTGGGGAGACCTTAGTTCATTTATTCTGGGAAACTAATTTTATGAAGAATCGCAGTCCATTTTTCACAAAACATTGTCTACTGTTCATGGTTCTCTGCCCAATGTTCATTGGCTTGAGTGCTTGTAACGAATCCAAGGCTGGAGCCGCTAAGGGCGGGAACGACACTGCTGTGTCCGAGGCGGATTGCCCGGTGCTACCGATGGACTCAACTGCGACGGGTGAATTTGACCCGATTGCAAGTAAGGATGCTCGCCCTTGCGGCACGATTACGCTTTGGGGTTCTGCAATGCCCAAGTCGTTTAATATGTGGGAAGACTATAACAGTTTCTCGGCAGAACTCATGAGCATGATGTACGAACCGCTTGTGAACCTGCATAGTACAGAGGACCGCGAAGTCGGCATTTTGGCGGACTCCTGGAACATTAGCGACGATGGCAAAACGTTCACTTTCCATGTGGACCCGCGCGCAAAGTGGAGCGATGGCAAGCCGGTTACCGCCGAGGACGTTCAGTTTTACTACGACGTGATTATGGACGAAAAGAACCTGACCCCGATTTTCAAGGTGGGGCTCAGCCGTTTTGAACGCCCTGTCGTTATCGATAGCCTTACCTTGAGCCTTACGGCGAAGGAAGAACATTGGGGCAACTTCTGGGAAGCCGCTGGCATGCTCGCCTTCCCGAAGCACGTTTGGGCGGGGAAGGACTTTAACCAGATTCGCTATGACTTCCCGGTGGTCTCTGGACCGTACATTATCAAAACGTTCCGCGAAGACCGTTATGTGGAGCTAGTTCGCCGTGCCGACTGGTGGGGTTTCCACAAGAACTGGAACCGAGGCAAGTACAACTTCCAAAAGATTCGTTACCGCTTTATGAACGACCAGACCAAGGCCTTGGAAGCTTTCAAAAAGCAGGATTTTAACGCCTACGCCATTTATACCAGCAGCATTTGGATGAAACAGACTGATTTTGAAGCTGTACAAAAGGGCTGGGCCGTAAAGCAGCGCATCTTTAATAAGGAGCCGATGGGTTTCCAGGGCATGGCCATCAATATGCGTAAACCGCAGTTCCAGGATGTGCGCGTGCGTAAGGCGCTCTCGTACCTTATGAACCGCGAACAGATGAACGAAAAGTACATGTATGGCCAGTACTTCCTTTTAAATAGCTATTACCCAGACTTGTGGCAAAACAACCAGAACCCGACGGCGCCTGTGTACCGCTTTAACCCGGATAGCGCACGTGCGCTTCTTGCCGAAGCGGGCTACAAGGTGAATGCCCAGGGCGTGCTGGAGAAAGATGGCAAACCATTTACCATCAACTTCATTACAGCAAGCGAGGATATGCGACACCTGACTCTCTATCAAGAAGATTTGAAGAAAGTGGGCATTGAGGCGACCATCGAACAGATGAGCCAGAGTACGCTCCGCAAGCGTTTGGACGATGCCGACTTTGACCTTTATTGGGTAAACTGGGGTGCTGGACGCCTGCGTGACCCGGAGTCCAGCTGGTACTCTGCAACGGCTATGCAAAAGGGGACGAACAACCTGAGCGGAGTCCAGGATGCCGTGGTGGATAGTCTCATTGACCTGCAAAAGACGGAATTTGACCTCGCGAAGCGCAATGAAATTCTCAAGGCGCTCGACAACCGTCTTGCGGAAATTGTACCGTACGTGCTGATGTGGCAGTGCGACCACCACCGTGTACTTTATTGGAACCGTTACGGAACTCCCGAGAAGGTCTTTGATATGTATAATCGCGAAGATGCCATTCCGGTTTACTGGTGGGTGGACCCGGCAAAGTCTGCTGCGCTTGACGCTGCCATAAAGAAGGGCGAAGCCCTTCCTGTGCCCGCTTTCGATGTGAAGTAAAAAGAGCGAAAACGAATCCATTAAAGGCGGCCTTTGCGGGCCGCTTAATTTATTTGAACAAAGTCAATAAAAAATCACCTCGGTGTACCCGAGGTGACCTGAATTACGTAATAATTTTAAGCTAGCGAATTAGACGTTAGAAAACGAATTCGCAACCAACGTACAGACCTGTGGCATCGCCGCCCATATCCTGGTCGCCGCTACGCACAATGAGTTGTCCCTTGATAGAAATGTTGGGGTCAATGGCGAAGGCTGCACCGAGCCAGATTTGAATCTGGTTGTTGCCGCTGTTGTCTTGGCCGTATTCCTTGCCGTCTGCGGCTTCATATTCATCTTCAAAGAGCTTGAGCTTGAATTGCAAACCGAGGAACGGGGTGACCATTGTATTCGGAATGGTGTAATCGGCTTCGGCACCAAGGTGGATTTCGAGACCACGTTCAAAACCATTGTGTTCAAAGCCCCAGTCAAGGCCGGCTTCGGAACCGAACTTAAAGCCCGGGGCGTCGGGTAAAGCCATGGAGAACTGGGCACCAAAGTAGAGGGCGATTTCGTCGGTAGACGGAGCGTGGCCATTTTTACCAAAGTCGTCGTTGCCAACCGGAAGGTGGAAATCCAAAAATCCGTTGACCGTCGGGGTGATTTGGTAACGACCGGCAAGCGTCAGATCGCGCAGACCGTCGCCACCGTTGGGGCAACCCTTGCAGTCATCTTCACTCCAGAACTGGTAACCCCAGCCGAGGAGCGCAATTTCAAGATTCTCGATGACGGAAAAACGTACGCCGAGGTCAAGACCGGCCTGGCTCCAGTCGCCGTCCCAGTCATAGTAGAGTCCGCCCTTGACGGAACCCTGACCTGCGGGAAGAACTGGGAAGTAGTCCCAGGTAGCGAAGCTTGCTGTGGCGACTAATGCGATTGCGAGAAATAATTTTTTGAGCATCCATAACTCCTTTGATAATTAGCTGTTTCAAATCTAGAAAATGTTTTTTTTGATGCAATTCATTTTATGTTTACACTTGCAAGTTTTTTGTAAACAAAAAAGACCCGCATAAGCAGGTCTTTTTTTTGGTTGAATCCTAGGATTAGAAGTTTACGCCGAACTTGACGTTGAAGCCCATCATGCTGTCCGGACCCATCGTTTCGGTTTCGTCGGCGAAGGTCATGAGGAAGTTGGCCTTTACGTAGAACATCTGGGTGATGCTGTAGCTGGCACCAATCCAGAGGTCAATGGAGTTGTCACCCGATCCACGTTTGTAAGTGACAGGGCCTTCTTCAACTTCGATATCGCTCAAGCGAATGTTAAAGGCTGCGCCAATCCACGGGGTAAGACCGATGGAAGCGATGGTGTAGTCCAATTCAGCCTGAATTTTGAGGCCGAGGCCTTCAGTTGTATTTTCGTCTTCGAACTTGTAGCTGATGCCAGCTTCGCTACCGAGAGCGAGACCCGGCATGAATTCCGTGCTGAATTGGATGGCGGCATAGAGACCGAACGGATCGTATTTGCCACCAACGGCGTCTTCGCTGTTAAGCGGAATGTTTACATCCAAGGCGGCACCGAGCATCGGCATGAACCAGTAACGGGCGCCAACAGTCATTGCCTTGAGGCCATCTGTGTCACAACCTGGAACATCGTCATCGTCGCATTCGGTGTTTTCAGACCAGAGCTGGTAGCCAAGACCCTGCAAGGACAATGCCAACTTGTCGATAACAACGAATTCGCCAGCGGCGACAATATTCATGGAAGACATGTCGGCCGGACCTGCTTCCCACCAGTTGTACTGGATGCCGGCTTCAACCTGACCACTGTGGGCGGCGCCTACCGGGAAGAAGTTGTAGGTTGCGAAAGAGGCGGAGGCAGCAACAGCGGCTGCGAGTGCGATTTTCTTGAACATTAGGAGTGTCTCCTTTTGAGGATAAGTGAATGTTACTCTTTAAATTTAATATTCCAAATTGAAATAGGGCAGGGGATTATTACAGAAAAGTGACAAAAGTCACAAATTTGGCGAAAAAAGGCAATTTTTAAGGTTTTAATTGCAAAAAAAATCAAAAAAATACGTGCGGGCTGTCACAAAAAACGCTTGGGTGCTCCAAATCACTTTGGATATGGCGAATGTAAACGTATTTTATAACTATAAAAATAGAGGGCGAATTATGAATAAGATTCATTCTATTCCGAACTTTATGGTGGCGTCAGCTGTGGCGCTGGTTATGGCTTCTACGGTTTTTGGCGCCTGGAATACGAACATGTCGTACTTAAAATACGAGATTACATGTGAATTTTATAATTGTGCTTATACCATTAGTCAGTCTTCGAGTGGTTGCCCTGCATCAACATCAATGTTTCCGATGGGCAATTGTACATCTACGGAAAAGTTGACTACTGCGCAAGAAGTGAACGATGAATTTGCATATATAATCTCTACCATAGTGGATGCGAATCCACAAGGAGTCTCGATTAGGCTTGGCTCTGATATTGATCTTGGTGGTTTTGGCGACAATACTGCTGAAGGCGAGTGCGATGCCCAGGCGGTTCCTTTGAAATTGAATGTGAATACCCTTTTTGATGGCGGCTCCGATAAAGGTTTTAAAGTCCGCAATTTTTGCTATTCTGCAGATATCAAAGAGGGCGCGATGACGGAACCCGTGGGTTTGATTTCTTCGTTAAATAGAGGGGAAATTAAAAATGTGAGCATGGAAAATGTGCGCATATTGGTGAAGGACTCTCGAATGATACGCGATGCTAGCGAAGCGGGTGCGGAATATTACCCGGTTGGTGCCGTGGTGGGCGCTATGTATATGGCTTCCATTAGGAACGCATCTGTTGAAAATGCGTTCATTGAAGCTCCGATGGCAGGTGGCGTGGCTGGCTTTGTGTCGAACTCTACCATTGCAGGGGTTGTTACTACGGGCGAAATTTCTGTTTCGAATAAACTTGAATTGACCTCAACGAATCCAGCTATCACTGGTGCTTATGCAGGGAGCGCAATATCTTCTGATTGGCAAAAATATGTTAGTGATTATACCGTGTTTTTAGGCGGTGTAGTGGGCATGGCCGTCAAGGATTCCATTGTCAATGTAAACGTGACGGCTAATGTCAGTGACTTGAGCTCCGAGGCGACTCCGTCGGCTTTGGGCGGTATTGCCGGTGTTTGGGCTGGCGGCTATATGGAATACGGATTTGTTAATGATACCGTCAGTAACATTAGCCTTTTTGGAGGTCTCTCCATGGGTGGTTTTGTGGGTGATTTTAACTCCACGTATGATGGTCGCGAATTCTCTGATGTCAATATCTTTAAGTCTGCCGTTAAAAATCTTGAAATTGTAGGCTCTTCGTCAAAAGACTTGTTTGTGGGAGGTTTTGTTGGTAAAGCGAACTTGGCGACTGGATACAGTCTTGCTATTGATAGTGTCTCTTCTGATGTAGATATCAAAAATACCTTTATGGGCTCAAATACCAGCAATTATTATGCTGGCGCCTATATAGGTAAAACTAACGATTGCACTGATCGTAAGGTGGATCTGTCTATAACGAACGCATCGGCTGCAGGTAGTATTAGCATGTTGTCGAGTGAAGGGACTGCTTCGAACGGGGTTGTAAATGCCAATGTAGGAGGCGTAGTTGGTTCTGCTTGTTTTGCCAAGGGAGAAAATGTGCTTACCGGGATTACTTCTAGCGTAAAAATTAGCTCGAGGTTAGAATCAAGTGGTGGCGTGTCTAATATTGGCGGCTTTGTGGGCAAGGCTGATATGTTTAGTTCTGAAAAAGCCTTTAACGTGTCGAATGGACGTTTTGATGGAAGTATTACTATAAAAAACAAAGCGGATAAAATCAATGTGGGTGGTATTTTTGGATTCTACAAAAATGCTCGAAGCACAAAGGTGTCTTTTACTTCGCTAGTTGTTGAAAATAGCACCGAAAATTTGATGACCTTTGAAACGGCTAACCTTGCGACAAAGGGGGCTGTTATTCATGCTGGTGGCGTTTGTGGAAGTTGTGGTGATATTGAAAAAATCTCTCAGGTGTCTGTTGTTGGAAATATTGTGTTGGACGATGATGATTATGCCGGCGATAGCCTTGTGGTGGGCGGCTTCGTGGGTAGCACTACTTCGAATTTTTCCATTGATGTCAGGGACAACTATATGATTGGCGCAATTGACGTTCCTCAAGCTTCTAGAGAAAAGAAGAGTACGAAAATTGGTTATTTGATGGGCTTTGCTTATTTGGCAAGTGATCAATATGAACACAACTTTGTTTCGAACTATCACTTTAGCGATACGGATAAAGGTTATTTGGATGCTTTTGGCTATTTGAGTAATGGTGGAGAAATTACCGGTTCTTGGAAGAATATTACCGACACAAAGTTGGCAAAAGTCTGGACGTTGAGTCATAACGTTCGCAACGGCTCCACTGAATCGCTGATTGGTAGCGGAAACGGAACGATGACTGATGCCTCTATGCAAACAAGTACGTTTGCTGACTTCTTGAACGAAGACCATAAAAAGTTGATTTGGAATTTTGTCGATGGTCGGAACGATAATCTGCCGTTCCTTGATGCTTCTAATGCTCCTAAAATGTATACGATCACATTTAAGTATAAAAAGTGGAATGAAAACTTAAAGGAATTCTCTGATTTTTCGTACGATACTCTTGTGGTGACCCATACCAAGGCCCTTGAACCTGCGTTGACCGATGCCGAAAAGAATATTCCTCGTCATCAGTTCTTAGGGTGGGATCGTAGTTTCACCGATGTCTCTGCCGATATGGTTGTTAATGCCTTGTACAGGGATCTAGTTGAGGTGAAGTTTACTAGCGATGGTAAAACCGTAAAGGATACCTTGATTGAGTCTGGTTCCAAACTTGTATACAGAGATACTCCGAGTAAAGCGGCAACGGCCAAGTATACTTATACGTTTAATAAATGGGATCCGTATTTTGATCAGGGTCTAAACGTGACGAAAGATGCTGAATACAAAGCAATATTTGATTCCACTTTGAATAAGTATAGGGTTATTTTCCAAAGCGAATCTTCAACAATTCAAGAAGGAGATTTTGCGTATGGAACTTGGCCAACGTGTAGTTCTATTCCTGAAAAGCCTGCTACGATGAAGTACACCTATGTGTTCAAGGAATGGTCTCCGAAAATCGATACGGTCAGGAGTAACATAACCTACAAAGCTGTATATGACTCCAATGCGGTGATGTATGACATTACATTCAAGAATGGCGACAAGATTCTTTCTGTTGCGTCTTTTGAGTACGAAGAAACGCCCGCGTATAAAGGCGAAACTCCGACCAAGGCTGATGATGCCCAGTATACATACACATTTAGCGGCTGGTCTCCGACCATAGGTCCTGTATGGGGTGCCACGACTTACGTAGCGCAGTTCACGTCAAGTCTTAGGGTCTTTAATGTTACTTTTGCGGACGCTGCTGGTAATATTCTCAAGGTTGAAAAGGTTGAATACGGCAAGTCTGCTACGGAACCGAATGTTTATGTTCCGGAAGGTTATGAACTTGCTTGGAGCAAGGATTTCAGTGAGATTACTAGCGATATAGTGGTGCGTGCCGTATTCCATAAGATTCCGGGTTCTAGCAGCAGCTCTGATCCGGGTTCTAGCAGCAGCTCCGATCCGGGTTCCAGCAGCAACTCCGATCCGGGCTCCAGTAGTAGCTATGATCCGGGTTCCAGCAGCAGTGAATTGCCTCCGGCTGGTGAAACGGAACTTGGACTTGTTGATTCCAAGGTCGAAATGAGCGGTAATGCCATTCGCTTGACCTTTGGTACCAATTCTGCTTACAAGGAAATCAAAACGGGCGCCCGTGTGCAGGTGATTGGCGATGCTGGTGTCATTATTGATACCGTGTTGACGGATTCCATTACGGACTTTGATGCCGTTACGGAATGGGTCTTGGCTCCGGCTCCGTTGGGTAAGTACGAGGTGGCTTTAAGCTTGTTCAATGTTGTGGATACGGTTCGCTTTACCGATGCGTTCGAAGTGAAAAACGAAATCGAAGTACAGCCGCGTTCTTGGCAAATGGTGTCCCTTGCCGCGCTTGACTTGGAAACCTCTTATGATGAAGAAGATGCCGCATTCTACTGGTGGGATGAGTTGAATCCGATTGGTGATTACTGGCAGTATCGTTCTTATAATTTAGACGATAAAATGGATGCTTCTCGCGGATTCTGGTATGGTACGCAGAACGGCAATCCGCTGATTCTCAAGGAAGAAACTCCGACGAAGGATGCCGAAATCACTTGGGAACTCAACTGCAAGTATAGCGGTTGGAACCTGGTGGCGAACCCGCATGGTTGGAATGTGGACCTGACTGAAGGCGAGGGGGGCAAGGTTGATTTCTGGCGCTGGAATTCCCAGATTGGCGACTACGAAGTCGCGACCATGCTTGGCCCGTACGAAGCCGTTTGGGCGAAGGTCTCGGAACCGACCACTTGGACTGTTTCTTCGAAGCCGATGTTTGACTTGAAAAAATCGGTTGACCCGAATTCCGTGGCTGCAAAGCGCGCCAGTGTAAATGGCGAATGGAGTCTGCGTGTGACGTTGGCCGACCAGAACGGCAAACAGGACAGTTGGAACTTCTTGGGTGTTGGTTCCGCTTCATCTATGGATGAACCTCCTGCCGGTATGGGCGACCGCGTGAACCTCACGATTCTTGAAGGCCAAAAGCGCCTTGCTAAGAGTGTGAAAACTGTGGGTAGCGATATGCAGTGGACTCTGTCGGTGAACGCTTCCAGTGCTCGCGATGGCTTCTTGCGCTTTGAAGGTATTGAGGATCTCGCCGCTTCTGGTTTGCACCTGTTTGTAACTGCCGATAACAAGACTACGGAGGTTATGGCGGGTGAATCTGTGAAGGTCGGTTTAAAGGAAAATTCTAAGCAGGTGACTGTACGCGTGGCCAAGTCTGCGTCGGTAGTTGCCTCGAATAACCTCAAGGGCTTCCGTACGGAACTGGCTCAAGGATACTTGAATGTGAACTTTGATGCTCCGCAGAACCTGGCAGGGGCAAACGCTAGAGTTGAATTGGTTAGCTTGAAGGGTGAAATTGTGGCAAGCCAGAACTTTGTGGCGATGGCGGGCTTCAACGGGGTCTCCCTGAAAGTAGCCAAGAATGGGCTCTACTTTGTGCGAGTAAAGGTCGCAAGCCAGGTTGCTACAGGCAAAGTTATGGTGAAATAAACGCACAAAGTGATATTTCGCACGAAATAGGCCTGTATTCTTGTAATTCGCCTCACACGACCGTGTGGGGCGTTTTACATTTTTTTGAACATTATATATTTTTTTCACATAAATGCTTTTTCGAAAGAGGGCAATATGTGGTTTAGGCGCTTTTTTTTGTTTTCTATGCTGTTGTGTGCTGTCACGACCGCATTTGCTGGCAACGCCTTAAGTGGCGAATATTTTTGCTTTGGTCAAACCGGGGCTGCTGCAGAGGAAACATTTGTCCTTATGCAGGTGAAGTATATTGAATCTGGTTTTAATAGAAATGATAATACCTATACCTATAATGGAACGGATTTGCAGTGCTATGATCGTTGGACGGATTATTCGGATAATAAAAATTATGCTTACGACGCAATTACAATGGCCTTGAATCATTCTACGAATCCGACGATTATTTTGACTACGGATCTTGATTTTAATGGCGTTGATGGAACCGGTAATTGCAAGCTTGACTATAAACCCATAAAAGCGCAATATCTCACTTTTAAGGGTGAAGATGGAAAAAAACCTGAGGTGAAAAACTTTTGCTACCATGCGGTAAGAGGGCAAAATGCTGATTTGAGTGATTATGATTATGGATTTTTTTCTGCTGCGAATCATGCCAATATATCGAACATCGCCTTTGCGAATGTTGATTTGAGTGTTCAAAATTTTTACATATCCAATTATAAACTGCCTGTAGGTGTGGTTTCCGGGAGCATTATTGCTAGTTCCATCAGCGATGTTGCTTTTACAAACGTGTCGGTAAAGGGCTATGATGTCGGAGTGATAGGCGGCTTTGTAAGTGGTAGCGAAATTAAAAATGTCACTGCAAAAAATATAAGTGTTTCTTTTGACGAGAATCTTTTGACTTCTTCGTGGACTTCGGAGGATATTCAAGCGGATCTTAAGGTGGGTGGATTGCTTGGTGAAGCTTTAGGCACTGTTGTTTCAAATGTTGTTGTTGATGACTTGAATGTTTCGGTTGATTTTAAAGATGCCGAGAAAAAGTTTTACGTAGGTGGATTGGCCGCTTATTACACGGCGGCAGCTGATGTGTTTGTTTACAACACCCATATAAAAAATGAAACGATTTCTGTAAAAGGGACTAAAGGCGTTTCTGGGTATCAGTTTGGTCACTTTGAAACAGCGCAAAAAGATGTTGTTGCGTATTCCAACTTCGTTGACGTAGATGTAAAGAATGTTGAACTTGTTGGTGAATTTGGAAATAAAGCTTCGAATGCTAATATGGCTGCAAATTTGAGGCATCGTAACTATGTGTGGAGGGGTTGGGAGGAGTCTAAGCAGCATTTTC
>JAKSIM010000021.1 GCA_024398845.1 Fibrobacter sp. | reverse complement strand
ACAAAATAAACAAGTCCTACGATTCCATTCGTCAAATGCAAAATCCATTTGACGCCTTTAAATCATATTTAATTGAATCAAAGAAAAAAGATTCAGAAAATGACGAGAATTCGCTTTGGTGGTATAGCCCAGAAACCCAGGAAGTAAGCGCACAGGACATTGACGAACAATTATTCGCAGAAGACTTAATCAATTCCAAAATTCATTTTTGGTGTGATTTGACATTAAAAGAAAAAGACCACTATAAGGCAGAAATGATTGTAAAATCTCCGCGAGTCATTATTGGTGACTACAACAACGCTTGTAAATGGCTTTTAAAATGCAAGGGAATAATCAATCCCTCATTCCGAGATACTTTTTCTGCCGGCGGCAAGGAATATTTATTTGGTGTCAAGGTTCCCAAAATCATTGCCAATATCGACAAGTGGAAAAGCGAGATAGTTGATGTTTTAAACGCCTGCGAATCTCCAAAGGATTCCTTTGAATTATGGAAGTTTCACATTTCCAAGATAACGAAATTCTCGGACACGGAAAAAGCCGTACTTCTGAAAATCGTCTCTGAAATCGGAAGGAAGGTTCCATAATCCATTTTGAGGCTTAGATTGCGCTACACAATCCAGGCGGGAATGTAATTGTTCTTTGCGTTGATGGGAACAACATCACTCGCAAGGTGAGCGCATTCACAAAAGCATCATCAGCCAAATAGTGCATATCACAAAAAGAACTGAGAAAACAACGCCCGTACATTTCCATCCCAACGAAACTTCCTTGCGAAACACACCAAGCCCCGCAAAAGCCACAAAGGACAACAGTACAGGAACAACATAACGAAAATCAGAACTGCATCCGTAAGGGGCTTTTACACGAAGAGTTGTCAACGCGACAAAAAAGTACACGGCCTGCAGAACCAACAGTAAATAGGCTTTATTTATTTTCGTTTTCAAAAAACCGACAAACGCAGCAGCAACTATTCCTAAAAACAAAAAGGACATAGAAACCGCCAAGTTTTTCCCTGCAACAGAATCATCCAAAATCGTTTCTCCGAACATGGATGTTTTGGCCAAATAGTTAAGCATATATTGACGACCGCCTTCATCGTACCAACCCGAAGTATACGGAATCGTCAGGAATTCCTTTATATCAAAAAACAAAATATTTTGAACATTTGATTTTACACGCATAGACGAATTCAACGAATTCAAGTTACCAACAAGCGCCGACTCAAAAAAGAATTTGTCAAGAACAACGCAAAAAACAAAAACAGCAAACACCGCAAAAGCCGCAATTTCACTTTTACCCGGTTTTAAAGATTGTCGCGGGAAATACCCTAAAACAAAAGCGGACACAAAAATCAACGCAGTAACGGTCCCCGTATTTTTTGTCCAAAAAGACAAAGCCACCATAAAGCCTGCCAAAATCATGCATCGTCCATCCTTATTCAAGATGTACTTAAGGCACCACCATAGACAAAGAACATGCGTCAGGAAAAACAACTGATCGTTGCCAACACGAGGCGATATCATAAAAAGAACCGGCCAGAACAACCAAAGCGACGAAGCCAAAACAAGAGGGGCGCCATTCAATAAAAGCATTAAAATTTTAACGCCCACAATCATAAGGATTATAGAAAAAACAAAGCTGAGCCACTGCAAAGCCCTTGTTTCAACAAGGCCCAATTGCGTAGCAAGCGTCCAAACAGAAGCCCCCACCACATAATAAACCGGCGGATGATAGCACGACCAGCATTCATCATCTTTTGGAAAGGAATGATTCTCGGCAATATACTTTACATAAGCAACATGTCCATCTGTATCGTAAGATCGTGTCATGTAATTCGTATCATACGTATATGCACAATGCAAGCCAACGGCAACCAGAAACATTAGCATTAAACGAAATGGCAATATTCTGAATTTATAAATCAGCCATCCTAGCAACGCAAGCAAAAGTAAAGAATTCACCACATAAAGAATCTTTTGACCGCTCGTATTTTTGAGCATCAAATCGAATCCGCCAGCACCGCCGTTATTACGCAGATAAACATGATAAAATCCAGGTTCCGCAGCAAAATCAAAACCCTTTGTAAAACTGCACAAGCCATCTATCCCCGCTAAAGATTTTTTTCGTCCGTTGACAACAATGGAATCAACACAATCATCGGGAACAATGTGCATCGGGATTTCTTCAAAACTCGACTCAAGCTCAAATTCAACAGAAAAAACTTCACCTTTGTCAAAATCCTGCTTTATGGGAATCACCGCCGCCTTAACAAAACCATTTTGAATTAAGTGGAAATTATGTATTTTCACATCCAAAAGATTATGTTCAACAACACCTGCAATCAAAAAAGCGAATAAAATCACCCCAGGCAAAATCCGACGTATTTTATCACGCATAGCAAACTCCATGACGAAACTTTTTATTCATAGCAATACACTTTTAAACTTTATCTGTAAGCGGAAATAATTGCATATTCAAGCGATATACGCGATTGCCGCCTTTTTTCGCCGTTGCAATAGAGACGATTTTCTTACGGCAGGCATCCAATTCCTTTACAATCTGCGCATAATCTTCTTCGTCAATTCCCATGGTAACACCCGTAAAGTTCCGTTCATCTCTAGCAAATTTTTCAACAGAATCTTCTGCAAAATGCGCCATTTCCTTGTGCATGTTACGAACAAGCATCGGAAGCGCCGCCGTAGAAATCTGCAACGACCGATCCTTTTGTTCATACACGTTGTCCGCCAACTTCTTGAGGAATCTTGCCCGAGTTAGGAAAGCGAGCGCATCCCGCACTTCTTCCGCCGTAAAAGCCCCACCACAAGCCTTAGCCAAATCCGAGGGCTTTGCCCCAGGCATCATCGGAGCAAGTTCACGAAGTACCGGATACTTCCACGATTCATAAAAAGAAAACGCTTCCCCCTCCAACACGCGAACCTTATGAGCGTTCGCAATTTCTTTCATTTCGGCATAAGCCAACTTTTTATCAACATCCTTCTTTGCCTGGCAAAATTTCACAAGTGCTCGAAAGTATTCCCTTTCCACACCCACTAGGTCCAAGGCATCGGCAGCGCGTTCAACGCCAACCTTAGATAATCCACTTTTACCTTCGCAAACAAGCTTCATATAGTTGGGCGAAGTAAAGCCACCCTTCTTCGTAAATTCCCGCCATGAAAAAGCGGATGTTCGCTTTTTCCATTGGTAGAAATCGCTCATAAACAAACGGTAATCTTCATATTCTATCACAGATTTCATCATACTCAAAAAAAATACTCCCTCATACAAAGGGAGCGTACCATATTTTTATACAAAATCTTTAAAATTACATTGATTTGTATAATCGTGCGTATAATTTTTAAATTTTTAGAATTTCCCTATACAAGTGAAATCCATCTACCCCAGCAATTCCAGCCCGACGACGCCGACTAAAATCAGGAGCGCAAAGAACATCCGCAAAAGCGAGGCGGAATCGCCAAAGAACGCGATGCCTATGGCGAACGTTCCGATGGCGCCGATGCCCGTCCAGATAATGTATGCCGTGCTAATGGGAATGCCGCGCTGCGCCAAATAAAGGAACAATCCGCTCAGCGCCATGCTCGCAACGGAAAGGCTAATAAAAGCGGCAAAATGGTTCGGGTACAATCCCGACAATTTAAAGCCAAGCGGCCAGCCCACTTCAAAAATCGATGCAATCAACAGTAAGACAAAATTCATTCTAATTTCTCCCAAAGCTATGCTTTGCCGCCGAATTCAAAGCCCGCGGCTTCGATGGTAGCCTTCAATTCCGCTTCGTCAACAGAGCCCTCAATTTCGAGTTGCATTTTTGCGATATCAGCGGTAGCGAAGGTTACACCATCAAGTTTCATGGCGGCCTTTTCGACGCACATTTTGCAATGGCTGCAATTCATGCCGAGAACCCGATACGTATGCGTCAATGCGACTTCACCAGTTTTTAAATCCGCATCGCAGGCCGCAGCATGATCGTGTTCGCTACATCCACAATGTTCGTCGCAACAGCAATGTTTGCCACGGCGCTTCGGGATTCTTGAATAAATCATCAGCAACGCCAAAAAGCCCGCGCATACATAGTCAAAAATTCCAAGTGCACCATGCCCCATTTCCATTGCAACACCACTCGGGAGCATCGCCGAAAGGAACGTATCCATGAAGAACGCATCCACCATAAAGCCAAAGAAAAGTGCGCCTCCGGCAATGGAAATCAGATACGCAGCCAAAGTGCGTTTTCCAAAAGCCTTCCCCACCACAAGCATGCTCGCGATACTTGTCGCAGGCCCAGCCATCAAAAGCACGAGCGCCGCCCCCGGCGTAATGCCCTTCGCCACAAGCGCAAGCGCCAAAGGAATAGACCCCGTCGCACAAGTGTACATGGGCATCGCAAGCACCAGCACCGCAAGCATGCAGAGCACCGGGTATTCGCGCAGGGCAAGGAAAAAGTCATTCGGGACAAAAGCCGCAATCAGGGCCCCGAGCACAAGACCAATGCACAGCCATTTGCTCACGTTCGAAACCATATCCACGAAACCGTAACGGAGCGTTTCCTTGAGCTTGTGCATAAAACCTTCGCACACTTCGCCATGTTCGTCGCAGCACCCGTCATGGCAACTTTCCGCGCAGTCCTCTTTCGGCACATCCGCAGTTTCCCCACGGGTTGCGAAATTCGTGAGCACGCCTCCAAAAAGCGCCGTCACAAACGCGGCAATCGGTCTGAGAATCGCAAACGGAAGTCCAAGCAAAGAATACGTCGCCAAAATGGAATCCACGCCCGTCGCAGGCGTCGAAATCAAAAAGCTCACGCTCGCGCCCTTGCTTGCCCCCTCTCGCCTAATCGCAATAGACGTCGGAATCACACCGCAACTGCAAATCGGGAGCGGCACCCCGAACAGCGCCGCCCAAAGCACCGATTTAAAATTCGCTTTCGAAATCTTCGGCACATACAGGTGATTCGGAATCCACACGTGAATCACACCCGCAAGTAAAAAGCCGAGCAGCAAAAACGGAGCCATTTCAGCAAACAGCGTCACGAATTCATCAAAGAACATCGCCACAAAATTCATAGCAGCATTCATTTTCTACATCCCCCTTTTCTTATGGAGAATATGAGAAAGTCCCGTTTCAAAGATGACGCCAATGTGGTCATCATCCAAGGCGTAAAACATCTTGCGGCCATCGCGGCGAGGCTTCACAAGATTCGCCGTTCGCAAAATGCGTAGCTGGTGACTCACCACGGACTGCTCCAAGCCCAATTTTTCGGCAATGTCGTTGACGGACATTTCTCCCGACATCAAGATATGGATAATACGAATGCGCGTCGTATCGCCAAAGAACTTGAAGAATTCCGAAAGTTCAAACAATGTATCTACAGAAACTTTTGCCATTTTCGCCTACTTTTGCGTTTTGACACACGTCCTTTAACATACGAACGTGCATTTTGATATATGAATACACGTTCATATATTCATATATACATTTTTTAGAAAGTTTTGGCAAGTAGGCAAAAAAAATAATTAATCCTTTATGCAACGGACGAATTTCGTGTAAGGGGAAACATCAGAAGCCGTAAAAACAGTCGTTTCGTTACTGGTGAACTCCTTAAAATTATATCCACCAGCATGGTCTGGCGTGGACGTCCAAACTTTCGCTTCAAATCCCGAAATTTCAAAATTATCATCTACAAGAGGAATCATCGAAAAACCGCAAACGTCAAGTCCATTTCCGTCATCCCCCCGATTAAGTGGTCTCCAGCCTTCAGTCGCTTTTAAACGAACGCCTGCAGAATCAGCACCTCCAACCGCATCAATAAGATCATTCCATTCATCATCACTAGGCAAATGCCACCCAACGGGGCAACTTTGATTAGCCTCAATTAGGCTATAAAGATCACTACGCGAACCTATAACTTTCTGCAAGTTTTCGGCCATCCACATCCGGTTTCCGATGGTGGTGTACTTGTACACGCGGCCATCGCGTTCATCGACGAACGTACCGCGGTTGGGCATGCCGTAAGCGTTCATGCCCTCGACGGGGCACACCTTCCCGGCATCAAAATCGTCATCATCGGCGTCGGTCGTACAACCCGCGCACAAAAGAACGAGCAAGACAATCAAAAATTTCACAAACTTCATCGTACAATCCTTTTCAAATCATCAAATTCTAGAATTCAAACAGTTTGTCAGGGAACTTGGCGGAGCTGCGCATGGCAAGGATTTCTGTAACCACCGAAGTGTTCACTCCCTCTGCAGCGACAGCGACCGTCATCTTCTTGAGATTGTTCTCGGTATCGTACTCGAAGGTCGTCAACGCAAAGGAATCGCCCTCACCGGACTCCAGTTTTTCAACGCGCTTCTTTTTGGAATCGTAATAAAGCGTTCCCTTTTCACCCCGGATAGAGTAAACGCCATCGGAGACAAATTTCGGTTCGTCCCACTCACCCGACTTAAGCGGGTTAAAATTCGTGTACGCCATAGCAGCAAGAGCCTCGCCATTGTAAGGCAATATTTGGGCCTTATTTGTATTCAAGTCAACAACCTTCATGCGGGAACCATTCACGATGCTACGTTGATTCATAATCGGCATTCGAAGTTCCGTGTAGGTCTTAGAAAGCCCCTTCTGCACAATGTAGATAGACACAACCTGGGTGCCAGCAGGCGTATTGACCGTCGTGCGGATGCTCATCTCGATGGAATCGCTCGCAAATGAATTTTTCGCAAGATTTGCACGAACCTGATCCAGCGACAGGGCGAAAGACGATACAAAAGAAAAAAACAAAATGAAAATCAATTGACGCATTTTTAGTTATCCTTTATGCAACGGATGGACTGTCTCGGTAAAGCGGAAAAAAAGTAGGCTCCCCCACCTCTAGGATCCGTAAAATTCGCCGAATACGCACAGCTCACATTTCGTTGAGTAGATGTCCAAAAAGCAGCCGAATGATGTAGTCTTTCTAATCTAAAGTTATAATACACAACTCCCGCAGAAAGGACACTCAACGAACACACATCATCCGATGTGAATAATTGGGGGTTAAATGAAACATCAAAAAAACGAGTAGAACCGGCCCCCAGTAAATCAACCATTTCGGCCCATTCCTCTTGAGTCGGCACATGCCACCCCTTAGGGCAAATGCTATCCACTTTATCCCAATCCAACAGGCCATCGTGCTTGCCTTCCTTATACAAATTGTACATTCTTCCATAGGTTTCACAAAAATTCGGGATGGAATCTACTTCATAGCAATAGCCGTAATCGCAATCGTAATTGAGATTCTCGGCCATCCACATTCGGTTTCCGATGGTGGTGTACTTGTACTCGCGGCCATCGCGCTCATCGATGAACGTACCGCGGTTGGGCATGCCGTAAACGTTCACGCCCTCAACGGGGCACACCTTCCCGGCATCAAAATCATCACCATCGGCGTCGGTCGTGCAACCCACACACAGTAGAGCAAACAACGTTATCAATGATTTTACAAACATATTCATTTTTCGCATATCCTATTTACACATCACGAACACTTTTTAAAGAAATCAATCCTTTATACAGCGGATGGACTGTCTTGGTAAAGCTGCCGCAAAGAGAGCTCCCCCACTTCTAGGATCCGTAAAGTGCGCCGAATACGCACAACTCACATTTTTTTGAGTAGATGTCCAAAAATCAGCAGAATGATGAACGTTTTCCAATCTAAAGTTATTGTATACAACTCCCGCAGAAAGGACACTCAACGAGCACACATCATCCGGCGTAACGATTTGTGGATTAAATGAAACATCCAAAAAACGAGTAGAACCAGCTCCCAGTAAATCTACCATTTCAGCCCATTCCTCTTGAGTCGGCACATGCCACCCTTTAGGGCAAATGCTATCCACTTTATCCCAATCCAACAGGCCATAGCGCTTACCATCCTTATACAAGTTATACATTCTTCCATAGGTTTCACAAAAATTCGGGATGGAATCTACTTCATAGCAATAGCCGTAATCGCAATCGTAATTGAGATTCTCGGCCATCCACATTCGGTTTCCGATGGTGGTGTACTTGTACTCGCGGCCATCGCGCTCATCGATGAACGTACCGCGGTTGGGCATGCCGTAAACGTTCACGCCCTCAACGGGGCACACCTTCCCGGCATCAAAATCATCACCATCGGCGTCGGTCGTGCAACCTGCGCACAACAAGGCGGACAACGTTACCAATACTTTTACAAACCTATTCATTTTTTCGCATATCCTTTACCTAAACAATTGCCAAGAGAGTATTTCCGTACCGCGACGAAGCACAAGGTAGCTCCCTGTGGCGAACTTCTTGCCGGCGATAGTCACCGCATGATCGCCAGCCTCCCATTTTCCGCTGAAAAGCGTTTCAAGAGGCAGGCCCCCGGCATTCACCGTTTCAAGAGTGTAGTTCCCGGCATTCTTGATGGTTACATAAACCACGTCACCTTCGACACGCACCGGGGATTTCCCGGAAGGAGCGGTTTCATGGTAGCGCGAATCAAATTTCGGGCGAGGTACGCCACCCCACAGCAAATTGCCAAGCCTATCGAGCACAACAACAGAGTCCGCCTCAGCAAAAGCACCTACGCCCACGTTATGATACGAGGGGTCAAGTCGGTCGTCAAAGCTCCCCTGCCAATCTTTTGTATGCAAAGAGAACTTTACGCCCGTACCGAAATCGGACTTTTCGCCCGGATTGAGGATGGTGCCATCGTACATGAACGAAACATAGTAAAGACCGCCACCCGCGTCCACAACAGATTCCTCGGCAAACTGGTTGGTGTACACATCAACCGCTCTCGTTCCTGGATTTGCACGGAAATAGTAGCGACTTTCAAAGCCATCAATAGCAGATGTTCCAGTATTTTCAACCACCATCGCAACCGTAGTCGAATTCGGCGAACCGTAATTCTCGTCGTAGGCAAGTACACGGGCGCTCCGCACAGGAGCCTCAGCGGGGCCATCTACATCGTAGCACGCCCAATCGTTCAGCAATTCCCCTTCCTCATCAAGCAAAGCGACGCCCGTACCCTGAACAAAGCCATATTCAGCCCCCGGGACATAACTCGGGTCGTCACCGATATACCATGACGGATAGTGGGGTTCGGCACGATGCAGGCCGAACTTCGGGCCGTCGCCGCCGTACACAGAACCGAAGGCCTCGATTGCCTGTGGCATAGTCACTTCGCCATAATAAACGGATCCTTCGTCCTGGCGAACACTCATCGGCACATTCCACTCCGAGAAGTACTGAGCAACAACATCGGCCCCCTCACCGCGATAGTAGTAACGCAAGCGCACGTTATCGTAGCGAACGCCCGTCAAGTTACGCAAACGGAACCAGGGCTTGGCCCAAGCACGATCATTCGGGCTCTCGTAAGACATCAGTACAGACACGCGCGGGGCCGGACTGGTCCATGTACTTTCACCATAAGGAACGTCGGACGCCACCACCGCAGCATTTGACTTTACGAGTGCAACACCCGCAACACCGAGGTTCCCTACCGGGCGCACGACAATCTCATTTGCACCAACCGGAAGGCTCACAAGGGAATCCACCATCACGCTTTCCCAAAGTCCTGTAGTCTTCAGCGAGCGAATGCCGCGGCTCGTGCCATTTACAAAGATTTCTACACGCGAGGTTTCGGTGGCGTAACCACGCGACAGCAGGTAGACCGAGTAAAGGCCTCCGTCCACGTCCACGTTCCATACCATACGCCCCTGCGAGGTGGAAGATTTTTGCAACAGGTAGGACTTGCCCGGAAGATCGCACGAAAGATCTTTCGTAAGACCGTCGTGAGCAAGCGTCACGGCACGGACGGCGTGTACCTCCATCGTATCGGGAACCACCGGAGTATCAGGACCTACAGCCGGAGTATAGCCGTTGTGCAAAACATCCACCTGTTCGGCTGTCAAAGCGGACGAGTAGATTCGCAAGTCTCTTAAACGCGATGTCGCTGCGTTAAGGCCAGAACGACCAATGACAACACGCCCACCCGTTCCCCATCGCATAGGAGCAGTCAGACGTTTCGTTTCAAGTAGTTTTCCGTCCGCGTACAGCAAAGCATCTAAACTGTCAAATACAAACACGAAATGCACAAACGCATTGTAGTTGCGAACAAGGTCAAAATAGGTTCGTCCCGACGCATTTTCGACAAAGTAACGATTTTGGAGACCAACACCTATGCGCCACCAGTCATTCCCTTCAAACGAGATAAACGTACGGGCAGTACTGTCGCCACGGCCAACTCTAGCCTTCACCTCCACGGAGAGTTCCGTTCCCTGCTCCGTAGCGGAAAGCCTACCGGAACTTGTTGCACGGTCAGATGCATCGGACAGTTGAAGTTCAGTTCCCATATTCCAAGCTTTCGGCACTCCAGAAAGTTCCAAATCGAGTCCTGTTCCAGTCATCTCGTAAGCCGTATCCCCAGTCCCCTCACGGAGCGGGTACCAAAGCACAAGTGATGTCGGGTACGGATAGAGTTTCTGCGTCTTAAACGACGCTTGGGTACGATTGTGCCCGAAATCCTCTGCAGTCACTTTCACTGTCGCAGCGCAGCCAACGCAACGCGCCAAGGCATCGTAATCAAGAACTAATTTTTCTGCAAATACAGAGTCACCCAAAAGGGTCCTACTCGTGACAAGGCTTCCACCCAAATAGAGTTCAAGCGTCGTTACAGAAATTCCGCTTCCGATATCAGAAACAGCCCCCTTGACAAGGACACCAACTCCGACCTCATCGTCCTGCGCCTCGACTTCCGTGCCATCTTCGATGACCGGGGCGAGAGAATCCAGCCTCACGATTGGCCCTGCCATCGGGCGCACGCTTCCGTCGGATCCATAGTACACAATCTTAGAATCAAACGTTCCTAACGAAGAATGAACGTCTGTTCCCCTCAATTTCCATATAATCTTCTGTGGAGTTGCCCCATGATTTTCCGCAACCACGTCTGAGCCAGAGCGTAACTGCAACAAATAGTCACTCTTGCCGTGACAAGCTACCGGATATTCCAGCCAACCATTTACAGTACCCGCCCAAACATCATCCATCGGCAACGAAGCATCACATACAAACAACGTTGTGTCAAATGCGAGAGAATCCACATAGACCACACTATCTGCGAATAAGGAGTCCATCGCAAAGAACGTAGAGAACGACGGTGTAACCGCTTTCAAAAGTACGTAACTGCACGAATCACCGGTAACCAGGTTATCTTTATCATCAAATCGTCCCATAATCTGAGTTTCTAACGGTACAATTTCACCCAAATCAAAATCCGGCTTGTAAATTTTAAGGTTATCAATATCCATATGTTCCGCAGCAATACTAGCACAGCTAACACGCATCTGCACAACAGGATATTTCGTAGAATCGGTAAACTTGTGCGAAGGCAACACCTCAATGACAGGGCCTGCAATCTTGAGATTCCGGAAAGCACTAAAGTTGTAGTCCGTCTTAGACACGGTACGAGCGGTTACATCAACCTCGTTTTCGCCCCACGCATAGGGCGCAAAGCTTACGGAGACGTTACCATATTTTGACTGCACTGTAGTTGAATCACTCGGTTTCACAAGATGGCCGATATGCACATCCAACTGACGATAATACGTATAATCCCCATCACCTCCGTATGTTAAGAAGAACGAGGTATTCCCTTGCAGTCTACTTACGTCAATAGAATCCAGTGCCGGATACGGCTCTCTCTTCGGGAACGTCCTCTGAACATTGGAGCCAAGATGATAAAGAAGCCCATTTTTCGTATACTTTAAACGCCACTTCGTACCACTTCCAGGAACGCGTCCGCGAAGCGTCACCATCTCTGCGACACGCTCCAGCGGATCAACGTCTGTTCTGTTCACACTGAATCGACTGTTATTCGCATCGTAACTGGCCACCACATACGGGTCAACAACATTCACAGAATCACGACGAACGACATCCACATTTTCAACCTTGAAATTCGTTTTCATTGAATCCTGCAAAACCCTAGACCAAACACTTTGCTGAACAACATTGGCCAAAGGCACATGAACATTCATATTTCCAAACGAAATAGAATCCCTATTGAATACATAGCGCAGAGAAGCATGGCGAACTTCCCCTGGATTTTGGATACTCCACTTATTGTTTGCCAAAGGGGTTACCATCCACCCTGAATCAGACGCACTTTCAGGAACAAGTTTCCAGTTTGCAGAAGGACCACGACCCGAGCGAATATCCACAACATCCAAATTCAATCTTTGCAACGAGTCATCGGGGACAATCCATTCGCCAGAGGCAAGAGTATCGCTACTTTTTACCTTGTACACAAACACACTATCAAGCATGTTTTTTCCGTTTGGCGTATACGATTTCAATTCTGGAATAGGGACAAAGCCAACTAAAGGCGGTTCCGTCAACGGATTCTTGACATACCCACTGTGACCTACAAATGCAGCTTTCCATTCCGTTTCAGTCCAATCGTTTACACCATAATGTATTCTCGAAGCCAAGCCTTTATAGAATTTATAATTCTTTCTGTCATCTTCGCTCATCCGCATTATAGATATCGTATCAGCATTGCCCTTAAACGGATATTCAACCGTAAAGTTCTGAACATTCGTACTTATCGCATCAAGAATACTTCTTCTAGGCGCTACAAAGAAATTTATCGCAAGCGGATTAATACCATCAATACTAGAAAGGCTACTTCCTCCAACATCACTAGTTGTATACGTAAATGACTTCAACGAATTATCAGGTGCGATATATTCAACACGGGCAATAAAATCATCCCCTGGCACCTTGAAAAAATTCAACGAGTAGGAGGATTTTCTCAGCGACGTGTCCAGGGCGGAGGTCGCATTGATTTCATCATTGAACAGCAACGGATTCTGTGGATGCGGTTGCATAGGAAGCGCCTGCGCCTCAAACGCCGTAATAAAAGCACTATCCTTTTCGGACGAACGAGTCCAAGTACTGCCATTGAAGTAGTTCACATAGTTGTTCGCTAGACTTGGAGTATTTTCAATGGAATACAAATACCCTTCATCCCCATACACGGTCGAATTTGTCGGGTCAAAGCGAACATAACGATTCGCCAAGTTATTCTCGCCCCACTTTAAAGGGTGCCAATAGTCTGGATTCACTCTAAACCGAAGCATGACCTTAATATTGGCCGCACTTCCATCATGTTCCCCGCATCCCGTTTCATGGTCTTTAAAGTTGGTCGCATAATAGTCTTCCTTTTCATAATGGACCACCTCTACATCCATCATGTTCGCATGTGGGTTATATTCCTTTATGGCAGTTGTATCGTTTTCCTTATCCGGAGTCTTGGCCCCACAAACGAAATTTTTATCCGTAGAATCCTTTTCCGCCGAAGGGGTGCATGAACCTTTTGTACCAATTGACGTTTCATTGGTCAAATAGAACTTGCCGTCATTAAAAAGGAATCCTTTTTGAGAACCATGCCAATACACAACCTTTCCGCCAAAATTATCCAACCAATACTGCATCAAAGAGCTTTCAGCATAAGACTCTTTATCAAAGAAATGACGCCAATCAAAACTTTCTATTTGGGCATCGGCATTCGCATAACCGCGAACATTTGTATTTTTATTTAAATAAACATCACGAATATTGGCAAATTCGTCCGCAGGAAACACCTTCACATCCAAAACAATGGGAAGCGTCGGATTTCCGTTAGCATCATAACCGACAATTTCGCGGCCAGGGTCCAAAGTCAAGTCAAACATGCCGCTGACACCAAGAGAATCGCCATACTTATAATAGTTTTCAATGTTGGCCGGTTCATTTTCCCACATCACCATTCTCTTGATAGCAATTCTATATGGGTAAGCGCGATTACGAACTCCGCAGTACAGAAATTGAGGAACACAAGACCAACCACCACTGAGAATAGTTTCCCAATTAAAGCCACACTTATCCTCCCAAACACCCTCTACATCATACCCATTTGCAGCCATCAACACAGCTACAGTCACTGGGAAACTTCTACGATGCCTACGAATTCCTAAGCTAAATCTTTCTTTTTTGTATACGGCCAATGGCTGTACCCCCGAAGCGCCATCAGCCCACTCCCAATGATAGCGGAATTCTTCTTCTCCCAAGGGCAACACATTTGCACTTGCATCCGCATTTAACATAAAGTCCAACTTACCTTCGTAACGCAATTCACCATTTTCTTCACGAGCTTCATCCATCTTAAGCACCGCATAGTTCGTCCCCGAGGTAGGAGCTTCCTTCAACATTTCAGAATACTTCAAGTCAAATGGATACTTCAACGAATCTATCACAGTGCCAGAATCATCCTCAACGGTCACCATAATATAATAGCGTCCGGCAGCCATTCTCGCATGGTTATTGTCCGTAAAGCCATCCCAAGAAACAACATTCGCCATCCCAGAAGCAAGCCCGGCAATTGTGCGTTCAAGTTTTTTCAATGTACGAACAACCTTTTCCGTTGAGTCCAAAACGTATGCAGATACATATCCTGTTTGACCAACTACATCAAATGTAAATCCAATTTGCGTTCGTACAATTGATGCAGAATCCTGCAACGAATCGCCTAAGCCAACAAACATTTCTCCCGGTTCAGACACATCAACAGCAGTCACCAATCCCGAAGAACCAAAGTTCAACTGCCAAGAGACTGTATCCGAAACGACCAATTCTGGGAATCGCTTATTGTACGCAAGAACCGTCATAAGCACACTATCCCCACCAGGATACTGGTTCGTCTGCGTCAAGCCATTCCAATCAAAATTCATTCTATACTTTTCGGGCCATACATACACGCTGCCGATGCCTCTTGATTGTCCGTTCACAGAATCCTTCGGCAAACTGTTCTGTCCAAAGAATATGCGTCCACTCGATTTGAACACACTAGACAAATCCACCGCAAAAGCCGCTGTTGACTTAAACTTTACATGAACCGAATCTCCGTCTAAATCCCAAAGCATAGTGCGGTCGTATGCCGGAATTGCGACGTTCCCAGCCGAAAATCCAGCAAACGCAATTGAAGCATCCAGCGAATCATACGCCGAAGTGTCTTTTACGAAATGGACCATTGAATCAACATACATCAACTTCATCACAGGTGCCATACGTGCACATAGCAAACTTGTATCGTTAACGCAATAACCAGGAATGGAATCTTCCTTTCGGGCTGAAGAAGAATCCAGGAAAATTCCCTCTGCATTTCCCAACCAACGTAAATGCCAGAAATCTTCTTGATCTTGCCACACAGAAAGCCCAGCCATATCAACAGAGGGTTTTCCATAGAATGGTGAAACGGCAGCCGGATTAAACGTTTTGTGCGCACCTATGGTCATCACCGAAGAATCCTTGGGCGATTGAACATAAACGTCTACATCCACCACCCAATCAGTATAATCATTCGCATGCTTCAGAGCAACTGCAATAGGCTCATACTTTCCTGGAGTCTGCATTTTCGGAAGTGTATCGTACGCAAAAGTCGGCTGCTGATTGAAGTACAACGAATCAACCCTTTGGTAGATCGGGACTTCAGCTATATCAGAAACCCAACTGCACCGCAAGGAATCGCTACATCCGCGTACAGAAAGGCGAATCTCGTAGACTCCCGTAGAATTCGAAGAAGCATCCCACACTGCCAGCGCTCTTGAATTCGGAAGAATACCATGTACAAGATACATCAAGTCTTTATTCTGCCATGTTGAATCACCCTTTTCACGCCATTCCAACTTAAATTCTGCAAGATTATCATTCCGATTATCTAGTTCCGGATTCGGGGTTTCTCCTTTCAAAAGAATCTTTCCATAATACATAGCATTCACAGAATCATTCGGATAAGTGATTCGAGGATACCTCGCTCCCATGCTGAAAAAGTCATTTTTCCAGCCAAAATTTCCTGCGGCATCGAAACAACCGACTTTAAAATTCCAATAGCCGTCAATATTCTTGTTCAATAGCGATTCCATCGGGAACTGGAAACTACCATTCGCCTGGATATTCACCATGCTCATCTTTTCATCATAGACCTTCTTCCAGTCAACAATAGTCCCTGCAGCATTCAAATACGCATAACATTCAAGATTACTCCGATTCGCGGGAATGTCGTCAATCTGCGAAAGGCTCACGGACACGTCGCCGACACTCACGACATCCTTGACGCAGTCCGCACCGCCAACGACATTCACGATGAACGGAGCCGTTCTGTCAACAATCACTTTGTCCACAATTTTTTCACGACGGAATTTTCCAGCAGCATCAGTCACCTCAACGAACACCGCGTAAACACCATCCAGCAAACGGTTCGCCTCAGGTTCCACAAAATTGATAGTTTCTATATTCTGCGTCATTTCAATGTAATCTGTATAAGATTTACTTGTGCCACGCAAAGAATCTTCAAAAACAATATTGTACACAACACCCACTGTATCACGTTGAAGCAAATCTTCTCTCAACTGGAAAGCAACATGCAGGGTATCATACATGTTCACAACATTTCCTGTCCATTTTTTTCGACCACCTTGCGAAAGGAACGCATCCACCTTGTAGAGACTATCCGAAGAGACATTAACCCGTACAGACCCGTTGACAAGTTTTGGAGCCTCTGTATCTATCCAAACAGAATCCTTCAAGGTAATTCCATTAATTCCTGCTCTAAATCCAGCCCCATTCGTCACGACACTCCACAAAGAATCTGGCATCGTAGCATGGCGTACAAGCAATTTCGAAACAATATCGTCCGGTTCGGCATAGTCAAAAGCCTGTACATAAAAGTCATAAAGGCCCTGATTTCCAACCGTCACAGAATCATCCCATCTCACATCAAGATACTGTTCTGCATAGCCAACCCTGTTGAAGAGCACCGTTGTATCGCTTCTATTACTTCGGCTCACAATAAAACCACGCACGGCCCTCAAAGTTCTATTGTAGGTCGGATCATTATTCTGAACAACCGCCCATTTTCCATCAACTAGGGATGCAGACAAATTATTTTTCAGCACATGAAGTTCAACACTCGGCGCAGTCGTATCAACAAAAACAGTCGTTTTCAACTTATCAAAAGAACTTCCCTTAGTAATTCCATCATCCACTTCCGTTTTAATATTCCATTGCAGCATGTATTCACCAGGGGCAATCGGATGCCGTTTCCACAATCCGGAAAGGTCAGCCCAAATATTCCACACCTGGTCTTTATTCGTTGAATCAAATAACGCATACGAAACATTGACGGAATCCATAAAATTAAGCGAATCAGCATCAACACCAGAATTTACACGGGAAATGGTCAACGTACCACCAACAATTTTCTTACTATAAGCAAGATTATTCAGATAAACATTGGGCTTCTCAAGTCGAGAAACCGTAGCCAAATCACTCGGCCATCCACCCCCTAATTTCAAATCTGTGGCTTGGAAGAAATAGGAAAAGCGAGTGCTATACAACCTTCCCGCATTATTCATAATGGAAATATTTACAATATTAGGACCATCCTCCTGTAATAAAGACAAAGTTACTGTTTGATTAGTCTTTTTCCCATAAGCGTTCAAAACTTCTTTAGGACGAAAAACAAAAAGTCCATCATCCCGTACAGGATTCGCTATCGTCTCAATCGGCGTCCACCGATAAGACGTACCCATATAACTCGTCCATTGTCCGGACACATCACGTTCAAACGCTATTTGCGCTCTCGTGTTAAAATCCAATTTAATCCACCACAAACTATCGGGATGCAAGTCATCTATTTGGAAGTGAAATTCTTTAAGATACTCTCCTGATGTCAAATAAAAAGGTTCTAAAGCACCATACTTTACCATTGAAGCATATCGACCAGAGGTATCCGTTTCCACCATTCTCACAGGAAGTATTTTACTTCCACCAACATCAGTCGTTCCCAAAGTAACCATTTCATTCATTGGAATCGGTTCTATAGAATTAATATTCCCTTTGGAATCAGCACAGTTCTTTTTCAACGTTACGCTATTGTACACGTCTCCACCTTGACACGTGTCCAAAAACAGCATTCTAGAAACGGAATCTGCCCCATCTGCACCTTTCAAATGCAGTCCACGAATAGAAATCAACGGATCAGAATACAACATGTTATCTATGTGCGTTAAAACATGTGTGTGAAAATTGCCATTTCCAAATGGTGCGATAGCCACCGAATCAAGTTCGACAACTGATTGTTCCACAGCAATTGATTTTGTCCGAGTCAAAACATCAACATTTTTCACAACTGAGCGAATTTTTGATGACATCGCAGCGATAAGCCCCACATTTGTAGCAAATTCTGCCGCTTTGCAAATTTTTCCATACGCAGGGTTCACCTTGTCCAAAGCCTCGCAGCCAATGTCAAGGGCGATATCCACCACCTTTCTCTCAACTTCAAGAATTCCAATATCAGATAATTTCTTTTGATAATCATATAGTTCGCTATACTTTGATTTGTTTTTGCTTACAATATCCGCCAAGGAGTATCCCGTGCGAACGGCACCAGATTCTTTAAAAGCAGCAACGCCCTCGCCAATAGCACTATACAAAGGAACATCAAACACCCCTTCATCAAAAAAATTCAACGAATAATTTGAGAGGTTCGAAGCCATCACAGACAAACCTTTCTTCGCGCAATCAACAACATTCTTGTCCGTCAAAAGGCATTCGCCATAACGAATAACTTCTGGCGAAAAATTTTCAATAATACTTGAATAAATTTCAGATTTATACTTTTCTGGAATAAATTTCTCTATAATAGAGAGTGCATTTATGACACTGCCGGGAATATCATCTCTATTAAACTTATAAGAGCGTAATTCAGCAATGCCTTTAGCATAATCGCCCCAATTAACATTCTTTAAAACACCCTGCACCTTAGCTATTTCGGTTCCATAATTTTGCAAAACAGAATCCAAGGTTTCCTTCACATAATCGCTATAAAATTGTTTATAAGATTCAGATTCATTGATTATGTTCTCTGCAAAATTTTTTGCCAGCAATTTCAAAGTATCCGGATTTATTCCGCAATCATCCAATTTTTCAGTCAACGCCTGCTTTAAAGTATCAGCAACAATTTTCTTAAGTTTTTCCTTGGATACATGATTTTTCACCTGATCAACATAATCATCCAATGTTCGACGTCCATTGCCAATCGTTGGGAAACCATACGAATAAACAACATCGTAATTCGGATGACTAAATTCATTAAGCTTAGAATAAGAATTTAAGAGTTGAGTACCTCCAAGATATTCCTCCACATTCAAATTTTTTGCCTTTTCTCTCAAAACATCATAACTATTATCTGTAACATCAGCATCTTGCGCCAAATACCACAATGCGGAATTATCCACTTTTACATTATCAAAATAACGAGCTTTCTTAAAAGCATCTTTCGCATCACCCCCAAAATTATATGCCATACCGAGAACAGCATCTTTAGCAAGAGACATCAAAATTTCTTTAACCTGTCCTGAACCACCAATAATATATGCGGCAAGAACCATGGTACTCAACGCAGCAAGTGATGATTGATCTTGCGTTTTCTCTAAACTTGTTGAGTCAAACTTGAACAAAGCCTGGTCCGCAAAACCAGTCCCCTCATGAGGCGTGTTAAAGAATATAACGTTTGAAAATTCACCCCTATATAAAGATCCCTGAATATATTCACGAACAGCCAAGCCTACAGCACCTTCTGCAACAAGGATAAACTTCGAGGGAACCAAATCCATACGTTCTTTTTTCAAATTTTCAAGCGTTGCTTGACCACTTTTCTTAGATTTTTTCCACTTTCCAACAGCTGATTTCGAATCATTAACGTTTTTAAACCATTCATCAAGAGCATCATCCTGAATACTTTTTTCACCAACACCAGACATTTTAGTTACAAAATCTATCGGAGATAATTTAGTGACATCATATGTTTTTGTATAGATAAACGAAGCCCCGCCAAGAGAATTATTTTGCAAATGATCCTTAAGGCCGGTATTTTTCCACATTTCATCCACACTGGAACTCGTATCACCGCCCCATACACTATTCAAAAGAATAACAATAGACGAACTGCCTGGCGTTACAGGTATTCCGAATGCAGTAACCGCAAAGCAAAGAACAAGTATGCAAAAACCTATCTTTTTCATATCCTACCCATTGACAAAAGCGACGTAGCGTCACAATTTCAAAAACAAGAGCAAAGTCTTATTCTTTTCACAAATCGATGTCAAAGGATAAAGGACGTGGATTGTGACTTTCCGAACCCAGGCAACAGCCAGAAGCCTACCTCAGAAAAGCCGAACAATCCACGCCCCGAAAGGGCATTTTGCCTACAGCATATGTTCCAGCAAGCCGGAGCCATGCACAACAAAACGATGTCCGCACATAATGCAGACAGGCGTGGACGTTTCGCCTTACTCTCTGAGGTTCGAAATTTGGCTGTTTTCGGATTCGAGAATAAGAGAAAACTCTTTTGCAGAAATTTAGCTAAATTATTTTCTTTTGTCACCTAAGCAACTATTTTTTTCAATGCAGGGGCTTTTTTGAAAATTTATTTTAACTTGTCCAAAAAAAAACAGTACATTATAAAAACACGAATTGCACTAAAGTCCGACACTTTAACCGAACCGAAGCTTGCTAACAGGAGTTCTCATCATATAGCCGTCCTCAGGCAAACAATATTTTTTATTTTTGCGCCATGGCAAACGATTCTTTCAAAGGCAAATTCGCGGCAGTCCTCCCCGCAGGGGGCCTTGGCAAGCGCATGGGCGGGAACATTCCCAAGCAACTGATGAAGTTAGGCGGCAAGCCAGTATACCAATACTGCCTGGAAACGTTCCTCAAGATGGACGAAATCGCCGAAGTGGTGATGGCCGTGCCCGCCGATTGGAAGAAGCTTTTCGAAGAAGAACTTTTTGGCACGGATTTCGCACCAGCCACAACAGACAATGCTGCAACCAACCTCGCATCACTCGTCAAATCCAAATTAAAAATCGTCGTCGGTGGTGCCGAACGCTGGCAGTCCGTACAGAACGGAGTCAACGCACTCACGAGCAGCGCTGAATACGTTCTGGTCCACGATGTGGCACGCCCGTTCGTAAGCGAAGAAATCATTCGCGAAGTTTGCGTAACACTCGAGAGCAAAGGCAGTTGCCTCGTGGCAAAGCCCGCCATCGACACAATTAAAATCGCTGTCGACGGCAAAGTCGAAAGCACCATCGACCGCCGCAAAGTCTGGCTCGCCCAAACGCCGCAAGCAGCCCGCATCGACTTGCTCAAGTCGCTTTACGCGCGCATTGAAGCGGAACCACTCGACTTCACGCCCACCGACGAAGCAAGCATCCTGGAATTCTTCGGGGAAAGCGTCTATATCGTAAAAGGCGAAAGCCGCAACGACAAACTTACGACTCCCGAAGATTTCGAGATTTTCGCAAGCCGTATCTAAGCCGAAATCCAGGCTACTTAAACACGCGCCTCTTCTGCACGCTCTTCCCGATAAAGATTAGCGACACGACGATAGCCACCAAAAGCACAGCCGCCACGGAAATCCACAAGGCACTCCCGCCCACAGTAATCTGGAAGAAGAGTACCGCAAGGCTCCAGCCGATAACCGTCTGGAACGTTACGAGCATCGTTCCATATTTACGCCCCAATTCGCGGAACGCCGTCGCAAGCGACGCCACGCAAGGCACGTAAAGCAAGACGAATAGCAAGTAGGCGAACACCTGGAATTTTCCAAGTTTAAAGTGCGAACGCATCACGGTCAGACTTGCCGCATTTTCCAATTCGGCTTTTTCCGCGTCGGCAATGTTCCCTTCGACATTAAGCGGATTTGCAAAGCCAGCAAAAACGCCCGCCAGGTTCCTAGGAATCGACACCACCGCCGACTTCACAATGGAAGCCACATCAAATGTAACATCATCACGTTCATTTTTGATTTCTACCGTCTCTCGTCTATCGTCTATCCCATACAAACTATTAAGCGTTCCGACGATGGCTTCCTTCGCAAAAAGCCCAGTGAATAGCGCCACCGAAGCAGGCCAGTTATCCTTCTCTATTCCAAACGGTTCAAATACAGGCGTAATGGCCGTACCGATAGCGCCCAGCACGGATTTTTCGTTATTGTCGTTTCCGAAACTTCCGTCCGTTCCCACAGACCCCATAAAGCCAAGGATCGTCACCATGATGACCACGATTTTTCCGGCGCGGAAAATGAACTCGCGCAAGCGCAGCCATGCATGGCGGAACAGGTTTCTCGGTTGCGGCAAGTGATACGGCGGGAGTTCCATGATGAACGTCGATTCCTTGCCCTTGAAAATCGTATGGCGCAAGAGAAGTCCATAAGCCAATGCAACAGCAATGCCAATCAGGTAAATAGCGAACACTACATTCCCCGCCGCCTTGCCAAAGAACGCGGCCCCGAAAAGTGCATACACCGGGAGCCTCGCCCCGCAACTCATGAACGGCACCAGGAACAAAGTAAGGAAGCGTTCACGCTTGTTTTCCATGGTTCTAGCACCCATCAGAGCCGGCACGGAACACCCGAAGCCGACAATCATCGGCACAAAGGCCTTGCCCGGAAGCCCAAGGAATCGCATGAACCTATCCGCAATGAACGCCGCGCGCGACATGTACCCCGAATCCTCCAAGAACGAAAGGCAGAGGAACATAAAGAAAATCACGGGGATGAACGTCGCCACCGTCTGGATACCCGCGCCCACGCCATTTGCAAGGAGCGCCACCAGCACGCCCGGGGCATTCACCTTTTGCAAAAGGAGCGCAACGCCATCCACGAAAATGCCACCAAACAAGATATCAAAGAAGTCAATGAACGCGCTCCCGACCGTCACAGAAAGCCAGAACACCAAATACATCGCCACTAGGAAAAGCGGGATTCCAAGAATGCGGTTCAAGAAGAACTTGTCTATTTTATCTGTATTCGTCTTGCGGTTCGTGCTGTCGCGCACCACTTCGCTTGCCACCCGGCGCGCATAGGAGTAACGGGAATCGGCCAGGGCGAATTCCACTTCCTCGCCCAAGTCCTCCTCAATTTTATCGTGAGGGATTTCAACCCCCATCTCGTTTGCAAGTTCCAGCACGCGACCGCTGTGTTCCAGGTACTGCACCGCAGTCCAGCGCGGGCTTGCCCCAAGTGCATCTGCCACGGGCTTGAGCGGCTCAGAAATTTCAGCAATCAGTTTTTCAAGTTCGTCGGAATGCTTCACGGCCTTGGGAACCGGGAGTTCCTTACTGTTGTGCAGCAACTTGTGCAAATCGTTCACGAAGCCTTCGCAACTTTTCGGAGAAACCGCACTCAGAGCAATCGCCGTCACGCCCAAAATTTCTTCCAACTTTTTCAGGTAAATCGTGATGCCGCGGCGGATGGCGATATCCATCATGTTCACGGCGATGACCATCGGCACGCCCTTTTCCATCAGTTGGCTCGTGAGGAACAAGTTGCGTTCCAGATTCGTCGCATCCAGAATGTTCACGACCAAGTCCGCCTCGCCCTTGAGCAAATAATCCAAGGCGGCGCGTTCGTCTTCGGAATTCGCGAACAAGGCGTAAATGCCAGGCAGGTCCACCACGCGAATCGTGTGGTCGTCAAGCTTGAAACTTCCTACCTTCTTTTCGACGGTGACGCCCGGCCAGTTGCCGACAATCTGGTTACTCCCCGTAAGCGAATTGAAAAGAGCCGTCTTTCCGCAATTCGGGTTCCCGGCAATCGCAATCGTAAAAACTTCTTTCTCGATAGGCATGCTAGACTCTCCTCAACTGAAGCACCTTGGCTTCTTCCTTGCGGAGCGAAAGGCGGTAAGCGAGCACAGCGACTTCCACCGGGTCGCCCAAGGGCGCCACCTGCAAGACTTTCAGCTTCACGCCGCGCACAAGCCCCATAGAAAGCAACTTCGACTTGTACTGCGAATCGCCAGCATTGTACCCGACAATCTCGGCAGATTCGCCAATCTTCAAATCCGAAAAAACAACGTTTTCACTAGCACTCATTTCACAAAATTCCTCGCCTTGACGGGAGCGCGCATCGTCCGCTTAAAGCGGTTCAAACGACGGCCTCCCTTCGGCGTACCCATAAATTCTTCAATCCTTTCAAGCGTTTCGGCAGAAAGGATATGCTCCATGCAGCAGGCGTCCTTGTCTGCGCTTTCTTCGGAAACCCCAAGGCGTTCCAGGAAATTCTTCAGCAGCATATGACGGTTGAGCACAGCGGCGGCGACAGCCTGGCCCGCCTCGGTCAACTCCACGCCCGCATAAGGTTCCTGGGTCACGAGCCCCATCTTTTTGAGTTCCACGACAGCCTTCGTGACACTCGGCATTTTTACCGACAGCGCATCGGCGATATCCTTCACGCGGGCGACCTTGCCTTCTTCACGCAGCATGTGGATCATTTCCAGGTAGTCTTCCAGACTCTGACTCAGTTTTGCATCCATGTTCGACCTCGCGAGGTTAATACGCGTCCAAGCACAAAAAGTTAGCCTTGGCTAACAAAAGTTAGACAAGGCTAATTATAACAAATCCTCAAATATTAGACAAGGTTTTACACCCCAAAATTTCAATTTTCCCTTTTTTCAGCACACTTTTTATAATTACACCCATTCAGAACCATTCCCCCATCCGTCCCATTTTCCTATATTATTATGAAAATTTCAGGAGGATCTATGAAGATTTCTAAAGTTCTTGCTGCAGGCCTCTTCGCCACCACTCTGTCTATGGGCGCTCCCATGGACAACGCCAGCGACAGCCAAGCAGACTACAATGCTACCGAACAGGTCAAGGCACAAAAGCCGGGACTCAATCCGGGAGTCGGCATTAGAATCGCGTTCGACTACAACACCATGATTGGCCTCTCGGACGAATGGAACAACTATGCCGACAACGCAGACGCACCAGCAGGCATCGGTTTTGAAGGCGGCCTCGCCTTCCGCTTGCAGTTGCTCCCCTTTATGCAGTTCACCCCCGAAGTGCTGTTCAGCTACACCAACCTCAAGCAAGACGATGGTGACTGCGAACGCGAGTTCAAGCAGACCAGCCTCCAAGTGCCGGTTCTTCTCCGCGTGAACCCCATCAAGGGTTTCTTTTTGACCGTCGGTCCGAGCTTCGAGTTCAACCTCAGCGACGACGAACACATTAACAGTGGCGAAATGAAGGCCGCAGGCGATTCTTACTACCACGAATTCCCCGAAGGTTACGAAAAAAACTCCGTCTTGTTCGGTCTCACCTTGGGTGCCGGCTACAACATCATGGACTGGTTCTATGCGGACTTCCGTGTGAACCTCGGAATGTCCGAAGCCTACAAGGGTGAAAGCCTTCTCATTAGCCTCGATGACGGCAAGCTCATGAGCTTCAAGTTCGGCATCGGATTCTGGTTCATGTAATAGTTTAAACTAGAGTTACAAAGAAGCGCCCCACACGAGTGGAGCGCATTCTTTTTTGCAGAAAAAAACCGTCTGCATTCTGCAGACAGTTTTTATCGAAAAGATCTAATGCATTACTGCAAATAACAATTGACTGTTTCTGCGCCCGTAAACTCAACGCAAATATTGTCAAGAGAAACCGGCCCTTGCTTAAGTTGGGCAATCATACCACCAGCATTAGAGAATCCCCAGCTAGCAGCTCCCTTAACATCGTAACTTTTATTTCCGTCCGCATACGTCATGGTAAAGGACACCGGAGAAGAGGTCGCGGTCATATCACAAAGTATGGTAAGATTCGGGCTATAGCCAGCATTGCCCCAAGAGCCAGTAACGGACATACAGGCACCGCTAGTAATATCAACGCTCAATTTACTCTTGTTCGGTAACTGCAGAGCATTTTCACCTATATCCATCTCAAATTCACGCCCCTTGGTAGTCTTTACAGTCGGGCAGGTCACGTCAATAATGGTATTATCATTGTTCGCAACCTTAAGAGTCGGAGCCCAACCAGACTGAGCTTCAGTAAACGCCTTGGAAAAAGTAGTTTCTGCGCCAGCAGCACCACCATCCCAACTATAGGTAAAGACCTGAGGGGTGGTTGCCGTCGCACAACCGGAAACAGACCAAGACGGAGCGGCGCTGGTATAGTCAACAGAAGGAGCATCCGCAACACACTTACAACCCGTAATAGGAGCACCGTTCACCTGAAGCGGACTGCAATTGATGGTCACAGGAGCTCCCCCACTCATGGTAAACACGAGGGAAGCGTTCTTTGCGCCAGACGTATTGTAATAAACGCCATCAGACGAAGCGTTGCCATGCTTGGCACTCGATGGTATAGAACCACCTTCAAAGGTCCATGCATAATCGGCAGTAGTAATAGCAATCGGGTTCGTTACTGCAGGGCCCTTAGTGAACTTCCAGGTAACAGAGCCACCAAGTTCGATAACAGACGGAACCGGTGCGCAGGTACCATAATCAGAATCACCACCAGTAGGGATGATAATCACGGAGGACGAGCTCGAAGTTTCAACCGGCGTACTCGGTATAGTGGCATTCGACGAGGAGCTCAGAGTTACGAACTTAAAGCTGCTTGACGATGACTGGCCAAACGGCGGGAACGGGCCCGACGACATTGGCGGAACGTATGCAGAAGACGCCGATTCAGCCGGACCTGGCCCCGGGGTCGATTCACTAGAAGTTTCACCTACAGGGTTCATTGGACCAGCCGCAGCCATTTCGGCAGCGCAAGTAGCATCCATACTGCAATAAATCATCGCAGAATCAACATTATAGCCGTTCCAGGAGTCCGTCACAAAAACGGCAAGGCCATCATCATCATTACTCTTAATGATATCGCCACTACCGCACGCCCAAAAAGCTCCAGCGGCAACCGCGGCAGTAAAACCTAATGCAAGTTTCTTATTCATATAAAAACCTCTTTGTGGAAAAATAAATAATTCTTTCGCAAAGTGTTAGCAAAAGGCAATTTGTAGTGATTAAAAAAGCAAAAAAAAGACCCCAAAAGGGGTCTTTTTAGTTGAAATTGAAAAAACTACCAACACTTTAGTTTTATGTTATCGCAATCAAAGGACATCTCATGGGAACCTTGACTAACTTTCATTTGCTTGTCATAACCAATAGAGACTGTCTCACCATCAACTTTTGCCGAACACCCACCATTGCCAGAAGGCGGCATAATCTGTAAAGTTGTCCCCTGATTATTATTGCATGTTACATCAGCTAAATAAAGTGTATTAGCCTTTAAATAAGATGTTTCTGCACCAGATACTGTAATAGAAATTGCTCCTGCAGAACTCGATTCCGGTTCAGAACTGCTGCTCGATTCTTCAGCACTGCTGGCCGGGACGTCGGCACTGCTGGCCGGCTGAGTAGCGCTGCTGGAACTTACATCTTCAATCGGCCAGCAATCATAAATGCCTCCGCGTTCCTCGTACCTACAAGCTACAGAAGAACTGCTTTCTGGCGGTTCAATGTAAATACTGCTGGACGAAGCTTCACTCGAAGACGACTCCACAGCACTAGACGGCTGTTGCCCAGCAACAACAGTCAAAGTCTGACTAGAGCAGTCTATTTCTACCCCATCTACTTCAAGCTTAGGATACGTCGTCGAAACAGGATCGTTAAACTGCATTTCAACTTCACTGAGGTTTCCTTGCTGAAATGCGGTCTCTTCCGTAGCATCATCACAGATCCATACAAAATCGCTTCCAGGTTCAGTCCCTTCAATCGGCTTATATCGCCACTTCATCTTATTCCCTGCAACCACGTTTTTAGCACCTACTCGCTCGCACGTACCGTTCACCGGATTAAGCTTTTGGCTGCTGCTTTCGGGTTCAGCACTGCTGCTTGATTCCTCCACCACTGGTTCGCTGCTGCTCGCCGGATTTTCTTTTTCGCTACTGCTCTCGGGCAAGGCAGAAGAACTTGAAGCCACGCTAGAACTGGACTCTTTGGAATCAACAGAAGAACTACTTAAAGTCGAGTCCACTACGGTAGTGTCAGCCGAAGAAGAACTTAGGGTGTCAACGTCCTCGCTGGAAGAAGAAACTTCGGTATCGGAGCTAGATTCCACCAAGCACGTATCACAAGCAATTTCGCTCGATGAAGAAACTTCGCTAGAATCAGCCTTCGAGGAACTAGAAGCCGTTGTATCAACAATATCGGTATCGCCTACGGAAGTGTCCTTTTTAGTCAACGGATTATTCCGGAACTCTTCGGTAATTAGCTCTACGCACTCCGGATCACCTTCACACTGTCCAAGAGCAGCAAGAATATCGGCTTCCGTAGCTTTGTCAAACCTTTCTATCGCCAAATAATCTTCATCGCCAGCCCATTCCAAATTACCATCAGCACAGGCCCAAAAAAAGGACACTGCGCTCAAAGCGATGGATATGTATAAAAGGCTCTTCTTCATAAAAACTCTCTTTCCTCAATATAAACAAATATTTACAGCAAAAACAACAAAACCGCTTTGTTGTGTTTTTTTGCACAAAAATTTGCTAAAAAAGTAAGCGAAAGATAGCTTTTTTTAATCTTCTTTGCCAGGTTCGGTCATCTTTCTTTGCCCCGTAATGAACTGATGTACATAGGGGTTCTTGGTATTCTTGATTTCATCGACCGTTCCGACTTCAATAATACGTCCATTATAGAGCATGGCTATGCGGTCGGCCACCTTAAAAGCACTCACCATGTCGTGCGTCACGACCACCGATGTCACTCCGAGTTTGCTCTGCATGTCGAGAATGAGGTCGTTAATCACGTCGCTCGTAATCGGGTCGAGCCCCGTAGTCGGTTCGTCGTACAAAAGGATTTCCGGGTTCAAGGCAATGGCGCGGGCAAGGGCCACACGCTTGCGCATACCGCCCGAGAGTTCCGAAGGCATCTTGGTGCGGAATTCCGGAACCAAGTTAATCATCTGGAGTTTTTCGGTCACCACGTCTTGAATCTGGCGTTCGCTGAGTTCCGGATGATGTTCGCGCAAGGCAAACGCGATATTCTCGCCAGTACTCATAGAATCAAAGAGAGCGCCCATCTGGAAGAGCATGCCCATTTTGCGGCGAATGGTTCGCGTATCAAAAAACTTTGGTGTACTAATGGTGACCCCGTCCACGGAGACTTCGCCACCATCCGGTTGCAACAGACCAATCATGTGCTTAAGAATAACGGACTTACCACCACCGGACTTACCGATAATGACCATAGTCTCGCCACGACGGATGTCGAGGTTCACGTCCTCTAGAACCGTTTGCGGGCCAAAGGACTTGCGAAGCCCCTTGAGGCGGATGGCGATATCGTTCGGGTCAATATTTACATTCGGCATAGTCACCTGCAATTAGAAGAACATTATGGCATCAAGGGCAAAATCGGCAATCAAAATCATGAGGCAACTGGAGACCACCACGTTCATCGTGGCAAGGCCAACACCATGCGCCCCAGGTTTTGCATTGATACCATGATAATACCCAAGCACAAAAATCAAGGTTCCAAACACAAAGGACTTGATGATACCAGACCACAAATCCATGTTGTCAAAAAGATATTGCATTCCCGTGTAATATGTATAGGTCGTAATGTCTAGAGCAAGCACACAGACAATCCAACCACCAATCAATGCAAGCGCATTCGAGATGGCAGTGAGGCACGGAATCATGGTAATAAAGGCGACAAAGCGCGGGAGCGCCAAGTAACGGTAAGGCTCCAAGCCAAGTACGGTATAAGCGGCAAGTTCCTCTTTTTCTTTCATGGAGCCAAGTTCAGCAGCCACAGCGCTCCCGACTCGACCCGAAAGCACAATCGCCGTAAGAAGCGGTCCAAGTTCAATAAGCACCATTTTGCAAGCAGCAGTACCAACAAACTTATCTGAAACCAAATTATGGAATTCAAACTCCGCCATGACGGTCGCGACCATCCCGGTAAAGATGGAAGTCACGAACAAAAGCGGAAGAGACGAGACGCCAATGGAAATCATTTCCTTGACAATCAAATTTGGATTTTTGTACACGTGAGGCAGCTGCTTAAGCGTACTAAGCAATATGCAGATAACCTCTCCAACGCTGGAGATTCCCGAAACAATCACCTGGCCAATCCAGGCTATGGGCCTCAGAAATATCGGCATTAACCAAAGTCTCCAAAGCCGGCAGCACCCATGTCGCCACCGTCGTCATACTGGTAGTCGCCGCCATCGTCACCACCATCGCCACCATTGACTTCGGCGTTAAAGAACGTAGTGATGTTGGGTTCAAAGTATAGCGGGATGTCTTTTACGGAACCGTTACGATGCTTAGCGACAATGAGTTCAGCCTTATTGTAATCTTCGTCCTTGTGGGTACGTACGTATGGACGCTCCACAAACCACACCATATCGGCGTCCTGTTCGATAGAACCGGATTCACGCAAGTCAGAAAGCTGAGGCCTGTCGCGCCCTTTCTCTTCGACCTTACGGCTAAGCTGGGCAAGAGCGATGACCGGGATGTGAAGTTCCTTTGCCAAAATCTTGAGACCGCGAGAAATGTTACCGATGGCAACTGCGCGGTTTTCTTCGTTGCCCGTTTTCATCAACTGCAGGTAGTCAATGATGAGCATATCAAGTTGATCCTTGCGCTTGAGTTCGCGGGCCTTACTCATGAGTTCCATAATGCCAAGGTCAGCGTTATCGTCCACGTACAGCGGAGACTGGTTGATAGGAGCCACCTTGCCAATAATCTGGTTCATCTCGTCACGGGAGAGTTTACCAGAACGGAGTTTACTCTGGTCCACGCGGGCACGAGAGCAAAGCAAACGTTGCGCCAGCTGCACCCCATCCATTTCGAGGCTGAAAAACGCCACCTTGCGGTTGTAATCAATAGCCGCATTTGCAGCAATCGTCAAAGCAAAAGACGTTTTGCCCACACCCGGACGAGCCGCGAGAATAATCAAGTCCGAATCCTGAAGTCCGTTCGTCAATTCGTCCAACTCCGCAAGTCCAGTCGGAATGCCCGTAATGCCGTCCTTGCGGTTCGCCAGGCGGTCGAGCAATGGAGTCACGAACTTTTCGATGGGCTGCAGCGACTGCCGAACCTGCTGGTCCGCAATAGCAAAAATGTTCTTTTCGGCTTCTTCAAGAACCGACTCGGGCGTGAAAGACGCATCCAAAGATTTTTTGATGGTTTCTTCGGAAGCCTTGATGAGTTGACGAAGTACGAACTTGCTGCGCAAGTGCTGAACGTTCCAATCTACGTTAGCCGACGAGGCAACGGCATCCATCAAATCAAAAATGTACTCGCGACCACCGCACTTTTGGATTTTACCTTCCAATTCCAATTCAGCAGAAAGAGTCAATACATCGATAGGCGTACCGGCCCTGTACAACTGAGTCAGGGCATGCCAAATGAGGCGATGACGTTCAAAGAAGAAAAATTCATCACTTGCAACAATCGTAACAACAGACCCCATCACGTTGGGGTCACGCAAAATTCCACCAAGCAAGTAGCGTTCCGCTTGCTCGTCAGTTGGAATAGGCCGATTCTCGTACATCGGCTGTTCGTCATTAAATTCTGCCATATACAATCAATGGAAATATAAATATTGCTTTTGGGAATGTTACGCCTTGAAGTACGTACCACGTGGAATATGGACCTTCCAAGTGACCCATTTGAGCTGCTTATCACCGGCCATGGCAAAAGCATCAACAAGAGAAGTGGTTTTTACACCATTAAAGTCCATGTCGGAACCTGCGCAATCGTTGAAGTTTTTACCCTTGCCAAAAATCTGGTGGAACAGGGGTTCACCAAAAGTCACCATGGTTTGCGGAGCAATAAAACTGAGTTCCTTCGCAAGCATTTTGCGAAGAGCCGTTTCTAAAAGCGGCGGAAGGTTGCGCGACATTGTACTCTTGTAAAAGAACGCAACGCCAATATTACTTTGTTCAACATGCAAGCTTGCAAAAAGACGCACAAGCATCTCGCCCGTAGGAGATGCTAGAAATTGACCCGACGGAATATCGGCACGCGGAGCGTCAAATAGCAAAAGGAGCTGCGGGTGTTCGGGGCCCTCATAACGCGCAATGCTTTGAGCCCCCGCATAAACGGATTCCTTTGCAATAATCTCGTAAAAGGCATTCAACGAATCGGCCGATTCAAAAGCAGAAACCGTTTTTTTCACAGGACGCGGTGCAGGCATCACGCCACCAAAAGCAGGCGTTGAAACCGACTGAGCAAAACTTGCCGCAGGCTGCGAACTTGCACGGGACGGCACTGGCTGAGAAGACATGACCAAAGCGGGGCCCTGATCTGCACCAGGTTGTGGTGCAATCGTCGGCATCGCACGCACTGGAGCAGGAGCGGAGTGAGGCAACTTACTCGGTTTTTGCAAAGCCCAAGGTTCATCCAAAACTAAATCGTACCCACCTAAATCAGCTTGGCCTTCTAGGTAACTACGCAGTTCATTTAAATCAATCTCTTCATCCATAAAAGTCACCTCGAACTGCATTTGCTTATTACAAAGTCCACAATTTCTTGGGCCAGGTTTAACTTGCTTCCCATCTTCATTTCGGGAATCGGCAGACCACGGCGAATAAGGGCGTAGCGCACTTCGTCAAAACCAAAACCGCTACCGCTTGCGACAGGCGCATTCAAAAGCAGGGCATCGGCCCCGCTCTTTTCGAATTTTTCCTTGGCATGTTCCGCAAAGTGGTCTGTTTCGAGAGCGAAACCCACGACAACTTGGTCTCCGCGTTTGGCAGCGACGCTGTCGCGCAAAATATTTGGATTCGGTTCCAGTTCCAAAATCAGTTGGCTGCGGCTATCCTTGATTTTTTCGGTAGCGACAACCTTCGGGCGATAATCGGCGACGGCCGCGCAATGCACCAACGCGTCGACGTTTTTCATTTGCTCTAAAACCGCACTATGCATCTGTTGCGCACTGCGGACACGCGTCACATGTACGCCGCCCGGGAATTCGGCTTCCATCGGGCCAGCGACTACACCCACATCAAAGCCATTCGCAAGGAATGTTGCAGCGAGGGCGACCGCCGTTTTTCCGCTGCTGCGGTTACTGATGTAACGCACCGGGTCAATTGCTTCTTCGGTTCGCCCTGCGGTAATAAGCACGCGACGAACGTTTACGCCTTGAGCGGAAGCAGGGAGGTCAAGTTGAGCAGTTTCTTGAAGATACTGCGCCGCTTCGGATATTTTGTTTTGGATTGCTTCGTCGCAAGCTCCTCGCAATGACGTAGAAGTCGAAGACGAAACCTCACTATCATTCTCTCTCGTCTCTTCAGCTGATTCCAGACATGCGATAATTTCCGCGGGTTCCAGGAGGCGGCCCTTCCCCACTTCGCCGCAAGCGAGTTCGCCTGCCGGGGATTCAAGCACGAACGTGTTTTCAAAACTACGGAGCGTTTCCAGGTTGCGTTTGACCGCAGGGGAATTGTACATCGCGACATTCATCGCGGGCGCCACGAAACGCGGGCACGTGCAACTCATAAAGCAAAGGCTCACCGGATCGTCGGCAATGCCGTAGACGAACTTTCCAATCACGTTCGCCGTCGCAGGCACAACGAGGTACAAGTCCGCCCAACGCGGGAAATCGATATGCTGGAACGGGCGCGCTTCCACGGCGCCATTCTTCAAGTACACCGGGCACTTGCTAAGGCTAGCAAAAGTGAGAGGCGCCACAAACTGCGTGGCAGCTTCCGTCATGCACACGCGCACCTCGGCATCCTTCTTCTGCAAAAGCCGCAGAAGTTCACAGCTCTTGTAGGCGGCAATACCGCCCGAGACGCCAAGGAGAATCTTCTTTCCAGCTAAATCCATGAAACCAATTTTAGAAAAAAATTAATCCAGGCATAAAGTTAAAGAAGCCCCAAAAGTCAAAATATGTTCCCAAATGGGCTCCAAATATCAATTTTTGCCAACTCGGAGCCTATTTTTACAAACAAATTAACCAAATTTTATTTTATCCTAGCGTAAAGCCTCAAAAAAATGGGCTTCAAAATTCAAATTACCTGGCATTTGGAGTCCATCACAAAAAAAAAGAAATCCCGCAGTTACCCACGGGATTCCTTAAATAGTAGTTGGTGTTCAGTGGTTAGGAATTTCCTGTTTATCAACCACTAATCACTGTTTACTTAATTAGGCTTCTTCAGCAGGAGCTTCTTCAGCCTTTTCAGCCTTCTTCTTAGTGGCCTTCTTCTTGGCAGGAGCGGCGGCTTCACCAATGGTGGTGCCGTTTTCGCCCGGCTTGTGAGAGTCCATCCAAGCCTTGAGCTCAGCGGATTCACGGTTCTTGAAGTAGTCAACCACGGAGAGGTAGATCTTACGGTTGTTCTGATCGATTTCGGTAACAACAGCCGGAACTTCGTCGCCAACCTTGAATGCATCGGCAGGAACCTTGATGTATTCAGCGGTGAGCTTGGAAACCGGGATGAAACCTTCGATGCCTTCGTTGAGTTCAACGACAACACCGCGATCGAGCATACGGACAATCTTGCCCTTCACTTCGGCATCAACCGGATAGGTGGATTCAACAGAATCCCACGGATCTTCGGTGAGGTGCTTCATGGAGAGGGAAATGCGGCGCTTTTCCTTATCGACGGCGAGAACGACGCATTCGACCTTGTCACCCTTCTTGACCATTTCGTTCGGGTGGGTGATCTTCTTGGTCCAGGACATGTCGGAAACGTGGATGAGGCCATCAACACCTTCCTTGATTTCGACGAATGCGCCGAAGGAAGCGATGTTGCGGATTTCACCAACAACGCGTGCGCCCGGGGGAAGTTCGGTTTCGATGGAATCCCACGGATCGCTTTCGAGCTGCTTCATGCCGAGAGAGATGCGTTCGGCTTCTTCTTCGACCTTGAGAACGACAGCTTCAACTTCCTGACCAACGGTGAGGATTTTGGACGGGTGCTTAACGTGCTGGGTCCAGGACATTTCAGAAACGTGGATGAGGCCTTCAACACCACTGTCGAGTTCGATGAATGCACCGTAATCAGTGATGGAAACAACCTTACCCTTAACGATGGCGCCTTCCGGATAACGTTCGGCGATGTCCTTCCACGGATGCGGCTTAAGCTGCTTCATGCCGAGAGAGATGCGTTCCTTCTTGTCGTTGAAGTCGAGCACCATAACTTCGACTTCCTGACCAAGCTGGACCATTTCGGTCGGGTGGTTGATGCGCTTGTAGCTCATGTCGGTGATGTGGAGGAGGCCATCTACGCCGCCGAGGTCGATGAATGCACCGAAGTCGGTGATGTTCTTGACGATACCCTTGCGGACCTGGTTCTTCTCGAGAGTTTCGAGAACGTCGCCACGCTGCTTGTTGCGTTCTTCTTCGAGAACAACACGGCGAGAAACGACGATGTTGCGACGGGCCTTGTTGACCTTGATGACCTTGAGGTCGAATTCCTGGTCGATGAGGGCGTTGATGTCCGGGATCTGACGGAGGTCGATCTGGGAACCCGGGAGGAAGGCATCGATACCGAAGAGGTCGACGACCACGCCGCCCTTGATGCGCTTCGTGAGCTTGCCACGGACAACTTCGTTGTTTTCGAATGCAGCGTGGATGCGATCCCACACGCGGACGAAGTCAGCCTTCTGCTTGCTGAGGATGAGACGGCCGTCTTCATCTTCGAGCTTTTCGACAAAAACTTCGATTTCGGAACCGATTTCGAGAGAATCCGTGTCCTTGAATTCAGCGCGATCGATCACGCCTTCGGACTTGTAGTTCACGTCGATGAGAACTTCCTGTTCGTTCACCTGGCTGATCTTACCAGTGACGAGCTTGCCCTGTTCGAGGCAGTCCATACCGGCATAGACGTCGGCGTTCTGCTTGCGGAAGTTCGGGCTGCATTCACCTTGAGCAGCGAGGATTTCTGCGAGATCTTCTTGAGTTCCGAATTTGATGTTTTGAGACATATTGTATTTCTTGTAGGGACTGCACATTAAATAGTGGTTAGTGGTTGGTGATTGGTGGTTAGGACATCTAGGAGGCTTCATACCTTCTGTTCCTGTTTACTAGCCACTGCTTACCAATCACTTTTTGTGGTTAGCAAATCGCACCTGACTCTTAACCTTTCCTTCTTAATATGTATTCCCTGGTTGTTATGGTTTAAAAGATTCAGGCTACGCCACTACACCTACGTAGTCGAGAATCTTTTGAACCTGTTGTTGGATTGAGATGTGTGTAGTGTCAATTTCAATTGCGTCGTCGGCCTTTTTAAGAGGGGCCGTAGCTCGGGAGGAATCCAGGCGGTCGCGTTCCACGAGATTCGCGAGGACTTCTTCGAGGGTAACTTTTTCGCCGCGTTCCAGGAGTTCCTTGTAGCGACGTTCGGCACGGACCTTCACGTCCGTCACCATGAAAAACTTGTACTTGGCGTTGGGGAACACGACTGTACCAATATCGCGGCCATCCAGAATGCAGCTGGACGAAGCACCGATTTCGCGTTGCTTATCGGTCATGGCAGCGCGGACGGACGGGAGGGCGCAGTACACACTCACGTTATTCGAAACGCGCATGCCGCGAATTTCCTGTTCGTACGAGACCCCGTTGATCAAGATGTGGTTCTCGGAATCAAAAGAAAGTTTGAGTTCCTTGAGCAGATTGTCCATGGCGGGTCCTTCCTCGGCCGGAAGTCCCTTCTCGAGAGCGGCGAACGTGACCGCGCGATACATAGCGCCCGTGTCAAGATAGGTGATGCCAAGAGTCTTCGCGACGAGCTTGGCCGTCGTGCTCTTGCCGGTTCCACTTCCGCCATCGAGGGCGATAACAAAATGCTCACTTGATGTTGCCATAAGTGAGCGCAAATATAGAAATAATGTAAAAGGGGTTAAAGGGAAGCGAATTAATATCTATCGTAATAATAGTGATAATCGACCCCATTCCAATAATCGCTGTAAACAGCCTCGTATCCGTCGGTGTAAACCGTAAGATAATCATCGGAATTTAAGCCAAACTGGTAATATTCGCCATAATCGCGATCAAAACCCACTTTGTATTCATGACGTTCGTAATAAAGAGGTCCTTGTCCATCATAATAGACAGTAGCAAAACCATCAGGTTCCACCCTAATCGAAATCGATAACGATTTTGTCAAAGAATACGTATCACCGCAATAGTCATAATCCACACGGCCAATGTCACATTCCTGTGCGTAGTAATAATGGAATCGTTCGTTATACTGATAGCCACCATTATAGCCACCATCACCAGCATCCCAATCGCCGCAAGCGACAAAAAGCAGTGCAAAGAGAAATAAAATGATTGAACGTTTCATACACCCCTCATAAAAAAAGCCCCCGACCACGTCGAGGGCGTTTTAGACAAATTAATAACTTTCCGATTCGTAGTCACCATGAAGTTCTTCTTCGGCTTCTTCGACATCACTGTCCGGAGTAGCTTCAGGAGCCTGCAAATCACGGGTACTACCGTATTTGCGCTTTTCTTCGTCAGTCAGCTTGTTGCTGTAAACTTCAACCTGCTGTTCCTGATTAGCGGCTTCTTCTTCTTCCTGCAAGACCTTCTGGCCTTCTTCCAAACGGCGCTTAATACGAGCGTCTTCCATGGCCTTCAGGTTCGTACCGACCTTGGCCTGATTTTCAGACATCACGTAACGTTCGTTGGCTTCGTCCATAGCATCCTTGATGCCGACCAAGCGGCCACGGCCATCGACCTGAAGTCCAGCCTTACGGAGTGTAGAAAGCGGCAAGCGACGAGCGGCCACTTTATATTCTTCCTTAAATTCATAACCATCGGGACTAATAGCGTTAGCTTCGCCATCCGTCACATACTCTAAGGCCTCCTGCCAACGAGAGCCTTGTACGCAAGAGGTAAAACCAACGAGAGCTGTATCAAGAGCTTCTGGGTCGTCCGACCTACTTCCGGCGCAACCGGCAAGTACAATTCCTAAAACAGCCAATCCCAACATCAGTTTTTTCATAAGGTACATCCTCCGAAAAAAATTAATCCCACCCCAAATATACAACATTTTTTCAAATGCTTACCAAATTTTGTTTTTTTTATACATTCCACAGCCTTTGTTTTTCTATCTTGAGACCCGTTATGAGCGAAAATGCCGACATATACCGCATACATACCCAAGATGGACGGGAAATCGTACTCATTGGAACCGCACACATTTCTCAGGTTTCAAAAGAACTTGTTCGAGAAACTATAGAACAAGAGAAACCGGACACCATTTGTGTGGAACTTGACGAAGGCCGTCTCAAGTCCATCCAGGACCCTGACCGCTGGAAAAACACGGACCTCAAGGAAGTCATTAAAAAGAAACAACTTGCAACACTCATAGCGAACCTCGTCCTCGGGTCTTACCAAAAAAGAATGGGCGAACAGACGGGAGTAAAGCCCGGCTCCGAACTTAAAGAAGCCGTAGATATTGCAAACGAGCAAAACATCCCGATGGTTCTCGCGGACCGCGATATCAAGATCACCCTCAAGCGCACCTGGGCCTGCACCCGCTGGTACCGCAAGTTCAGCCTGCTGGGAGGTCTTTTTGCAAGCATTTTCGACAAAACAGAAATTAGCGAAGAAGACCTCGCCAAGATTAAAGAACAGGACGCCCTGAACAGCATGATGCAGGAGTTCGGCAAGACGTTCCCCGAAGTCAAGCAGGTGCTGATTGACGAACGCGACCAGTTCCTCGCCTCCCGCATCAAGAACGCCCCCGGCAAAAAAATTGTCGCCGTCGTTGGCGCTGGACACGCCAAGGGCATTACAGGAATTATCGAAAACAACAAGGAACTGCCAAGCGAGGAATCCATTAGCGTTATTCCCAAAAGCGCTCCAATTTGGAAAATCATCGGCTGGGCTATTCCTATCGCAATTATCGCTAGCATCATTTTTGTGGGCTACCAGACCGGAGTACAAAAAGCAGGAGAACTCAGCCTGCAGTGGGCCTTGCTCACTGGCGGTGGAGCCATGCTCGGCACCATTATCGCAGGAGGCCACCCGCTGACCATTCTTGTGGCTTTGGTCGTAGCGCCGTTCACAGGTCTCACACCACTCATCGGAGTCGGGTTCTTTACAGCTCTCACACAAGTGTACATGCGACCGCCACGCGTGCAAGAAATGGAAACTCTAAGCGACGACGTTTGGCAAGTAAAGCGCTGGTGGAAGAACCGCGTTACTCGCGTCATCCTCTGCTTCTTGTGTCCGGGAATCCCCGCCATTATCGGGAAGATTCTCGCCATTTTCAAGATTTACCAAGCATTCTAAAAACTGCGAAAACACTTAGGGACCCGCGCGAAACGTTGCAAGGTAATGCGCGGGGAAAGTCGCGAGGTAAAGCGCGGGAAACGCCACAAGGCATATAAAATCACCAGTCCGACCGCTATTTATACGCTTTTTTTATATTACATATAAATTATTTCAATTCTCAAAAATCAAAGGAAAATAGAGATTTTATATACCTCACCCTCTCCGAGGGTTCGGATTTTCCCTGTTCTGAAACAAAAAGGACACCCTGACGGGGAGAGAGAGGGATTGGACAAGCGCCTCACTGCGTTCAGCGCTTGCCCTCCGGGTGGAGGCCTGCGGCCTCGATCCCATCCGGCGGCGGTTCACTCCGTTTCGCCGCCGGCTGTCGAACCCTCTCCGAGGGTTCGGATTTTCCCTGTTCTGAAACAAAAAGGACACCCTGACGGGTGTCCTTTTTGTTTCAGAGGAGAGAGAGGGATTCGAACCCTCGGACCTGTGACAGTCTCCGGATTTCGAGACCGGCCCAATCGACCACTCTGGCATCTCTCCAAGGTGCGACTAATATAGCAAAACTTTTCCGTTCCGTCTATGCTGGTTACGGCTTTGGGGTAAAAAACTAATAATCTTCGTCATCACCCCTAAGATCATCAAGGTACCATTCATATTTCGATTCACAATCACCTAACGCCTCTAGGCGGAATTCCTCTATTGAATTAGCCGCTCCATAATCCCTTTCCCCCTCACGATATTCGTCTAGCACCTGATACACGAGATGGAAATTTTCGCAGGAATAGCTCCCTTCCACATAGAACCTGGCATCTTCGGCGGTCTTGGCGCACATTTTCGGGAAATCGTACGCCTCCGGACCATAAAACCAAATGTCATAATCCAAAAGGATCTTGTCGGTCCCTTGCCTGGAGATTTCCGTTATCTCATACATTCGGTTCGGGAAGTTTAAAACCTGGCGGACGCCATTTTCCGTATCTTGGACATCGCAAGAGAATTCCATGGACTGCGTTGGGCGTTTGCCATTTTTCGACGTCCCGTTTGAAGTAGATTCACCAGCCCCCGTGGAAGAGTCGTCACAAGCGGCCATGGCAAGCATCAAAGCAGCGACAATCAATCTTTTGTACATAAATCAATCCTTTCTAAAGCGTCTTTTGTTCAACACGATCAATTTCTATAACGCCCGTGATTCAAAAATACATCCGTTTGGGAAAATCAGCAATTTTCTTCTTCAAAAAAAGCCATCTTTACATTTTTCGCACTACCATTGCATTCGCGACTTCCTTTTTCTAAATTTGGCGCAAAATTCAAGAGACCTAACGAACTTCAGGTTTATAAGCGCGAGTGCGCTTCGGGGCTTTTCGACGCGAAGATTCAGGCGTCAGATGGTGCGGCACGGGCCGCAGATGAGGTTCACAGGTTGAAAGGTGAACCATAATGAATACCGAAGATCGTATTCCTGAAGAAGATATTGACCCGAAATCCAACATCGCGAAGGAAGCGGACGCTTTTTTGTGTGCCATCGCAAACGGGGCGGACGAAGACGAAGCCGACGAGGCTGCATTTTTCGCAAACAACCCGAACGGGGTCGTAGTGGACGACAACGGTGACGTGGTAAAGGCGGGCCCCAAATCCAAAATTGCCGAGGGCGAGAAAGTTGAGTTTATCGATGATGCGGACGACAAAGTCGAAGAAGCCGCCGAAACGGGCGCAGTAGAAACGAACCATGCAGAAAATGAAGACTCTCGTAACGAAACGCCGGTCGAACCAGACAACGGCTCTGAAAAAGAATGCGCGGTAGCCGATGACTGCGAAAAAGACGAAAGCGAAAATTTGGATGACGAAGAAAGCGACGGGGACGAATCGCTCGTGACTTTCGAGGACCTGGGACTTTCTCCAGAAGTTCTTGAAGCGGTTAAGCTCGCGGGTTACGAAACGCCCTCGCCTATCCAAGCAAAAGCCATTCCGGCTTTGTTGCAAGGGGCAAACCTTTTGGGTACCGCACAAACCGGTACAGGAAAAACCGCGGCATTCACGCTTCCGCTGCTTTCTCGCATTGAATTCAACGGTCACGAAACTTCCATGTTGGTGCTTACGCCGACTCGCGAACTCGCCATCCAGGTGGCAGAAGCCATCCAGCAGTACTCCGTGAAAATGCCGAAGATTCACGTGGTCGCCATTTACGGTGGCCAGGATATCGCCGTGCAGATTCGCGCACTCAAGCGCCATGCCAACATCATCGTTGCAACGCCGGGCCGTTTGATTGACCACATCAACCGCGGAACGATTGTACTGAGCGCCGTGAAGGCTATCGTTTTGGACGAAGCCGACGAAATGCTCGACATGGGCTTCATGGAAGACGTGGACAAGATTTTGAAGGAAATCCCGAGCGACGCACAGCGCGCCCTCTTCAGCGCCACCATGCCGACAGCCGTCAAGAAGATTATCGAGCAGCACCTCGGCGAATACGAAGAAGCGCTCATCGAAGGGAAAACGACAACCGTCGAAAATATCCATCAGCGCTATTTGATGGTAAAAAACGAGCACAAGATCGAAGCCTTGGCCCGCGTACTGGAAGGCGAAGATTTTGATGGCGTATTGATTTTCGTGCGTACAAAGCAGAACACCACCGAAGTGGCCGAAAAGCTGGAAAGCCGCGGTTTCAACGTGGCACCGCTTAACGGCGATCTGGCCCAGAGCATGCGCGAACGCACCATCAACCGTTTGAAGATGGGAAAACTCGACATCGTCGTTGCAACAGACGTCGCCGCACGCGGCATTGACGTGGATAGGATTTCCTTGGTGGTGAACTACGACATTCCTTACGACACGGAATCCTACGTGCACCGCATTGGCCGTACAGGCCGCGCAGGGCGTAAAGGCGAAGCCATCCTGTTCATCACGCCGCGCGAAAAGAAGATGCTCAAGATTATCGAGCGCGCCACCCGCCAGCCGATTGATACCATGGAAATGCCTACGGCAGATATCATCAGTGCAAAGCGCGTTGCCGCCTTTAAGAACAAACTAAAGAGCGTTTTGAGTTACGGCGAACTTGACAAGTTCAAAACATTGGTGCAGGAACTCTGCGCCGAAGGCAACAACCTTACAAACGGCGTTGAAAACGAAGACGGAAGTACAACCCCGATTACTGCCGAAGACGTTGCCGCAGCCGTCATCAAGATTTACCAGAAAAAGCAGCCGCTGTTCCCGGAACTTGCGCCACTTGACGCACCGCGAGCCGCACGCCGCGAAAAGGAACGCTCCGGTCGAGACTTCCTTGGCAACGCAAGTGTTTGCGAATCAAATGATTTCGGCCTGAGTGGCGACGAAGCAAAACGCATGCGCAAAGAACGCAAGGAAGGCTTGAACGGAGTCGAGGAAGGATTCCTTCGCTACTACCTGGGTGTTGGCCGCATTGACCATGTGACCCCGAAGGATATCGTAGGCGCCATCGCCGGCGAAGGAAACATCAACTCGAGCAACATCGGACGCATTAAGTTATTCGACAAATTCAGTACCGTTGAACTCCCGGAAGCCTTGCCGCAGGATGTTCTAGACATTCTTTCGAACATGACCATCCGCGGTTACGACGCCAGATTCCGCGTGATGACAGACGAACCTCCCGAAGGCCCCGCCAAGGGGACTCGCCCGCGCGAAAACCGCAGCGAACGCAGAAGCTACCATCGCGACGACCGCGGAAACTTCCGCAGGGACCGCGGCGGATTTGGCGGGCGCGGCGGACGTGGATTCGACCGTGGCGAAGGCAGAGGCCATTTCGGAGGAGAACGTTCCGGTGATTTTGAGCGCGGCAGCAGAAGCGAATTCGGCGGCCGCCCAAACCGAGAAGAACGCCGCCGCCAGAAATTCGGCGATAAGCCATTCCGCAAGGATCACGACGAACGCGATTTTGGCGACAAGCCATTCCGCAAGACGCGCAGATTCGGCAGACATTAACCAAACGCTGAACATTGCGTTTGGATCCCGTCGGGGGCAAAGCCCCTCCAGGATGACTCGTTTTAATGCATAAAAAGAGCGGCTTCGCAGAGCCGCTTTTTTTTACAACATTTTTAGAAATCCAGAAAACTTTTGAGATCCGGCTTTTTCACGTCTTCCGGCTGCACAACCGCAATCGTGTACTTGCCAGCGTCAAATACATTCCTGACCGTTTCAACAATTAGGCTTTCGTCCATTTTATCGATTCGTCTTTCCACAAATTCCATCGGGTAAAAACAACCCAAGTGAAGCGTCTGTTCCGCAAGTCGCATCACACGCTTTTCCGGCGAATCGGCCCCCAGGCGCAGGCCCCCAATAACGTTCGTCTTGGTGCGGGCCAACTCATCCTTGCCAAAACCGTTCTTCAAAAAACTGCGGACTTCGTCTATTGCAAGCGAAAGCGCCTTTTTGAGTTGTCGCGGTTCCGTCGCCAGAGAAACACCCCAGTCCATGCAGTCGCGGTAAATATCAGCCGTTGAGTACACGGAATACGCGAGGCCATTTTCTTCGCGGATTTTTTGGAACAAGCGGCTCGCCATACCAGCGCCAATCGCCACATTAAACAGCGAAAGCGCATAGCGAACATCCTCATCGAGGTCTGTATAGCCAAAGCTCGTGCCCCAGAACAAATTAGATTGCGTAATATCTTGCTTGCCAACAATCTTCACGGAATTGCGACTGGTATAAACATCATGCGGCAAAATTTTTCCCGACTTTTTGCGAGAGAACTTCTTTGCACACAAATTCACCAATTCTTCGTGATTGACTTTGCCCGCCGCACAAACGTAAATGGGCATATCGTTTAGCACTTGGCGTTGGTAATTCCACATTTGCTCGTTGGTAAGTCCACGGACTTCCTTGACCTTTCCCGTAATGGAATGCGCGATGCCACAGCCCTTAAAATGAGCGTCGTTAAAAACATCACCAGCCAATTCCTCGGGAATATCATCGTAACTGCGAATTTCCTCAATAATGACCTTGCGCTCTTTTTCCATCTCGTTCTTATCGAACAGCGGATTCATGAGCATGTCGGCAATCACATCTATCGCGAGCGGAACATCTTCATTTACCACATTTGCGTAAAAGCCCGTCTCTTGTCTTGTGGTATAAGCCTCCAAGTTTCCGCCACGGTCCTCAATGCTATGCGCTATTTCCAATGCGCTTCGATTTTCGGTTCCTTTAAAAACCAGATGTTCATAAAAATGGCTGAGTCCGAATTCATCAAGTTTTTCGTGACGAGAACCTCGCGGAAGCCAAGCCCCCACCGAGGTCGAGAACGCGTGCGGCATGTAGTCGGTCTGCACAATCACGCCATTCGGCAAAATCGTCTTTTGGTAAATAGTCTTTTGAAAATTTTTCATCGGCGTACAAGATAGAAAAGCAAATGTGCTAAATAGAAAAGCGCCTCACCGTTTTACGGGCGGGGCGCAATTTCTCGCGTTTTGCTAGAATCAGTTCAAGCAGCCTAAAATTAGGCAGCCTTCACGACTTCCACGACCTTGGCAAAAGCTTCAGGATCGGCAACGGCCATATCGGCGAGAACCTTGCGGTTCATCTGGATGTTGGCCTTGGAAAGCTTGAAAATGAACTGGCTATAGCTGATGCCATGTTCACGAACTGCGGCATTGAGACGGGTGATCCACAGAGAGCGGAACGTACCCTTCTTGTCACGGCGGTGAGCATAGGCGTACTGACCGGCATGGGCTACGGCGTCAATAGCAAGACGAATGTTGGACTTGCGACGGCCATAGAAACCCTTAGCGGCCTTGAGGATATTTTTGCGGCGTTCGCGGGAAGGAACTCTAGTTTTTGCGCGTGGCATTCTTGCACTCCTTTATGCTACAACAAGCAGACGCTTGACGTGATAGGTATCGACTTTCTTAACGAGAGCGCCCTTGCGAAGGTTGCGCTTACGCTTAGTGGTCATCTTGGCTTGAATGTGGCGCATGCCAGCACGCTTGAACTTGACGTGGCCGGAACCGGTCACGCGGAAGCGCTTCTTAGCACCGCTATGTGTTTTCATCTTAGGCATTTTTACCTCATGGGTTTATTGTTAAGCCTCACCTGCTGCCTCTGGCTCGGTTGCGGGCTTCGGTGACTGGTCCGGCTTTTTAGGAGCTGGAGCAGCACCACGTTTTGGACCATAAATAGAGAGCATTGTGTTGCCTTCTACTCGTGAATCCATTTCCAAATCGCCAAACTGGAGCAAGTCTTCCTTGGCTCGTTCCATTAGGCGCTTACCGTAGTCCATGTGAGCCATTTCGCGGCCACGGAACTGCATAATAAGCTTGACTTTCATACCATCTTGCAAGAACTCAGAAGCCTGCTTGATGCGGTACAGGTAGTCGTTCTCGGCAGTCTTCGGGTGCATCTTGATTTCCTTGAGCTTCACCACGTGCTGCTTGGCCTTGGCGGCCTTAGCTTTCTTGAGCTGTTCGAACTTGTACTTGCCGTAGTTGATGATTTTGCATACAGGCGGCTTGGCGTTCGGAGAGACTTCCACGAGGTCCAGTCCGGCGTCCTTCGCCATTTGCAATGCCTTGGACGTCTCAATGACAACAGCTTCGCCGTCCTCTTTGATGAGACGAATCGGGGAGATATGGATATCTTCGTTGATACGGGTTCCGTCACTCGGACGGTTGGGCATGCGACGATCGCGCGGATT
>JAKSIM010000020.1 GCA_024398845.1 Fibrobacter sp. | reverse complement strand
TTATATACGTTTTTTTGCGTTGAAGTTAAAATTTTAGAAAGGCTCTGTCCAGTCAAATCGTACAGCTACGGAACGCTGCGGTGGTCTAACCTGCCGAAACAGTCGGAATTCTGCAATTATGTAGCGAAAAAAAACAATTTCCGAGGGGCTTACGAAACCAACTTTTTTTTGCTATGACTCCGAAATCGTATGAAATGGCTTGATAGAGCCAACAATAAGAGGCACCATCAACTTGTGTTTTCCCCGAGTTCAAAAAGAGCCCCTATAAGATTGAAATCATGCCTTTCTACGGCGTAGACTAGTCTAGACTATTTTTGTCTTGCGGTTCAACTTCTAGCAAAAGCGGAAAAAGGTCTTCCGCTTTTTCTATGCCTTTCAGTGCGGAACTATCCATATCCTTATCGAAAATAAAGGACACTCCCTTATAATCAAGTACGGGAGACCAAAACTTTTGAGTGTACTTAAATCCAAGTCCTTCTACGAAAGATTTTAACTCGGCCTCGTTCTGTCTTGCATATTCTAAAATTGTCATTTCAGCACCCTCACTTCATATTCAACGGAACGGATAAGCGTTCCTGTGTCAATGTTTTCCCCGGGTTTAAAAAGAGCCCCTATAAGATGTCCTTTGCTAAGATACCTTATTTTATGCGGGTTCGCAAGCGATTTGCCGTTGAAAAAATCAGAAAAATTCGATAAAATCTTTGGATTTGACGCCTTTGGCGTCCGCTCTACGCCTCAGCAATGAAAACAAATGAATTTGTTTTCGCTGCATTCGGCTTGAACGCTTTTTGGCCAAATTTTTGGCGGCTTGGTGCTCCCGAAGTGGCTGTAGATTTCGTTGAATTCCCTGTCGGCCATACTGAACAGGCAGATTGTTGACCGGGGGCAGATTGCCGTGGCGATTCTCGCCTTGTGCATGTTCCCGTTCTTGATTGTTGTGCAGTACCTGGCGTACATGCCCCGCTGGATTTTTGAGAAACCGTCCTTTTCCAATTCCGCTACGAAGTCAGACATGTTTTTACGACCGCTCCTGCAATGCCTTGGAAAGTCGAATACTGCTATTACCCACATATAACCCTCGGATAGGCGATAGCCTTGGTTTCGCCAGCGAAAAACTTTGCCACGGATGCCGCCGTGTAGGTGAGGCATGTTCCGAGCTGTACGATCTGCTCCCCGAAAGGGACTTCCTTGTAGAAAAGTTCCAGGAAAGCGTGCTTCGCTTCCTTTGTCAATTTGCGTTGCTTTTGCGTGATAAGCAGGATGACGACTTGGTCGACGAACGGTCGGTAGGGTTCCATGATGTCGTCGGCGAGCGGGAATGCGTCGTAGTAGTTGCGGTGGAAAATTCCGAGGGCGGGGAGGAGGCCGCTCCCCATGAGGGCTCGTGCGGTTGCTGCGCGGAGTATCGTGTAACCATAGTTCAGGAAACTGTTCGGGAATTCTCCGAATCGGTCGCGGATGAATCCTTTGCCCATGAGTTCTTTCCAGTAGATTTGCGCGGCGTGCCCTTCGCAGTTTGTGGTGTCTCCGCTGCGGACACTGGTTGTGTAGCGGGTTAGTTTGTTTGTGCTTCGGCCAAGGGTTTCGAGTAGCTGCGCCTGGTTCCGGATTTTTGTTTCGACCACGTTTTTCCACATCTGTTTTTTAGTGGGCTCGCTAGCCTCCAGTTGCAGGCGGAAGAACTTTTCTTGCCTGCAATTCGCATCGAGGTTCATGAGCATGGATGCTGGCATATGCTTCTGGTCGCAAAAGACTACGGCCACGTTGTTCTCGGCAAGTTCCCCTAAAAGCGGAACCGTGAGGCTTACGGAATGGTTGTCCACAAGGATCATGGCGATGTCCTCGATGGCCCGGAAGTGTTCCTGCTCGGGATTGTCTTTGTAGGAAATGTTCATCTGCCCGTTTTTTAGGGATAGTTGAACAGCGCTTTTGAAAACGAGGGTCTGCTTTGGCATGTCGGCTCCTTTTGTTGCTCAATATTTTCTTTAAGCGCGTTCTTGTTGAAAAGGGCTTGCCTTTCGAAGTCAAGACGACCATATCGCAGAATGTTGATAATCCAACAGGAATTTTAGCCGCATTTCAAGCTGCTAATGCTGAGGCTCATAAAAACGGTACGGCAGGCATGAGCGAAGAGGAAATTGAAGAAGAAATTAAATTGATGCATGAGGAGCGCCGGGGCCGAAAAAAGGTTTGACTGGCGCCAAATTAGCGTTTTTTGTCAGAAAATCTTGGAAACTCGCTGAAAAAAGTGTTGTCGTTTTGCTAAAAGTCGCTTGAAAAAGTGTATATTTGTTAAAAAGCGGGAAAGCCATGTTCAAGCGAAAAATCCTCAAGACATTTGAAAACTGGAAAAATTCTTCCGGCAAGAAGAAGGCATTGGTGGTCAAGGGTATGCGCCAAATCGGCAAGACCAGCAGCGTCCTGCAATTCGCAAAGGATCATTACGCCAATGTCGTGTATGTAAACTTCAAGGAAAGGGATTCCGCCAAGAAGGTCTTTGAAGGCGACCTGAATGTTGACAGGATGATCATGGACCTTTCCGCCATGCTTCCCGGCACAAGAATGGTGCCTTTCAAGACTGTACTCATTTTTGACGAGGTCCAGGAGTGCGCAAACGCGAGGGCGAGCGTGAAGCCGTTTTGTGAAGACGGACGGTTTGATGTCATTTGTACAGGTTCTCTCCTTGGCATCAAGGGTTACAACAAAAAGAAAGGCAAGGGCGTGCCTACCGGCTTTGAACATATTGTCTACATGAAGCCCATGGACTTCGAGGAGTTTCTGTGGGCAAAGGGCGTTGGCGAGAATGTCATCGATTACCTGAGAGGCTGCTACGAGAGCCGCACCCCGGTAAGCGAGGCGACTCACACGGCTATGCTCCGCTATTTTAAGGAATATATTTGCGTGGGTGGCTTGCCCTACATAGTGGATCGGTTCGTCGCCACGGGCGACATGAACGTGGTGAGTCAGGAACAGCGCGACATTCTTGAGGAATATCGGGACGACTTTGGCAAGCATTTGGATGAAAATGAGAACGAAGAAACTGACCTGACCCTGCTCAGCCGCATCAATCGCGTTTTCGATTCCATTCCTGGGCAGCTTGCAAAGGAAAACAAGAAATTCGTCTATTCCGCACTAGAAAAGAAGGGGCGTTCCGAACATTACCAGGCGGCAATCCAGTGGCTTTTGGACAGTGGAATCGTGAACCAGTGCAAGAACCTTTCGTCCATAAGCGCACCCCTGGAAGGGGGCGCTATTGATAACGTATTCAAACTTTACATGCAGGATTCCGGGCTGTTCATCGCCATGCTTGGCGAAGGGGCTACATTCAAGATTCTGTCTGGCGAACTGGGCTTTTACAAGGGAGCCATCTTCGAAAACATCATCGCGGACAGTTTTTCCAAACAGGGGCGGAGCCTGTTCTATTTCCACAAGGATTCCGGGCTGGAAATAGACTTCGTCACCATGGTCGGTGGCGAAACGGCCCTCATTGAGGTAAAGGCTACCACCGGCAATACCAAGTCTTCGGATACGGTCCTCAAAAATCCCCAATACGAAGTGGACGTCTGCTACAAACTATCTGAGAATAATGTGGGTGTCGCTGGGCGAAAGATTACGTTGCCTTACTACATGGCTATGTTCCTGAAGTGATTTTGTTGAAACAGGCTTGACAGAGGTAACGGGCTTGTCTTAGTTTACTTCTCCACGGGGACCTGGATTATGGAGAGCCATTTTTCGGGGTCTTCCTGGTTCCAGATGCCGTCGACGTAGCAGCAGCGCGGGTTCCCGACGATGCGGTAGCCTTCCTTCTCGATGTACTTGAACACTTCGGTGTACGATTGGTAGAACCTGTCGTAGGGGCCGTAGTGCTTGTAGCAGAGGGCGCTTTTTACGGCGTCGAGTTTCTTGAACTGGATGATTTCGGAATCCGTTCCCATTTCTTCGACTTGTTCGCAGTATTCGATGTCGATGTCGGTGGGGGAGTATTCCTTGTTGTGCTCGATGGTGAAGCAGTAGCCTGGAGGCGGGCACTTGCAGCCGAGGCGCTGCATTTCGGGACCGATGACGTTTACGCACATGGGGCCCACGGCTTCGTAGTTCGGGATTGTTTCGCGGTGGCTTGCGACGATGATTTCGGGGAGTTCCTGGATGCTTATTTTGTCCATAGAGTTTAGTTTCCTTTGCGAATCCACCATCTGGTGCAAGCGTTCCCTGCGGGCGAGGAGAATTTTCAGTTCCTCTTCGCAGGCGTGGATTTTTGATTCCAGTTGCTCGATGCCCGGGACGAGGGAATTGTTTTCCATCATTTCGCGGATTTCTTCCAGCGAGAAGCCGACGTCCTTCAGGTGCCGGATGCTCTGCAGTTGCTGCATCTGTTCCAGTTTGTAGTAGCGGTAGCCTGTCCACTGGTCCACTTCGCAAGGTTTCAAAATTCCAATCTGTTCGTAGTGCCGCAGGGTCTTGACCGTCACCTGCATCAGTTGAGAGAATTCGCCTATTTTTAATTTTGTCTGTTTCATTTTTCCGCGGAGGGCGTTCGCCCGGTTTTGTGCACTTGTGCTGCCTCGTCTGGCAACGATACAAATATACGCCCTGCCCCAAGGGGAGGGTCAAGAGGGAAAATGAAAAATTTTAAAACGTTTTTACTACATTCTCGGATGAAAATTGTGGCGCGCGTTTGCGCCTTTTAAAACGGAAGTGTTATGTCATCTTACTTTTTTATTGGTGTTGCTGGCGTGGGCATGAGTGCTATTGCGCAGTATCTGGTAGGCAGGGGCGTTGAAGTCCGCGGTTCCGACCGTCAGTTCGGAGAATTCCTGGCCGGCAAGTGCGAAAAGCCGAAGGTTATGGCGCAGCTTGAAGAATGCGGCGTGAAGTGCTTTGCGCAGAACGGTTCCGGCGTGGTTGCTGGCCTCGATGCTGTTGTTGTGAGTACCGCGATTGAAGATACGAACCCGGACTTGAAGCGCGCCAAGGAACTCTCCATCCCGGTGATGCACAGGAGTGAAATGCTCGCGAAGATTTCGAAGGAGACCCGCACGATTGCAGTGAGCGGTACGAGCGGTAAATCGACCGTGACGGCGATGATTTACCACATTCTGGAATACGCCGGATTGCAGCCTTCCGTGATGACGGGCGCAGGTCTCGTGAATTTGCAGGCGCAGGGAAAGATTGGCAACGCTGTGAGCGGCAAGGGCGAATGGCTCGTTGTGGAAGCTGACGAAAGCGATGGAACGCTTGTTCGTTACGAGCCGGAAATAGGTCTTATCCTGAATGTCGATAAGGACCACAAGGAAATTTACGAACTGGAAGATATCTTCCTGAAGTTTAGTCACAATATTTTAGATAAAGGAAACGTCCTTATAGTGAACGATGCTCACCCGCTGGCAAAAAAGTTCAGCGCCGGTCGCGAATTTGATTTTGGTACGGAAAGCTACGTGAGCGTTCAGGGGACTGATTTCAAGAGTGTGGGAACGCATATCCAGTTCCGCGTGCGCCACAAGGCTGAACTTGTGAAGTTCGAAGTTCCGCTGCCGGGTAAGCACAACATGGAGAACGCCTTGGCGGCAACGGCTGCTGCTTTGCGCACTGGTGTTTCACTCCATACTTGCGCCGATGCGCTTTCGACGTTCCCGGGCGTGTTCCGCCGCCACCAGATTCTGGGCACGTTTAATGGCGTGACTCTGGTCGACGACTTCGCCCATAACCCGGCAAAGATTGCTGCGAGTATCAGGAGCGCTCAGGACTTTTCCGAAGGTCGCGTGCTTGCATGGTTCCAGCCGCACGGCTTTGGACCGACTCGCTTTTTGCGTAAGGACCTTGTTGACTTCATGGCGAAGACTTTGCGCCCGGCAGACATCGGTGAAGACCGCGAAAACGACGTGATGTTCTTCAGCGAAATCTACTATGCCGGTGGTACCGTGACCCGCGACATCAGCGCAGGCGACCTGGCCGACGACTTGATTTTGAAGGGTTGCGAAGCCGTGTACATCGAGAACCGCATGGAATGCGCGAAGAAGATGGTGGAGTACGCGAAGCCTGGCGACACGATTCTTTTGATGGGCGCTAGAGACCCGAGTTTGGAAACGTTTGCGAAGCAAGTCCGGAAGCTTCTCGAAGCGAAGTAAAAAAAACGACTCGTTTCAAACGAGTCGCTTTGCTTTTTGTAAAATCGTTTTACTTGATCTTAGCGGCGGCCTTCAAGCCGGCAGCCTTGTCGGTCTTTTCCCAGGTGAAGCGGGCGCCGGTGCGGCCGAAGTGGCCGAGGGCGGCGGTTGCCTGGTAGCCCGGCTTCTTCAAGTCAAGCATCTTCACGATGCCTGCCGGAGAGAGGTCGAAGAATTGCGGAACGAGGGCTTCGATGTCGCGGTCGCTAATCTTGCCTGTACCGAAGGTGTTCACGAGAACGGAAACCGGCTTCGGGTAACCGATAGCGTAGGCAACCTGCACTTCGCAACGGCGGGCGAGGCCTGCCGCCACGATGTTCTTTGCCACGTAGCGGGCTGCGTATGCGCCGCTGCGGTCCACCTTCGAGGGGTCCTTGCCGCTGAATGCGCCACCGCCATGGCGACCCATGCCGCCGTAGGTGTCGACGATAATCTTACGACCGGTGAGGCCGCAGTCGCCGTGGGGGCCGCCGATCACGAACTTGCCGGTCGGGTTCACGAGGATTTCGGTCTTCTTGTCGAGGAGCTTAGAGGGAATCACCTTCTTGATGAGTTCTTCGTAAATCACCTTCTTGATGGTGGCGGGCTTGAGTTCCTTGCCGTTCACGAATTCGTCGTGCTGGGTGGAAATCACCACGTTCTGCACGCGCACCGGGCGGTCGTTTTCGTCGTATTCCACGGTGACCTGGGACTTGGCGTCCGGGCGGAGCCACTTGATTTTGCCCTTTTCGCGGAGTTCCTGGATTTTTTCCATGAGCTTGTGGGCGAGGCTGATCGGGAGCGGCATCAATTCCTTGGTGTCGTCGCAGGCGAAACCGAACATCATGCCCTGGTCGCCGGCACCCTGTTCTGCGCCGTCCTTACCGGCGGCAGCCTTTGCGTCGACGCCCTGTGCGATATCCGGGCTCTGCTTGTCCATCGCGACGAGCACGGAGCAGCCCTTGTAGTCAAAGGCGAGTTCCGGATTCACGTATCCGATTCCCTTGATGGTCTTCCTTGCAATCTGCTGGTAGTCAATCACGGCCTTGGTCGTGATTTCGCCACTGATCACCACGAGGCCCGTGCTCACGAGCGTTTCGCAAGCGACGCGGCTGTTCGGGTCTTGCGCAAGGCAAGCGTCGAGGATGGCGTCGGAGATTTGGTCGCAGACCTTGTCCGGGTGACCCTTGGACACGGATTCGGAAGTAAACAGATAATGTGCCATATATATTCCTATGGAAATGTTGCCACATGTGGCGTTTCGATAAATCTATGCATAAATGTATAAAAACGCATAAAGGTTGACAATGATTGTTGCCTCATTTTATGGTAAAAAAACGTTTTTGGGGATTTAATGTTAAATTTAAACCATGAAACTATCTGAATTTTCATTTTGGCTAGATAACCTTTTGGAACCCCAGTTGTTCAGGGATTATTGCGTAGATGGTCTTTGCGTGGAAGCGGGGGACCAGGTGACTCGCGTGGTGACGGGGGTCAGTTTCCGCGACCGCCTGATCGATGCCGCCATCGAGAATCACGCCGACTGTATTATTGTCCATCACCCGAACGGTTTTTGGAAGGGCGAGGACCGTGTGCTTACGGGCAAGTTCGGTGAACGCATGCGCCGCCTGATGCAGCACGGGATCAGTCTTTACGGGTTCCACCTCCCGCTGGACGGGCACCCGGAAGTCGGGAACAACGCGCTTATCGCGAAGGCGATGGGTCTAAACATTGTGGACGGCTTTATGCGCGAAGGCGAACGTCCGGTAGGCTGGATTGCGGAGTTCGCAAATCCGCTTTCGCAGGCGGAGTTCGTCGCTGTGGCGGAGAGGGCATTCTCGCATGGGGTGCAGAATAAGCTTCTTTACGGGTCCGAGAGCGTCAAGCGTGTGGCCATTTGCAGTGGCAGCGGGGCGAGTGGCGTCGAGGAGGCGCTGGACTTTGGCTGCGACGCCTTTGTGACGGGTGAAATCAAGGAATCGGTCCCGATAACTTGCGAAGAACTCGGTTTTAACCTCATTTCGGCGGGTCACCACCGGACCGAGGTCTTTGGTGTGCGCGCCCTGGCGCAAAAAATCCAGGACGAACTCGGGGTGCCGGCCTCCTTTGTTGATATAGATAACCCCGTCTAGCACATGGGGTTAGGTAACTTTTCTCTCACTTTGTCCCGTTTTTTGTAAAAAAAAGCCCTTTTTGTCGTGTTTTACGCTAAATAAGTGGTCTTTATTTGCATTTTTGGGGCTTTTTACTATTTTTCAAACTCGTGAAGTTTTATAAGACCACAATACACTTTCAGAATTCGTCAAAGTCCGTGACTTTGCACGTTCCGGCCTTTTTGTTTAAAGGCTGGCCCGTTTTGCGTATTCTGGTGTTGGTTGGCCTTGCTCTTCTTTTGGTTCAGCTTTCGACGACGACCGTGTATGACGGTGTGTTGAACCACGTGTTGGGCGATCGTGCCGACTTGAATAACGAACTTTCGCAGATTGAAGGGACCCTGGACTACCTGTCGGGGACTTCTGCGGACTTTTTGAGGGATGAACAGCGCCTCCATTCCAAGTTTGGCCTTCCGATTCCGGATTCCGAATCCCGTGAACTTGCGACGGGCGGCGCCTTGTCTCCTGACTCGGCCCTTCTTCGCCGTTCCTCGCCGGTTTTTGAAAAAATGGCCGTTTTGCGTGAAACTGCAAATCAGTTGCAGGGCAAATTGAGCAACAACGGTTCTTCGTTCGCCTCCCTGACCGATTACATTGGGCAGAACCAGGCCATGTGGCGTTATGTTCCGTCCATTTCTCCGACGCGCGGCCGCTACGCTTCTGCTTTTGGTCCGCGTATTCACCCGGTGACGGGAGAAGTTGGAAAAATGCACCAGGGTGTCGATATTGCAAATGACCGCTGGACTCCGATTTTTGCGGCAGCCGATGGCGCTGTGGAAATCGCCCAGCTGAGTTCGACTTTTGGTAACTTCGTGACTTTGAACCACGGAAACGGGATCAAAACCCGCTATGGCCACATGCAGATGATGCTGGTGCAGCCGGGCCAGTTTGTACACCGTTATCAAATAATTGGTTATATGGGTAATACCGGCCGTTCTGTGGGCCCGCACCTCCATTACGAGGTCTGGGTCAACAATAGCCCGGTGAACCCGCTTGCCTATATGCTTCCAGGCGACCACTCGGTCGACTGATCCCGAAACTGCTCCTTTGGGCGGCGCCCGGCTTGGCCGGCGGTGGAATCGGGACACCCCCAGGGGGTGATTTTTGCGTTCTTTGCATAAAAAAGGACTGCGCGGTGTTAAAAAACTGTGCAGTGTAAATGGGTTGCGCTGTATTAAGAGGCTGCGCTGCATTTTTTGCGCCTGCTGCTTTTGGCTCATTGGCTTTGTTTGGGCTTGCCCGATGTTCGTGGAAATTTTCCCGGACCCAAAGTTTGTGAGCGATAACGAGGGTGAATTTGTCGAAATTCGGTTTGACGAATTTCGTGCGGATTCACTTTATGTACGGTTCGAAGAAAAGGCAGCTCTCGCCTTTAGGTTCCCGCGGAACGCGAACCGCATGGTGCTGGTCCACGATAGTACGCAGTGTCCTAAGCGAGATTCCCTCGCGTGCGGGTTGCTTGGAACCTTGACGCTCCCGAATTCTCGTGAAAGTTATTGGAAACTTTGGGCGGGATCTTGCGCGGATTCCGTTTCGCTCTCGATTCCAAAGGAAGGTTCCTCGTTCCAGCGGGTGGGCGAGGGTGACGACTGGGTTCTCTCGAAAGAAACGTTTGGAACGGCGAATGCGGATTACGAAATTGGCATTCAGGATTGCGGCCTTTCTTGGGGACGCGCAAAATATGCCGATGGCGAATGGTCGCTTCGCGGTTTTTTGACGGGCTGTGACTCTGCAAAGGCTTCGCTGGAAGTGCTTGACTTGGGAACGGGCTTGTGGCGCTCAAGTGAAACGCTCTTGTCGGGAACATTTTCTTTTGACGTCCGAACACGCGGGTCGGCGTGGGTCCGGCTGATTTTGCCTATGGATGCGGCTCCTGCGAACGACACGCTTGATTCTTTGTTCGTTGTTCCTGGAAACGCTCCTGTGGTAATATCCGAAGTTCACCATTGCCCCGAAGAACCCTTGCCCGAATGGGTGGAAGTGTATAATGCCTCCAAAGCGGCGTTACCGCTTTCGCGGTTGAGTTTTTGCGGTCGCGGTAATGCCTGGGGCGGCTTGCCAGATTCTCTGCAACCCTACGAGAGCGTCTTGATTACCAAGGATACGGCGGGTTTGCGAGAACAGCTGGGATTCTCGGATGTGCGAATCTTTTTTGCTTCGCTTGGCTTTTTGAACAATACGGCAGGGAGTCTTACGTTGTGCGTGGACCAGACTCCTGTGGATAGCGCTTTTTGGAACAAGAATACGGTGGCTTGTCCTTTGGGCTTTAACCCGCGGCTCGGTCTCGCCGAAAATACGCCGGGGTTTCAGCGAAGTTCGTCGGAATCAACGGACGAGGATCCGTTCAAGTTCAAACTCTCGACACGAGTCGTGCGCAAACGCGGGGCACCTTTGCGGGTGCTCGTGACGAGCGAGTCCGAAGTTCGTGTTCGGCTTTTGGATTCGGCAGGGCATGGCGTGTGGAAACAATCGATTCCTTCGGGTTCTTCTTCATGGCTTGATGTTCCCGCTCAGGATAAGTGCAAAATAGGGGTGTGTTACGTGTCGTTTAAGCAGGGCTCTTTTGAAAAGGTGGTGGGTTTTGTGGTACGTCCGTAATTTGATGGTGTTAATTTGTTTGTGCTGCGTGTGGGCCAAGGCGTTTTCGCTGTCGCCAGCAGAGCCTTCTCCTGTTTCGCCTTTTGCGTGGTCCAGTGTTCTGAACGCCTATGGTGCTCCCGGTTTTGGTGTCGCGTACGGTACTTTGGGCAAAGATGTTGATGAATCTCATTATTCGGCTTTTGCCAACTGGGAGTACAGGAGGTATCGTGGCGCCTTTGTTTACGATTATGGGGAACTCGATTCCCTTTACGCCGTGAGTCGGGGGTATTTGGAATCCTCTTTAGTGTGGGATTACTTTGGCTTTGGGGCGGGCTATGCGCTTTCGATGGAGTGGAATCCTGGTGGCGATTTTTGGACGCGTCATTTTTTTGACGTCAGGGCCCTGGCACGATTCCGTTCTTTGCTGCTTGCCGTTGATGTCGGGGGATTTGCTGACGAAGGGCCTGAACCTTCGGCGGCGCTCTTTTGGACGCCTTCTTCCAGTTTTTGTGTGATGGCGAACTGGAAACAGGATTACACGGTGTTCGGGTATTCGCTCTGTTTTTCGTACGTTTGTGTAGAGTCTCGCTTTCGTGCGCCCGGTTTTGCGGTATCCCTCGGGGCGAGTTTGAACCTTGATGGGTGGAATTTGGGCGGTTCAAGGCTAATGGGTGGCGAAGATTTGGACTGGAATGCTCTTTGGCTGGTCAAAACCTTAAAAAAATGATTATTTTAGGGTTGTCCGTTGTTTATGGAGAATGTGAATGCAATCTGTTGTCGAAGTCAATAGTTTTACGCCGAATATTATTTGGGCGTTCCTTTGCGTTCTTTTGTTAATATCGACGGTGGTGACGGTATTGCTCCTTCGCGATAACCATAATAAGCAGAAGTTGTATAAACGCTTTTGGGGAAACCTGAACGAGTACATTGTGGTTTTGTCGCAAAAGATGGATTTCTTGTACGGTCTTCCGCTTTATATGTCTGACCCGCTTTTTGACCAGTTGAGTCGCGGACGTACTTTTTCCGAGATTCTTGGAACCAGCAGCTGGAATCGCATGCGTACCTATTTCGATGAAATAGAAAAGCATCTTGAAATGCCGTTCCTGTTTTCGATTCAGTCCGAGAACCGTTTTGACGATGCCTCGGGTTCCAAGTCCCTGTGGTACGAAATGCGCATTTCGCTCCAGAAGGTAAGTTCCGAAGAGCTTTATTATGTATGCTTTGTGAAAAATATTTCCAAGGAAAATGAAAACCGTATTGAAAAGGAAATTTTGGAAGACCGCTTTCAATCGCTTTTGCGCAATACGGGAGACTTCCTTTGGAGTTTTGACGTTGAAGAACGCAGCATGAAACTGCTTACCCCGATGATGGACGAGGAACATCGCGTGATTCCGCAGTCGGTGGGAACTGTGGATATTCACAAGCTGATGCCCGATGGTGATTACGCTCTTTTAGATTCGGTACTCAATGAACGCGTGAAGGACTACCGTAACTTCGGGTTCCGCGGGGACCCGTTTGAAACCCTCAAGGTGCGTTTTTATGGACCCGAGAATACGCTTGTCTGGTATGGTTTGCGCGGAAAACTTTGTACGGATGAGTCCAACCGCTTGGTTTTGCAGGGAACGGCCCGACGCATGGATGTCGTTCTTGACAATTCTGTTTTTGGGGATGATAATGGAACCACTTATATGCAGTCTGTGGCGATGTCTTTCCCGGATGTTCGTTTCGTTCATGTGGATAGGGACTTTAAAATTCAAGCTTGTAACCAAGCCTTTGCAACGGACTTCCAGATTATTAACCCCAAAGAGACTTTAGGAAAGAGTCTGGAACAGGTGGTTGGTAAAAAGTTCCTGACCTACATGTCCAAGATTTTATTGGAAGTTTTTGATACGGGGCGAAGTATCGCCTGGAAGGGCGGTTTTGATCGCGAAGATCGTTTGTTGATGTTCAATGCGATTCCTGTAAAGAAGGATGACAACCTTACCAGGGGCGCTATCGCCATTTACATTCTGCTTGATCGCAGGGACTTTACTGACGAGATTTAACTAAAAAAAAGGAATAAAAAATGAAAAAAATGTTCGGTCTCTTGATTTGTGCAACGTTCTTGTTTGTTGGCTGCAATGAAGCCAACGCCGAAAAGAAAGCGGAGGCTGCTCCGGCTCCGGCTGCTGTGGCTCCTGCTCCCGCGGCTCCGGCCCCCGAAGCTCCGAAGGCTCAAATCACGAATATCGATTGGGCCAAGGCTCTTGAAATGCAAAAGGCCGGTGCAGTACTTATTGACGTACGCACACCGGGTGAAGTGGCCGAAGGGACTGCTCCGGGTTCCATCAATATTCCGCTTCAGGAAGCGGAACACCGTCTTGCTGAATTCCCGAAGGACAAGGACCTGCTTATCTTCTGCCGTAGCGGAAAGCGCAGCATGGCCGTTTCGAATTTCTTGATTCAGAACGGTTACACCCAGGTGTTTAACGTGGTCGGCGGTTTCTTGGCTTTCCCGGCCAACTAGTGGTTGGAGGCTAGCTGTTCACCGTTCGTTGGTCGTATCGCCGTCCTATGCAGTCGTTTACGAATTACATGCAACTTGCGCTGTCGCAGGCTTTTTTGGCCATTGGCGAAAGCCGCCCGAATCCGGCGGTAGGGGCATGCGTTGTGAAGGACGGAATTGTTGTGGGGAAGGGGCGTACGCAGCGCCCCGGGAGCGCACATGCCGAAGTTATGGCGCTGCGTGACGCGGGCGAACTCGCCCGCGGCGCGGCCATTTTCGTGACTCTCGAACCTTGCTGCCATTATGGCCGCACGCCCCCCTGCACCAAGGCCATCATTGATGCTGGAATCAAGCAGGTTTATTTTGCTCATTCGGACCCGAATCCCGTGGTGCGCGGGAACAGCCGTCGTATTTTGGAGGACGCCGGAATAGAAGTCTTTGAAGGTCTGGAGGCGTGCATCCGTGCGATGGTTGATTCAGCCTTTTTAGAAAGTGTGGCGGACGCGTCTACAGAATGCAAGGTCTTTGGTTGTTCTACGCAAACGTCTCGTGAAGAAGCCGAAGTCGAAGGACATTCCGTTTATGCAGAAATAGAACGCTATTTTGAAGCGTATGATTATTTTGTACGTAACAAACGTACTTTTGTTGAAGTGAAATCTGCGGTGTCGGAAGAAGGCTTTATGGGGCTTGTTGCTGCAGATGGCTCCCGTCAACCGCTAAAAATCACGGGTGAGGGCGCCAATTGCTGGAACCACGGACTTCGGGCTATGAGCGATGCCGTCCTTGTGGGGGCGGGAACTCTCCTTGCCGATAATCCTAGCTTGGATGTTCGTTATGCCGAGGGGAATAATCCCGTAAAAATCGTCTGGGCGGGGCATCATGAGTTCACTGCTCAAGAAGTGGAACGCTCCAGGATTCTTTTGGAAGGTCTCCAAAATCCATCTCGAGTGATGGTCTATTCGTGTGTGGCGCAGCCCGTCTTGGGGGCGTTGAACGATGTCGTTTTGTTGAGTCACTCAGGTTTTGCGGAAAATTGGGGAGAAATGGTTGCTGACCTCTCGAATCGTGGGATGCATCGTTTGATGGTCGAGCCTGGAGCGGGTCTAGCTTCATTGCTTTTTGCTGAATCGGGGGGTGCGCCGGGCCTGCCTCTTTGGAACCGTCTGGACTTGTGGCGGTCTACCGACCCGAAGGTCGAATTCTTGCTGGACCAGGGGGTCGAATCGGGCAAAATTCGCGAGGGACTGGCCTTTCCGGACCTTCCTGTCCAAATTATTGCCAAAGAATCCGCAATAATCGGTATGGATGTGCTTACCGTGTACTACCATACTTGAGTAACATTTTATATTTGTCGTGTAAAATATTTTTATAGTGGATATAGGTTGGAGAAGATACCTTGAAGAACTTAAAGTATTTAATCTTGTTCGGTTTTATGGCTCTCTTTATTGTAGCCTGCGGTAATGCCACATCCGATTTTTATGATATTGATGATGAAGAATTTGCTGAATCATCCTCTGCCGTAAGTTCCTCCTCTAAAAAGGTTTCCAATAGTTCCTCTAGCGCAAAGGCTTCTAGCAGTTCCAAAGCGAAAAGCTCGTCTTCTGCAAAGTCCAAAACTTCTTCATCTTCTGAAGAGGAAGTTAGCAGTTCTTCTGAAGAGGAAGAAGAATATTACAGCAGTTCCGTGAGCAGTTCTTCGGAGGAATCGTCGTCCTCGATTTCGGATGGCGGAATTAAAGAAGACGGTTACTATAAAAAGAATTGCCCCAAGGGACACAAATGCCGTTATGTCACGACTGATTTCCTGAATTCCAGCGCTTCTTATGGTGAATACCTTGATGAACGCGATGACCAGGTGTACAAGACTGTTGAAATAGGCTCGCAAATCTGGATGGCTCAAAACCTCAATTACCGCTATGTATTTGAAGTTAAGGGTGAAAATTCCGAAATGATTTTGGATTCCTCTAGTTTTTGTTATTTCGATATGTCAAATTTTTGTGATATGTATGGTCGACTCTATATGTGGAGTGCAGCCATCGACTCCGCCGGCTTGTTCTCTCGCAAGACCATGGGCTGCGGTGGTGGAACGACCTGTGAATTGGGCGAAAATATTCATGGTGTTTGCCCAGAGGGTTGGCACCTGCCGAGCGCACAAGAATTTGATACTTTGTATGCTTTTGTCGAATATGATAACAGCGGTGTTGACGTTGGAACGAGCCTGAAATCTTCTTCGGGGTGGGTAAAAGACAATGGAACTTCTCTGGGTGTTGATTTCTATGGCTTTGCCGCACTCCCTGCGGGTAAGTTCGATTACGCTGAACAAGGCTATAGAGGGTATTTCTGGAGTGCTTCGGAAGGTTCCATGGAAATCGCTGGCTTTATGGCTCTTGACTATAACACGGTTTCGTTTGAAACGTTCTACAATAGCAAAGAGTACGGCTATAGCATTCGCTGCGTGCGAAACTAGCTGAAAAATTATTATGGAGGGGCAAATGAAATTTAAATTTTGGATGCAGGTCACTGCCGCTATGGCAATGGTCTTTGTTGCTTGCGGTAACGATTGTCCGTCCAAAAAAGCGGCCGATGAGTTTGTTGCAGTTCTTGATGGTGGACAAAAACTTTCTAAACAAACTTGCGATGAATCAAATCATGGGGAAAATCTTTTTGTGACGGATTCCTCGTTGATATTCACATGCAACGGAAGGGCGTGGGTTGCGAACCATTGCTTGGATGTGAAATCCGTTCATCTTATATATAATGTAGATTCCGAAGAATCCATTGATGTTGCGCCGAATCTAAATGGGAAACCGGTTTGTGGCGCGCAACCATATAATCTTGATGATCATGAATTTGCTTGTGAAAATGGACATTTGCAAGCTTGGATGACCGACGGTAGGGACTTGCAAAAGTATAGAATCGTTAAAATCGGGTCTCAAGTTTGGATGGCCGAGAATTTGAATTACAAAACCGGCGATACCCTGGAATACGAGACTCCGTATGGCCGTCATTATTGCTGGAATACGGCAATTAAGGTTTGCCCAGTCGGTTGGCATTTGCCCGATACGGCGGAATGGAAGGCTTTGGCTCATTTCGTGGATTTGTACAATGGACAGGAAAAATCGGGTGTGAGCTTAAAATCTACGACCGGGTGGAAGGAATTTGCTGAAATGTCAAGAAAACGCGTTGCCGATGGTACAGACCTTTTTGGATTTAACGCGTATCCTTCGGGCGCCTCGGGTGATGTCGGCTTTTATAGCGTGTTTTGGTCTTCTACCGAAATTTCGGAAATGGACGCCTTTAGTCGCTCACTGTTTTTTAGTGAAGATAAGTTTTCACAGGATGGTGGATACAAATACGCAAGCTATAGCGTTCGCTGCATTCGCAATGAATGATGCGCATTGACCCTTAGATGCGTTTTTCCCGCATTCTTTGGGCCCGCCTTGTGGCGTAGTTGCTGTTTTGCCTGATATTTTATCGTCTGCAGTCTCCACATAGTGGATAACTCAACTATTTTGAACTAAAGTTCAAAGTTTCGTATATCTCGTCTCTCGTCTATTTTCTATCTTTGCCGCGTATGTTTACGGGTATCATTCAAGCTACCGGTGAAATTGTGTCCCTCGAAAACAGGGGCGATGCGCTTACTATGCGCTTAAAAGCACCGGGATTCTTTAAAAAGTGCAAGCTGGGCGACAGTGTTGCGAACGATGGCGTGTGCCTTTCCATTGAAAAGTGCACCGAAGATGAGGCGACCTTCTGCCTTATGCACCAGACTGTCGAAAACACGGGTTTCAAGCAGGCCGCTCCCGGTAAGCTGGTGAATTTGGAACTCGCCTGCAGGGCGGATAGCTTTATGGGCGGGCACTTTGTGATGGGCCATGTGGATTCTACGACCGAGGTCATTGCGGTGACGCCCCGTGAAACGGGTGTGGAAGTGGATTTGAAGCTCCCTGCGGACCTCCGCCGCTACGTCATCCGTCGCGGTTCTATCGCCTTGAACGGCATCAGCCTTACGGTTGCAGAAAAGTTCGAAGATTCCATGCGTGTCTGCATCATCCCGGAAACGCTCGCTCGTACGAACCTTCGCAACTGGGGGGTGGGTACCATCGTGAACGTGGAAGTCGACATGCTCGGCAAGTACATTGAAAATTTTTTGAAGGAACGTGACCTTGCTTAATACGATTGAAGAGGCCATAGAAGATTTCAAGAACGGCAAGTTCTTGATTGTGGTCGACGATGAAGACCGCGAAAACGAGGGCGACTTTATTATCGCCGCCGAAAAGATTACGCCCGAAAAGGTGAATTTCATGCTGCACGAAGGCCGTGGCGTGCTTTGCTGCCCGCTTCCAATCAAGCGTTGCCATGAACTGAACCTCACGCGCCAAACCGCCGAGAATACCTCCATTCTGGGAACTCCGTTCACCATCATGGTCGATAAGATTGAAGGCTGCACCACGGGTGTTTCTGCCCACGACCGTGCGGCGACGATTCTCGCGCTTTCTGACCCCGCCTCGAAGCCTGCCGACTTTGGACGTCCGGGCCATATTTCTCCGCTTTACGCCCAGGAAGAAGGCGTGCTCCGCCGTGCCGGCCATACCGAAGCCGCGGTGGACCTCGCAAAACTTTCCGGACTGCGCCCGGCTGCCGCCCTTATCGAAATCATGAACGAGGATGGCACTATGGCCCGCATGCCTGAGTTACAGGAAGTGGCAAAGAAGTTCGGGCTCAAGATTATTTCTATTCGCGATTTGATTGCCTACCGTCTGCGTACCGAAAAGCTGGTGCAGCGCGTGGCCGCACCGCATGTGCCCACGAAGTACGGCAACTTCAAGGCTTACGCCTACCGCAGCAATACCGACGGTGTGGAACACGTGGCCTGGGTTGCTGGTGACCCCGACTTTAGCAAGCCTGTGTACGTGCGCGTTCATAGCGAATGCCTCACGGGCGATATTTTTGGCAGCATGCGCTGCGATTGCGGCGAACAGCTCCAGGCGTCAATGAAGTTTATTGGCGAACATGGTGGCGTGCTTTTATACATGCGTGGCCAAGAGGGCCGCGGTATTGGACTTTGCAACAAGCTTCGCGCTTATGAATTGCAGGAGAAAGGTTTTGATACGGTCGAGGCGAACCACCGCCTCGGGTTCAAGTCCGACTTGCGCCAGTATGGTACGGGCGCGCAAATTTTGGCCGATCTCGGCGTGAAGCAGATGCGTCTCCTCACGAATAATCCGAGCAAAATTACGGGTATCGCCGCGTACGGTCTCGAAATCGTGGAACGCGTTCCTATTGAAGTCAAGCCCAACAAGGTCAACCGCTACTACCTGCAGACCAAAAAAGAAAAGATGGGCCACGAGCTTCAGTTGGACGAAGCCGATCATGGCGCCGCAGAAGTTTTAAACGAAGGATAGTCTATGAATGAACTGAAAAACTCCCTCGATGGAAAAGGAATGAAGGTCGCTATCGCTGTCGCCCGCTTCAACGAAGTGGTGACGGACAAACTTTTGGAGGGCGCTGTCCGCCAGCTCCAGACGCTTGGTGTTGCCGACAAGGACATTACCGTGGCTCATGTTCCGGGCGCTTTTGAACTGCCGGGCATTTGCCGCAAGTTCGTCGATTCCAAGAAGTTTGATGCTGTCATTGCCCTGGGTGCTGTCATCCGCGGTGAAACCAGCCATTACGATGTGGTGGTAAATGCCTCTACGGGTGGCATTGCAAATCTTGCTGCCGAAGGGAAGGTTCCTGTTATTCTTGGAATCCTCACGACCGATACCGTGGACCAGGCAATGAACCGCGCTGGCCTCAAGGCCGGGAACCTCGGCTGCAACTGGGCTAGTACCGCCGTAGAAATGGTCAACCTGTACAAGCAGGTGGGCAAGTAAATTTTAACTCGATAATTTGTAATTTAGAGATTGTTATGTCGCAAGTAAGTTTTAGACCCGCCCGCGTATTTGCAATGCAATTGCTTTACGCTATGGAAATTACAGGTGCTACGGCTGGCGAGTCCCTTCCGGGGATTCTTGAAGCTCAGCCGCTTCACGATGAGCAAAAAAAGTATGGCATGAAACTCGTGGACCTCGTGCAGGCTCACCGCGAAGAACTTGATGAAGAAATCAAGGCCGCTACGGTTCACTGGGAAATTGACCGCATGGCAAAACTTGACCGCATTATTGTGCGCATTGCCATGGTGGAATTGCTTTACGTCCCCGACATCCCGATGAAGGTTGCTCTTTCGGAAGCGGTTCAGGTGGCGGGCAAGTACAGCACCGACAACTCGGGCTCCTTTGTGAATGGTATTTTGGCTGGCTTCATGCAGAAGCGTGGTATTGTGGTTCAACCCTCGAAGAAGGATAAGTAATCGTGATTAAAGAAAAGTGGATGAAGCATGTTTTTGCTGGTATCACCTGCCTTGTGGCTTTGGTCGTTTATGCCATGACTATGGCACCGACCGTGTCCTTCTGGGACTGTGGTGAATTTGTCGCTTGCGCCAATACTCTTGGTATTCCGCATCCTCCTGGAACACCGTTCTTTGTATTCCTTGCTCGCGCGGTCATTGTGCTTTTGCCGTTCGTTGGTGAAATTGCAAAGCGTGTGAACTACATTTCTGTGGTTTCCTCGGCTGCGACGGTTTACCTTACCGCACTCTTTGCTTGGGATCTTTTGGCTACGGTTCTCAAAACGGATCGTCTCCCCGAAAAGATTGCAAGTAAGATTTCGGATAAAGTCCGTACGATTGTTCTCGGCTCGACTTCTTTGGTGGCCGGCTTCCTCCTCACGTTCTCCGATACCTTCTGGTTCAACGCTGTGGAAGCTGAAGTCTATGGCGTAGCCATGTTCATTTTGATGCTCGTTTCTTACTTGGGCCTTGTGTGGTACAACAAGAAGAACGAAGATGAAAATGTTGCTAACCGCATATTGATTTTCATTTGCTACATCGCCTTCCTGGGCGTGGGCGCTCACCTTTATACCATGCTTACGGTTCCTGCAGTATTCGCTTTGCTCCTTGCTGCCGAACCCAAGCGCATCATGGAACGTATGCCTATCTGGATTACGGGTACGCTTCTTTGTTCCGTGATATACATGGTTTCTGCCTTTATTGAAATTTCTTTGGTTTGCCTTGTGGCTCTTACGGTTTTGACTTTTGCGAAGCCGTTCAAGCCTGCTGTGCAGAAGGCTGTTAAGCTTTCGCTGGCTTTCACGTTCTTTGCTCTTGTTGGTTATAGTACGCACCTTTACATTCCGATTCGTTCGGAATTGAACCCGATTATCGATGAAAACGACCCTGAAATTAACATTCGCGATGACCAGGGTAATTTGCAGCTGGGTAACTTGTTCAAGGCCGAAAACTGGGAAGCCTTCAACAACTTTGTGGAACGTAAACAGTATGGCTCCGAGAGCATGATTGCTCGTGCCTTCTATCGCCGTTCGCAGTTTGCTCACCAGTTGCTTAGCTTCCCGAGCATGAGCTACGGTGGCTACCAGATGGCGCAGTACCTACCTTACAAGGTGGGTGGCGTTAACTATGCCAATGGCGTTTACACATTCGACGCTTCCGAAAATGAACCTATCGAGCGATTTGGCATCAAGTTCCCGACTCAGATGCATTTTATGGGCGATGCTGTGTTCCCGCAGCTCCTCATTTTCCTCATCTTTAACGGTCTCATCTTTATGGTTTGTGCATTTGTGTGGAAACGCAATTTGCACATTGGCCTGTTCCTTTCTATCCTTTATATCCTTTGCTCGTTTGGCTTGCTATTCTACATCAACTTTGCCGATGGCACTCACATGGAACAGCGCGAACACGATTACTGGGTCTCTGTGATGACTCGTAATGTGTCTGATTTGAATCGCAATGGTGCCAATATCACGGCCCTTCCGGATCCGAACGACCTTTTGGACATGCGCCAAAAAATTGAACGCGGTAAGATTCGCGTGGAAGCCCTTCGCAGAAGCCAGGCTGACGCCGGTAAGATTGCCGCTCTCGAAAAGCAAATCTCCGAGTACGAGAATTCCTCGATTTGGCAGAACTGGAAAAAAATTGAAAGCGGATTTGCCCAGGTGGGGCAGCGTGCTCCGTTCCCCGAAGCCGTTCACATGGAAGTGCGCGAACGTGACTACTTCTACACTCCGGCTTTTATCGTTATGAGCCTCATTTATGGTATTGGCGCTGGTGTTTTGGTGCTGACCTGTGCGACGACCGCCGCTACGGCTTCGTTTGCAGCTCCGCTTGCGGCCCTCCTCGCGATAGTTTCGTTTGCGGTTCCGTGCATTTCGAACTACGAGGAACATGACCGTTCTGGTCTTTGGGTTCCTTGGGATTACGCCTACAACCTTTTGAATAGCTGTCGCCCGAATGCCATCCTCTTTACGAATGGCGACAACGACACCTTCCCGCTGTGGTTCGCTCAGGAAGTTGCTGGTGTCCGTAAGGACGTGCGTGTGGTGAACCTCTCCTTGGGTAACACCGACTGGTACATTAAGCAAATGCTTTACAATGAACCAATTCTCAAGCTCAGCTACGACAAGGAAGCTATTGACCGCGACATGGTGCTCGATAATAGCAGCGCAAGCAATCCGAACCACTCCACGGCAACATGGGTGCGCCAGGCAGAACGCTTGATGCCGCAGCTCAAGGCTCGTATTGACCAAATGGAAGGTCAGCAGCTGAGTGCCGCCGATTCTGCAAAGCTGTTGCAGTTCAAGGTACATTATCAGGTTTGGGATGCCTTCCACGATTGGGCCGAACGTACGCATAGTAGCATGATGCTTACCCAGCACAAGCTCGTGATTGACCTTGCCCTCCAGAACATGGATAAGCCGATTGAAATTTCGACGACCGTGGGTTCATCGAACTTTATGGGCCTTGAAAAGTACATGGTCCAGGAAGGCCTGGTTTATAACCTAATCAAGGGCGACCTTACCCCGAAACGCAACGAATTTGATGTGGCCTATACTGCAAATTTGATTGACAGTGTGTACAAGTTCCGTGGCCTTGGAGATGGGACCGCTTTTGTCAACTCCGAAACGGAACGCTTGCTCTCGAGCTACGTTTCCCTGTACTTGCAGATTTCCTTCGATGCTCGCGACCAAATGGCCAAGCTTCGTCAGGAACGTCCGTTTACGGCTGCCAAGAAGGCTGAACTCGATAGTCTCGCCGCTATGGCTTCCAAGTACTTGGAACTCGGCATGAAGCAGTTCCCGCGTGAATGGCGTTGCTATTGGGCTGCGGCCTTTGTGTACGAAGTGGCTGGTATGAAGAAGGAAGCTTTGGAAGTACTTTCTCGCGGCCTCAAGAATATTCCTGAATTTGATGAAGGCGGTCGAAGCCGTCTTACCTCGAGTTTGCAACAGATTTCGCAGATGCCCGATGACCCGATTAAGGTCGAGGAGGCTCCAGCGGATACTGCCGCAGATTCCTCGAAGGTGGATTCCACTCCGGTTGTAGCTGCTGCTAACTAAGAGGTTGTAATGGATTTAAGTATGGTCATCCCGGTCAAGGAAGAAAGCGAAAATCTTCCGGACCTGCTAAAAGAGATTGTGGCTGCAATGGCACCCACGGGATGGGAGTACGAGGTCATTGCTATTGATGACGGTAGCCGCGACAATACCTGGGAAGTTCTTGAGAATCTCTCTAAGGAATACCCATTTATGCGTGGCTATCGCTTCCAGTTCAATTGCGGCAAGGCTGCAGCTCTCGCCCTTGGTTTCTCGAAGGCGAAGGGGGAGTACGTTGCTACGCTGGATGGTGATCTGCAAGACGACCCGCTTGAAATTCCAAAGATGATTAAGATTTTGAACGACGGGTACGACTTGGTCTCGGGCTGGAAAATCCGCCGTTTAGATCCGTGGCATAAAACGATGCCGTCCAAGCTCTTTAACTTGACCGTTTCCATGGTTTGTGGTAAGCGTCTGCACGACTTTAACTGCGGCATCAAGGCGTACCGCAAGTCGGTGGTTCGCTTTATTGAACTTTATGGCGACTACCACCGCTTTATCCCGGTGATGGCCAAGTGGCAGGGCTTTCGCATTACCGAAATGCCGGTGGCTCACCGTGCTCGCGTCCATGGCGTCTCAAAGTATGGTATTTCCCGCCTTGTTTCGGGGTTCCTGGACTTGGTCTCGCTCATGTTCATGCGCAGTTTCTCAAGTAAACCGCTCCATTTCTTTGGCCTGATTGGTTTGATGTTCATGCTTGTCGGTCTTGGAATTTGCGGCTTTTTTGGTTACGAATGGATTCAGACCGGAGCCATGCATGTGCGTCCGCTTTTGCTCGCCGGCGGCTTTTCTCTGGTGATGGGAGTTCAATTTATTTCTCTTGGACTCCTTGGAGAGATGGTAAATGGCAATAAAAAGCGAACTTATCCTGTTGCCGAGACTTTTCGTGACGAATGATTTGTAGATTAAAAGAGTGATATTATTTGGAGTAGTGCAATGGCATTCCCTAAGAGCTTAGTAATTGTTCCGACTTATAACGAGAAAGAGAATATCCTTCTCATTATGTCGGCGATTTTGGAACAGAACGAGTGTCTTGAAGTTCTCGTGGTTGATGATGGTTCTCCCGATGGAACGGGCGACATGGTTCAAGCCGAGGCCGACAAGAACCCGCGAGTACACCTGATTCGTCGCAAAGGAAAAATGGGTCTTGGTTCTGCTTACGTGACGGGCTTCAAGTGGGCCCTGGAACGAGATTACGAACGCGTGTTCGAAATGGATGCCGACTTTAGCCACTCTCCAAAGGATTTGAATCGCTTTTTGGAAGCCGCCGAGGAATCGGACTTGGTGCTTGGTAGCCGTTACTTGGAAAACCGCATTAGCGTGGTCAACTGGGATTTACGTCGACTCATTTTGAGCTACGGGGCGAACGTCTACACCCGCATGGTGACTGCCCTCCCGATTAGCGATGCTACGGGTGGTTTCAAGTGCTTCCGCCGCGAGGCCTTGCAGGCGTTGAACCTCGACAAGATGAAGAGCGATGGTTACTGCTTCCAGATTGAAACAACATTTAAGATTTGGAAGAAGGGCCTTCGTGTCAAGGAAATTCCCATAGTCTTTACGGATCGTACGCGCGGAACTTCCAAGATGAGCGGCGGTATTATTTCTGAAGCTTTCTTCCTGGTTCTTAAACTCCGCTTGGGCCTGGCCTAATGTCATCTGCAGAACTTTCTTGCTCCATCGTCATTGTCGCTTACAATTCTTGCGACTTTATTCCGGCGTGCCTCAAGTCTGTGCGCGATGCTTGCGAAGGAATTGACTCGCAAATTATTGTTTTGGACAACGGCTCCAAGGAACCGATTCTTCCCGAAATCAAGGATTTTTTCCCTGAGGTCAAGTGGATTGATTCCATGGAAAATCTCGGATTTGGAAAGGGCTGCAACTTAGCCGAAAAGTCTGCTACAAAGCCGTATTTGTTCTTTATCAATCCCGATACCATCATTTCGAGGGATTCGTTCCGCGAGATGCTTAAGTTTATGCAGGAACATCCCGAGGCGGGTACCGTGGGATGTCGCATTTTGAATGAAGATGGCTCCATTCAGTGGGCATGCCGTCGATCGTTCCCGACGATTGTTTCTGCAGTTTCTAAAACGATTGGCCTTGCGGCTTTGTTCCCCAAGAATAAAACTCTCGCCTCGTACAACATGACGTTTGCTGACCCCGACGAGATGATTGAGGTCGACGCCATTAGTGGATCGTTCTTTTGCATCCGTCGAGACGTGTACGAACAGTTGAATGGCTTTGACGAAGACTTCTTTATGTACGGCGAGGACTTGGATCTTTGCTTCCGTACCAAGGCGATTGGCCTTAAGAACTATTACACTCCGGTCACGAATATTTTGCATTTTCGTGGCCAGAGTAGCCGTACGCGCCGCGTAAAGTCGTATATCGATTTTTACCAGGCAATGCTCATTTTTGTGCGTAAACACAAAAAGCTTTACTTTGTACCGAATTTCCTTGTGTCGTTTGGTATCTTGTTTGCAGCCTTTGTGGGCGTGTTCTCGCGCCTGATTCCAAAGTTCTGGAAGATATTCCTTGACCTGGGCGTGGTGGCCTTGTGGGCTTTCACTATTTTGGGTGATAAATTCTCTGTGACAAACATTGGTGAATACAAGGACTGGTGGCTTGTCGGGATTGTCGCTTTGGTAAACGTTGTCTTTTTGACATTCCGTGGCGAATACGCTAGCGGAAGTCTTAATGGCGAACGGTTTATTCGTTATTTGATTCCTCTGAACATGGCGGCGACGGGAGCCTATATGGGGTATCGTTTTGTGACGTTGCATCCTGTGAATGGCGAACTTCCGTATAGCGATTTTTTTGTAGGCTGGGTTTGCGTAACGAGTGCCCTTATTCCGTTTGCCCTATTGGCTTGGCGTCGTGTTGCATTTTGGATAAACTATTTCTACCGCATTTTTGCAAAAAAACGTCACCGTTCCATTTTGCTTGGCGGTAAAGAAGATTCCCTTAGCAACTGGTTCGACAGCTACAATGTGATTCCCGGAATTGAAATCCTCGGTTGTGTGAGCGGCGAATCTGACGCCGTCAGTGAAGAGAACCGCAAACATCTTTTGGGTCCCATCTCGGACATGGAATCCATTTGCAACCGTACTGGTTGCCGTGAATTGCTGGTCGTCTCGAATTTCTCGGGGTACAGGGAACCTTTTGACCTAGAATGGCTCCAAAAACTCAAATTAAAGGTGTTTTTGCTCATTGGTAACGGCAAAAATGGCAATTTTGCCCTCGTAGACCTTAAATATCTGCATTAATTGGATTGGGGACTTTACCCTTTCCTTAAAATGATATTATTTTTACTTGTAAATAGGGTGGTCCTGCATCATCCTAAGTGGTTGATTATAAAGGTCTTATGTTCGATACTAATCTTTTGAAAATTTTGTGCTGCCCCGAAACTCGTGGGGCATTGAAGTTGGCCGATGACGCATGCCTTGCGTCTATCAATAATGCTATATCCGCTGGTACGCTTAAAAACGTGGCTGGCGAAAAAATTTCGGAAACAATGAAAGAAGCTCTGGTGACGGAAGACGGTAGTCGTGCCTATCCGATTCGCGAGGGCATTCCTGTACTTTTGGCTGACGAAGCAATTTCTTTACCTGTGGGGGCATAAATGGCTGCTACATTGTTGGAATCCTTGAAAAAAACAATCGGTAAAAAGAAGGCTAATTCTCAGGCGTTTGCCTGGCTTGCCGATTTGGAACGTGAATCTGGAGATCTCGACACGGCGTTACAGCGTGTGGATGGCGGATTGACGCTTTATCCGAATGATGTTCCGGCAATGCTAGTTCGTTCTATGCTCTTGTTCCAAAAGGAAGATTTTGAAGGTTGTGTCGCTCAGTGCGAAATAATCTTAAAGAGCGATCCGTTCTGCCTGTCTGCTCAAAAGCGTATGGGCGACGCCTACGATAAGCTTGGCCGAGAAAACGATCGCAACAAGTGCTACCGTCGTGTTCACGATATGGACCCGCTTGATCCCTTCTGGAAGGAAGAATACGAAAACGTGACTGACGATGCCGCTGCTGCTACAGCTGCCGCTGGTATGGCCGCTATGGGTGACGATGACTTCGCTATGCCCGATGATCTTAGTATGCCTGATTCCGACACCGCTAGTCCGGACGAAGCAAGCGACGCTGCACCTGCGGCCGAGGTTGCTCCTTTCAGTAATGTGAGTTCCATGGATGATTCCGTGAACCAGGCTGTTGAAATGGCTGTAGAAACCGCTGCTCAGGATGATGATCCGTTTGCAGCCTTGTCTGCGTTGATGCCGAACGTGGATTCTGTGGATGAAGCTGCTATGGATTCCTTGCAGGCTTCCTTGGATTCAGCTATGGCCGAAATGGCCGATGACGAACCTTCTGCACCTGAAGTGTTCCCGGAAGAAGACAAGGTTTCTGGCGATGACGTGAGCTCCGCTCTCTCCAGTATGTTTGGTGTTGACGATGACCTCGAACCCGAGACTCCGTCGTCTCCGTTTGGCCAATCGTTCTCGTCGCAGATGGATGAACCGGCAGAGCCAGCTGGACTTGGTTCCGTACAAAGTTCGTTTGGTAGTAATAAGGCTGTTGACGACGATCAACCGCAGAGCGTTGATAGCGCGTTTACCTCTATCTTTGGCGAAGACGAACTTCCCGAAGAAAAACCGCAGAATACGGCGAAGCCGGCTGAAAGTGACAAACTTGATGACCAACCGCAGAGTGTTGATAGTGCGTTTGCCTCTATCTTTGGCGAAGATGAACTTCCCGAAGAAAAACCGCAGAATACGGCAAAACCGGCTGAAAGTACCAAGCTTGACGAAGATCAGCCACAGAGCGTTGATAGCGCATTTACCTCTATTTTTGGCGAAGACGAACTTCCCGAAGAAAAACCGCAGACAGCCGCTCCACTTGCTGGCGATGATTTGTCGTTAGACATGCCTCAGGAATCTGATTCTGGTAGTTTGTTCGAAAAGTCAAGCGACCTGGATTCTGGTTCGCTGGCTGGTGATTCCGATTCCGGTTCTTCTTTGTTCGAAAAGTCTGAATCTTCAAGTATTTTTGAAAAGTCCTCTGACGAATCGGTATTTGACAAGTCCACTCTTGCCGACGATCTTGAAATGCCTGCCGAAGGCGGCGCATTCGAAAAGTCCGCTGAAGAAAGTGCGTTTGACAAGTCCGCTGACGAATTGGTATTTGACAAGTCCGCCCTTGCCGACGATCTTGAAATGCCTGCCGAAGGCGGTGTTTTCGAAAAATCTGCCGAAGATAATTTCGCTGCTCCCGCTATTGAAGGCAATTCCTCTGTGTTTGACGATATGACCGTTGACGCTCCGGCAGCGGCTCCTGCCGAAGCACCTGCCGAAGAAAAACCTTTCAGTGTTGACAGTGCCTTTGATTCCTTGTTTGGCGAAGACTCGCTTCCTGAAGAAAAACCGCAGGGTAGCGTAGAAACTCCGGTTGCCGAAGAAGCTCCTGTCGCATCTCTTGCAGAGCAGGTTTCGTCTGCAGAAGATGAATTGTCGCTACCTTCTGTCGAAGCGAATGACGAAAAATCCGATGACCTGGCTAAGGAAATGGGTGGCGCTTTTGCAAATATCTTTGGTACCGATGATGATTTGGATTTGCCGGAAACAAAGATTGAACCCGCTGTTGCTGCAGAACCAGCTCCTTCGCAAGAAGATACGGGTGCTGCTATTGAAGAGGCTAAATCTGATAGAGTTTCCTTGGAAGCTGATATCGATAAGTCCTTTAATAGTTTATTCGGAGACGATAGCGAAAGTAGTGAAAAGGCTGAAGATCTCAAGCCGGCTGATGCGCCTGCCGTTGTTGAAGAATCCCTCGAAAAGGAAATTGACGGTGCGTTCAAGGGCCTGTTCAATATGAATGACGATTCTTTGCCGGAAACGGAAGAATCTAGCAACAAGGGCGTAGACTTTTTGATGTCGGGCGATTCCGATGACGAGGTTTCTAGCGGCCTTATCAAGAATCCGTCTGCTCCGTTAGAACGTGGCGCCGCGGATTTGGACGAAAGCTTGAATACCAGAACTCTGGCTGAAATCTATTTTGAACAGGGCCTTTACGGTAAGGCTTTGGACATCTACGAAGATTTGGCTCGTAAGGAACCCGATAATATGGACATTGCTAACCGCATGGTAGAAATTGAGAAGGTCTACCGTGAAAAGACCGGAGGAGAAAATAATGGCTGAATTGAGAATTGAGCAACTGCTCCGTGCAATGGTCGATAACAAAGCGTCTGACTTGCACATTCGTACTGGTGTTCCTCCCATTTATCGAATTAATGGTGAACTGACTAAAATTTTTGATACGCGTGTTGACCCGGCAATGATGGATTCCTTCTTGGATGATATCATGAACCGTGACCAAAAGAATCGTTTTGAAGAATTCAAGGAATGCGACTTTGCTGTAGGCGCCCGTGATATGGGGCGTTTCCGTGTGAACGTGTTCCGCCAGCGTGGTACCATTGCTGTGGTGATTCGTCATATTAAGGCGAAAATCCCGGCTTTTGAAGAATTGCATTTGCCCGAAGTTATTCGTGACTTGGCCAAGAGCCGTCGTGGTCTTGTGCTTGTGACGGGTACGACGGGTTCGGGTAAGTCCACGACGCTTGCGTCTATGTTGGATTATATCAACCAGACTGAATCGGTGAACATCATTACCGTAGAAGACCCGATTGAATACCTGTACAGAGATAACAAGGCTATTGTTTCCCAACGTGAAATTGGTGTGGATACGCTTTCGTACGCGAATGCTTTGCGTGCCGCTTTGCGTCAGGATCCGGACGTGCTTCTGGTGGGTGAAATTCGTGACCTCGAAACGATGCAGATTGCTTTGACGGCTGCTGATACGGGCCACATGGTGTTTGCGACCATCCATACGACGAATGCTACCGAAACTATCCAGCGTGTGCTTTCGATGTACCCGCCGCACCAGCACGACGAAATCCGTATTTTGCTCTCGGAAGTTTTGGCCGGCATTATTTCACTTCGTCTTTTGCCAAAGACCGATGGCAGTGGCCGAGTTCCTGCTGCAGAAGTGCTTGTGAATACGGCTGCCATCAAGGAATATATCCGCGATAAGGATAAGCTCGACATGGTGGAACATGCCATTGCCGAAGGCCATATGCAGTATCACAGTCAGACCTTTGACCAGGCCTTGCTTGAACTTTACAGGACCGAGCAGATTTCGTTGGAAACGGCTATGAACGCCGCTACCAACAAGGATGACTTCGATCTTAAGGTTCGCGGTATTTCTGGTACGTCTGACCGCGGCTGGATGTAATCCTTATCGGAATATCGTCGAGATTTTTGCGGGACGTTTAACGACTCCCGCATTTTTCGTATACGAACGGATTGTGGTCGCCCTGTACTTTAAAAATGCGACGGTCGCGTTCACATTCGCGTTCGGTGACGGGGTACATTTTGTCCCAGGCTTCAAAGAGCTTGCGGTCTTGCGAAGACAGTTTGATTCCGTAAGTCTGTTCCATGTAAAAGTGCACGCGCGCAATGATTCCGCGAGCTTCTGCGCGCGGCTGTGCCTTTTTTAGCTTGAAGTCGACGATGGTTTTGCAACCTCCGTACATGGGTTCCGGATTGTTGGTCCATTGACTGTACATAAAGTTGTTGCGGTCGCCGTTGACTTCGCCGATGGCGGGGTAGAGGTTGTGCAGGTCGCCTTCCATGATTTTGAAAGTCGTATCGTTCGCACTGCAATTTTTGCGGCCGCCTTCCTGCCAGCAGGGCAAAAAGTGCCCCATGTTGTGGGCGGTTACGATGTGTTCCCATTCAATGCTTTCGGCGCGCTTGAAACTCTTGCGGTTCGGGTTTTCGCGAGGCTTGAAATCGCAGGAACTAAAATCCACATGTTTTTTATCGCTGTACTTGCAACCGCAATAAAGTGTTTCTTGAAGGTCTCCGTAGTAGATTCGCTTCATTTGCTGACCTGCTCCGCGGTAATTGTAGTGCTGGGGTTTTGCTTCGGGGTCCACCTTGGCGTTTGCGTATGCGAAAAATGCGGCAAGGACCGCAATCGCGAACAATGCCGAAAAACTCCGCGTTTTCTTTGCAGACTTCATATATAAATAACCAATTGAGGGTTTACTCTACTCAGAATATAATCTGTTTTTTGGCCATAGAGGTATTACAAAACTATATTTGGCGCATGCAAAACGCCGGTATGGAATATCTGAATTCCCGATTGATGTTCGGGATGGTGCCTGGGCTAACATCGACCCGCAAACTTTGTGAAGCACTTGGAAATCCCCAAAAGAAGTTCAAGACCATTCATGTGGTCGGAACAAACGGGAAAGGCTCCACCAGTTTTTACTTGGCTGGAGTTTTGCAGGCGCATGGCCTCAAGACGGCGCTTTACACGAGCCCGCATTTGGTGAACCTTCGCGAACGCATTCGCGTGAATGACGAACCGATTGGCGAAGCGGATTTGGATCGCTTGCTATTGCAGGTCAAGGCTGCGGCAGAGAAGGTCTCGGCGGCGCAAACGCTTAAAGGCGAAGCCGTGATTGAACCTACTTTTTTTGAAGTGCTTACGCTGGTTGCGTTTCTGTATTACGCGGAACAGAAAATAGATGTCGCCGTGCTTGAAGCGGGTATGGGCGGGCGCCTCGATAGCACCGCCGTGGCGTCGGGCGATATTGCTGTGGTGACTAGCATTGGACTTGAGCATACCGAAGTTTTGGGCCCTACCGAAAGTGCAATTTTAAAAGAAAAAATGTGTGTGGTTGGTGAATGTCGCGAAACGGCTCATGGCAAGACTTTTGTTTTGGGAGGACTTTCTGCGCGCCTGTTAAGCGAGGGCCGGGAATTTGCGGCGTCTTTGGACACGCGGGTTGTGGTTCCAGAAATCCGGAAAGACGTTGTGCTCCCGAATTTGGGACAGCATTATATTGAGAATGCAAGCCTTTCTTTGAAAGCGGCGGAAATTTATTTGAACGGTCTCGCGGATGCAAAATTCAAAAATATCGCGGTGGCCTACAACGATGCTCTTGCATTGCAGGTGCTTAAAAAACGCTCGTGGGCAGGACGTATGCAAAAGCTTGTCGATGCAAATGGTGTGGAATGCGCCATTCTCGATGGGGCCCACAATTCCCATGCGGTACGCCGTCTGGTAGAAGCCCTGGACAAGTATTACCCGAATCAAAAGTTTCATTGCGTGTTTGGTGCCCTCAAAGATAAGGACGTGGGCGAGATGCTCAAATTGATGGCTCCGCATGTGAGTCACTGGCACATTACCAAAACTCCGTACCCGAGATTCCGCGAACTTTTGGATTTGCAGGCGGAACTTGAAGGCTTGGGCCTGAAGGTCTCGAGTGCCGAAGAACTTTCGCGCAAGTATTTAGACGATACCCTGGCCGAGGCAAAATGTACTCGTGTGCCGCTCCTCATTACGGGAAGCCTCTACATGATTGGTGAATCCATTCAACTTTTGAAGAATGATTTTGATGCGCTCAAGTTCTTTCGCGGGCTAGAGGCTACGACGAACGAGCACCGCTAAGCGAATGCCGCTAAACAAAAGTCGTTGACCGTGCATCGTTAAACGGAAAATGCAGGTGGAAATTAGCGCACCACAGATTCTACGGTGCCGTCGCGGAACTTTGTTTGTAAAATGTCGCCGGGCTTAAGCTCTTTTGCGTTTCGCACGAATTTCCCGTTTTGATCTAGCGTCAAGGTGAATCCCTTGGCGAGAGCCGTTTGCGGGTCGGCGCTTTTTACGCGGGCTTGCAGTAACTCGAATTTAGATTTGGCTAGGTCCAGAATTTTGCGGGACCCCTGGTATAGGCCTTCCTGATTGCGGTCCAAACGGGCGCCTTCGTTTTTCACAATGAACTGGACGTCTTTTTGGAGGGATGTGCTTATAAGCGTGTGCTTTGTTTTTTCTTGTTGCAAACGCGAAGACACGTTGTATTGCAGTTGGCTTGCGACCTGCGCTAAAGTCTTGTTGTGCTCGACCAGCATGTTTTTGGTTTGGTCGGCGATTTCTTTGGCGACGTTTGTCATTCGCGTCCAACTGTCGGTCACGCGTTCGACCAAACGCTTGGCGCAGTCTGTTGGCGTGATGCACGAAAGGTAGGCGACTTCGTCCAAAAGGCTCTTGTCAATTTCGTGCCCGATTCCTGTAAATACCGGTACGGGGCAGTTTGCGACGGCTCTGCATAGCGCTTCGCTATCAAAGTAGTTGAGGTCCGTCTTGGAGCCTCCTCCGCGCACAATGCAAATGACGTCGATTTCAGAATCCTTGAGCAGGGTGTCCATTGCCGCGATGACGCTTGCTTCGGTCTCGTTCCCTTGCATTTTCGCGTAGGCTACGCTTACGTTAAAGTTAAAGGGGCTGGCGGCGAGTCTTGTGGTAAAGTCCTTGTAGGCGGCCGTCTTTTCGCCGGTAATGAGTCCCACGTGCATGGGAACATCGGCGAGTTCCAAGTTCTTGTTCTTGTCGAGCAGGCCTTCGAGGGCAAGGCGCTTTAAAATGGCGCTACGCGTGAGGGCGAGTTCGCCTAAAGTGAACACGGGGTCTATGTCTAAAATGGTTCCTTGGAGTTTTCCAAAGGGTACGTAAACATCGGCTTTAATTAAAAAACAGACCTTGAGCTGTTCCTTGATTTCAAAAGGGGTGGGGCAGCTTATGGCTTTGAGCTTGATGCTCATGAATTTGCTTGCAAAGCAACTGAGGGCGATGGTTGCTTCTGGCTTAACGTTGCCTTCGTTGAAATCCGCAATGCTCATGTACACCATGTTCCCCTTTTCGGTGAATTGCGTAATGACGCCATGCACCCAAACGGCTGGAGTGGATTCCAGTTTGTTTTTAATGGCCATCAGAAACTTTTTGACGGTGAATGAGCGTATTTCGGGTTCCATAAACAATATTTTGCACTAGTGTACTGTATTCAAAAAATAAATTTTTTTAAGTTTGGTGTTGGATTATGCATTTCGCTATAGTCATTTAAGGAGTTAAAATGAGATTTTCAAAATTAATGTTTGGATTGGCTGCCGTAGCCCTGGTGGGTTGCGCCGGTAATCAGCAGGCTATGGAACGTTCCATGGGTCAAGCCGAAAGTTCCAAAACTTTGGCCGAAGAATCCAAGGTTCCTGCTTCTCTCACCGAAACAGCTGCCGCAGATTTGGATAGTGCAAAGGTCTTCCAAGAAAATGGTGAAGAAGAAAAAGCCATTTCTGCTGCCGAAAAGAGTGCTCTTGAATACAAACTTTCTTTGCTTGTGCAACAGCGTGACGAACTCAAAAAAGAAGACGCTCGCATTGAAAAGGAATTGCGTGACGATGTGGAACGCAAACTTCTTTATCAGAATATTTTGGACCAGGAACTCAAGGGGGCTAAGTAATGAAACTTGTTAAGATTTTATCGCTTGGTCTTTTGTCTGCCGGTTTTGCTTTTGCTGCTGACGCAGAATCCAATATGCCTACTGCATACGATATGTGCGCAATGTCTTTGGAAACCGCTAAGTCCGCAATCCCGGCAAATGGCGTTGAAGCTAAGCTTGCCGCTATTGAAGCCGAAGCGACCCTCGTTGATTTGAAGGCTGCTGTCGAAGACGACCCGATGTCGGAAAAGTCCATGAATCTGGCTGCCACCTGCTCTCTTTATGTACAAATTGTAAAGGTTGAAGCCGAAACTCAAGCTTTGCGTAATCATATCGCCGAAAACTGGGAAAAACGCGCTGCTACGGATCGCTCCATTGAGGCTATTCAGGAACAGATTAACCAGGCCCGTAGTGGTAAGGTGAACGACCTTGAAGCCGAAAAGAAAAAGATGAAGGACCAGGAAGCTAAGCTCCAGGCCGAAATGCAGCAAAACCAGGAAAAGTTCAAGGCTGAAGCTGCCGCTCAGGAAGCCGCTTTGAAGGCCGCCGGTGAACGTGAAGCCGATCTCCAGCAAAAGCTGGAACAAGAAAAGGCTGCTCTTGAAGCCGAGAAGAAGGCTTTGGCCGAAGAACGCGCCAAGGCTGAAGCTCGCCAGCAGGAAGCCATGAATAAGTTGAACGAACTCCAGTCCAAGCTTATTCAGGTGACCAAGGATGCCCGCGGTATTATTCTCTCGATGAGCGATATTTTGTTCGATGTGAACAAGGCTACTCTCAAGCAAGACTTGAAGACGAGCCTTGCCAAGGTTGCCGGTATCCTTTCTGTATACCAGCAGTTCAACGTGTCTATTGAAGGCAACACCGACAATACGGGCTCCGAAGAACATAACATGAAGCTCTCGCAGCAGCGTGCCGATAACGTGATGAACTTCCTCGTGGAACAGGGCATTGACGCTGGCCGACTCACGGCTAAGGGTCTTGGCATGAGCATGCCGATTGCCGATAACAGCACCAAGGAAGGCCGTCAAAAGAACCGTCGCGTGGATCTCGTGATTCAGGACAAGGCTTTGCAACAGCAACAGTCCGAAGCTTCTGCCGCTGAACCGGCTGCAGATGCCCCGGCTGCAAATCCCGAAGCTGCCGCTCCTGCTACAGAAGTTCCTGCTGCTCCGGCAAAGTAAGGGCCCGTATGTCCAAATCCGTTACCGCCATGGAGGCCCGCAAGAATTTTGGAAACCTGCTCGACCAGGTAGCCCTTCGTGAAGAAGAGGTTATCATTGAACGTGCGGGCAAGCCCCTGGCGCGCTTGGTGAATGTAAATTCGCCTTCTTCTGGCGGTCAATTGGATTTTCGCGATATTGGCAAACTTCCGAACGATATTTGGGAGGTTCGCTAATTTCAGGTACGGGTTTGCCCTTGCCAAATGGTGGAATCCTTTGTAGATTTATGAACATGATGAAACTCTTGAACCTTCGACTTCTACTTTGCATCGCACATGGAGCGAGGTTCTAGGCCGTTTCTACAAGATTTCACTAGGAATTAACCAATAAGAGCCCGCTTCGATGAACGATGCGGGTTTTTCTTTTTGGCAGATTTCTAATTTTAAGTTGAAAAGAGACTTGCGGTTTGTTGAAGCCGGCAAGGAGATAAAAATGAACGAGGAAAAAATGGAAAACAGAAAACCTTTCTTTTATGATGTCACTCTGCGTGATGGCAACCAGGCGCTGCCGAAGCCCTGGAACAATGCTCAAAAGAAGGACGTTTACCTGTTGCTCCTCAAACTCGGAGTGCAAGGCGCGGAAGTCGGTTTCCCGGCCTCGAGCCAGATGGATTTCGAATCGTGCATGGAAATAGCAAAGCTCACGGCTCAGATGGCAGAAGAAGGTGACGAGTCCGCAAAGAAGATTGTGGTTTCGGGCCTTGCCCGCTGCGTGGAAAGCGATATCCAGCGCTGCTGGGAAGCGGTGCAGTTCGCTCCGCATCCGCGTATCCACACCTTCCTTGCCACAAGCCCGCTCTCCATGGAGCACGTGCTGCACCTGACTCCGGAACAGGTCAAGGAAAAGGCCGTGAAGTGCGTGACCTTTGCAAAGTCCCTCGTGGGTGACAAGGGCGACGTGGAATTCAGCGCCGAACATTTTGGCGACTGCCTCGAGAACATGGATTTTGTAATCGACGTGCTGAAGGCTGTTGTGGAAGCCGGTGCTACGACGATTAACCTGCCGAACACCGTGGAACGCTACCGCCCCAAGCTGTATGTTGACCAGATCCAGCAGGTGTACGAAGCCCTGCCGAAGAACATCACGATTTCTGTGCATTGCCACAACGACCTCGGCATGGCGACCGCCGCCACCGTCGAAAGTTTCTTCGTGGGCGCAACGCAGTTGGAAGTGGCCCTGAACGGCCTTGGCGAACGCTGCGGCAACACGAACCTGTACGAAGTGGCCGTTGGCCTGCACAATTCCGGCGTGAATACTGGCCTGCACCTGGAACGCATCTACGAAACCGCCATTTTGATTAGCCACTGGAGCGGCATCAACATTTACAACCGCGCACCGCTGATTGGCGCCGAAGCGATTGTGCATCGCAGCGGCATCCACCAGGATGGCGCCAGCAAGACGAAGGACATGAAGAAGGGCGCCTACCGCCCGATCGACTACTCCATCATCGGCCGCAACCAGAACGACGCCCTGAGCTTCACGAGCCAGAGCGGCCGCACCGCCGTGTACGAAATCGTGACGAAGTTCGGCTACAAGATGACCTTGCAGGAAGCCACGACGCTCCAGCCGGTGTTGAAGGCCTTGAGCGAAAAGGAAGGCGAACTCTGCGCCGACCGCGTCTTGGACGTGTTCCGCGAAAAGTTCGTGAACGTGAACGGCCGCCTGATTTTCAACAACATCGAAGTCGTGCCCGACGAGAACCGCTTCATCTTCCACTTCAAGAAGGACGGCGAGGCGATGGTCCGCTCTGTTACGGCGGAAGGCCCTATCGAGGCTGGCCTCATGCTGATGCGCGAAATCGGCATGCCGGTGGAACTCGTGAAGTATCGCCAGCTTGTGGTGCCCGAAAGCGACAAGGTGTGGGCCGGTCGCGGTCTCAGCCGTATGCTCTTGAAGGCGAACGACATGGAAGTCGAAGGCCGCGGCGTTTCGAGCGATACCTTGAAGGCGAACATGCGCGCCCTCTTCGGCGGCGTGAATTTGCTGTACAAGTAGTAAACAGTGGTTTGTGGTTGGTAAACAGGGGGAAGTATGGCGGCGATGCCGCCCACTAACCACCAAACACTAACCACCAACCACGAACCACTAGTCCCATGTCCTTGATAGAGAAACTTAAAAGACCTTTTGTAAAAAGGATTGATAAAGTCGCGGGGATGTTCCGTGGCTTTGTTCAGCCTATTAAGTCCGCCATTCAAGCGTTGCTTGGAAGGTTGCCGAATGCAAAGGCTTTCGCTGGCTCCGAGGACTTGGACGAGGTTCCTGCGAAGGTCGGGCTGGGCGCTCGACTCAAAAAATTCAAGGAAAAATTCAATGGGCTGAGTGACTTGCAGAAACTGGTACTCTTGACCATTGCCGTTTGCCTGCCCGCGGGGATTTTGATTTCGACAATGCTTGTGAAAGCACTGAAAAGGCGTCCGTAAAAAGGATTTATATTTTTTTTTTAACCTGTATATTCCTTCAAAGGTCGTTTCCATGGGAGGCTTGAAATGAAAAAGGTGCTATTGCTGCTGCTTGCGACGTCGCTCCTTGCCGCTTGCGGCGACGATGAGTCCAGCAGTTCTGCCAATCCCGATGAGCAGTCGTCTTCCTCGATCGAGAAGGGTTCTTCGTCCTCAGCCGAGAAGGGCTCCGTCGTCGATGAGCGCGATGGTCAAACGTACAAGACGGTGAAAATCGGGGACCAGTGGTGGTTCGCCGAAAACTTGAATTACGACGTTCCAAACAGCGTCTGCTACGACAATAGGGAAACGAATTGCAAAAAGTACGGACGCCTGTATCGTTGGCAGGAAGCGGTGAAAGGCGCTTGCCCGGAGGGCTGGTTCTTGCCGAGGTATGCAGACGTGAATGAACTTTTTTACGAGACTGGCGCTACCGGCTATTCCGAAAATGCGTTCGTCCTGATTTCTCGCAAAAACGTTAATTGGAGCGAGGCTACCGATGATTACGGATTTTCAGCAATGATGGGCGGCTATTTTCGCCTGGATGAAGATAATCCGGAAAACAATTTTGGCGGATTGGGCCAATATTCTTCATATTGGCAGGAAGAAGGGGTAGACTCGAAAGCAGATTACTTCTTTATAAATGCAAATTCTAATGATGTCGGGGGGTCGTCAACCTTTATCGGCCTTGAAAAATTCTCGGTGCGTTGCGTCAAAGACGAAAATCGAGACAACTTTGTTCAGCCCTGCAAAACGGACTCTACGGACACCTGTGATTATGGAACCTTGACCGATGAACGCGATGGACGGACGTACAAAACGGTTACTATCGGCAAGCACACCTGGATGGCCGAGAACTTGAATTACGAAGTGGAAAATAGCTGGTGCTACGACAACAAACCTGAAAAATGCGAAACAAACGGAAGGTTGTATAGCGGGGACGCATCGCTTAATGCCTGTCCCAGCGGATGGCATTTGCCGGGGAAGGAAGACTGGGATGCGCTTGCGCGGATGACCGGTTTTGATGAACAGGGCTGGGTAGTGACAGGGCTTGAAGAATGGCCTGACGCGACGGATGCGTATGGCCTTTCGGTTATTCCGGCAGGTAATGGAACTATCAGTGGCAAAACCTACATAAACGAGAACAAAATCGCTTATTTCTGTGGCGCACTTGACGAAAATGAATGTTATTCTGGATGGTTCGTGAATTCTTCGCGCATGGGTACTGAATGTCTTGCTGATAATGATACTTATGCCGTTCGCTGCGTAAAGGATTAGTTGGGTTTTGCCGTGAGTGAAATAATACGCTTTTTTTCTTCCCGCTTGCCGAAAGATTTGAATCCGAGTCCGTTCTTTGCTGAACTGGAGGCCGCGAAGGCCGAGGTCCGCGCGGAAATTGCTGCGTGTGCAGAACGCGTGGCTGGCGCGGGGGTGGCGACAGCGGATGCAGCGGCCCGCAAAGATTGTGCCAACTTCATCGACATGACGGTGAGTAGCCCGCTTCGCGTGGGGTTGCCGTTCAATTTGCAGCCTGCGGTGGACGATGCCCGTCACGATTTTGGCTCTTGGGTGGCTGACGCCGCTGGAAGGCGGGAGGCTCGCGAGGCGGTGGCGGAATACTACCGCGAAAGGGGTGGCTGGTTTAGCGCGGAACAAATCCTGCTTACAGCGAGTACGAGCGAAGCTTACAGTATTTTGTTCAAAACGTTCTGCGACCCGGGCGATGCGATTCTCACGCCGATGCCAGGGTATCCGCTTTTGGATACGCTTGCGCAGTTGGAACATCTGGAATGCTACCCGTATTTCTTGGAACTCAAGCGCGAAGAACGCAAACGTTCCCTGGCGGATTTGCGAGAATCCGTGCGCAGGGCGTCTAATATTTTCCGCTTTGCGATAGATACCGACAGCTTTTTGAGCGCGCCAGACAATGCGAAGATTCTTTTGCTCGTTTCGCCACATAACCCCACGGGCCATTGCGTGAGCGAAAAGGAATGGAACGAGATTGTCTCGTTCTGCGAACAACGTAACATGGTCCTTGTAGTGGACGAAGTCTTTGGCGACTATGCCATCGACCCGAAAGTCCGTCGCAGCTGGGAGTATATTAGACGAGAGACGACAAATGCCAAGGGCGAATGCTGCGGGGCCGCTTGCGGACCCATTGCTGAGCCCAGCATTTGGCAGCGAAGCTGCAAAGACGAGAGACGAGAGAGTTGTGGAGATGGACGAGAGAACGGCCTTCGGCCTACAGACGAGAGACGAGAGAGTTGTGAAGATGGACGAGAGACGGGGGGCGCCTCGACGGCTCTCCCGAAATGCCCGATTTTCTGGTTGAACGGCTTAAGCAAGACTGTGGGAAGCCCGCAGCTCAAACTTGGCTGGATGGCATTTTACGCTCCCGAGGAACAGTTCGAACCGATTCGTGCGGCGCTTGAATTCGTGGCGGACGCTTACTTGAGCGTTTCTGCGCAGGCGCAGGCGCTTGCGCGCCCCATGCTCAAGCATGCCACAGCGTACGAGGCCGCCATCCGCGAACGTTTGCTGGCAAACTGGGCCACTCTCCGTGCGGCCTTCCCGAGTAAGTATTGCCCCGAGGTTCTCGGCGGCTGGTACGCTGCGGTGCGCCTCGGCGACGACGATGAACAGCTTACACTTCGGCTGCTGCGTGAAAAACATGTGCTTGTGCAGCCAGGCTTCTTCTTTGACTTCGACGAAGATGGCTGGGTTGTGGTGAGCCTCCTTCAGCCGTCCGATGTATTTGCTGAAGCTGTTTTACGCTTAAAAGAATTAAAAAAACGCTAACGTTTTCAGAATTTTTTTGTAAATTTGCTGCCGTGATTGCCTTCGGTTTTTCGCTTCGGCGAAAACCACCCCTGCTTCGCGGACTGGCTTTGCCTTCCGGAGCCCCCTGGCCGTCAAGCTTCTGCAGAAGCGCTATTAAGATGGCCCTTACATAAACACACACGCAATCACCCCTTCTGCCGGTCTTTTCCAGCTTGCAGTTGTGGTTTAACCCTTACTTATGAGGTGCCCAGATGGAATATATCGCTCTCGCACTTTCACTCATTGCAGTGATTCTGTGCATTGTTATCCTCTCGAAGGTTAGCAAGATTCTCGACAATCTCCATACCCCGATTGTTAAAAAGCTCACCCCGGATATGAACCTGAAACCGGGTTCTCGCCGTCCTATCAACGCACAGGAAATGGCTCAGCGCGGTGAACGCAACAATAAGGACAATCGTAACAAAGATCGTCAGAACAACAATAACGATAAGCGCGGTGACAAGAGTGCTCAGGCCCAGCCGGCTCAGAATCGTGACCGCAATGAACAGCGTCAGGACCGTGGTCCGCGCCGTGACCGTCGTGATGGTCGTCCTGACCGTCCGCGTCGTGAATTCAATGCCGAAGCTCCTGCCGCCGAAGCCGCCCAGGCTCCTGCTGCTGCTCCGGTTGCCGCTGAAGCCCCGGCTGCTGAAGCTCGCCGTCCGCTCGCTCCGCGTATTCCGGTTGAAACTCCGGCTGCTCCCGCTGTGGAAGCTGCTCCGGTTGCTCCGGTTGCCGAAGCTCCGGCTGCTGCAGTTGAAAACACCTTCGATCCGACCAAGGTCCGTTATGGCCGCCGCAACGTGATCAAGAAGGCTCCGGAACTCTCCGACGACGAAGCATAGTCACGAAGCTTTTAAAAGCTTAAATAAAACCCCGGTCTTAGGACCGGGGTTTTATGTTTTGCAAATATAAATGTGGCGGAACCCGTTGGAATCCCGCTAGTGAATTTTAGAATTCGATGAGACCCTTTTCGGCGTCGGCCAAGATGACCTTGGTTGCCATGCCTACAAAGAGACCGTGCCCCACGATGCCTACGATGTGCTCAAGATTACGAGCAAGTTTGTCTGCATCGTCAATGAGACCGAACTTGGCGTCGGCAATGAGGTTGCCGGAATCGCTAATGACCGGACCGTCCTTGCCGGGAGCGCCCATGCGTACCTTGACTTCACCTCCAAGTTTCTTGACGCGCTCGGTTACAACAGCGATGGCTCCCGGGATGATTTCAAGAGGAACGGCGAACTTTTCACCGAGCTTATTTACCTTTTTACCGGAGTCCGCAATAATAATGTATTCGTCCGTCATGGAGGCGACAATCTTCTCGAGGAGGTGTGCTGCACCGCGGCCCTTGATAAGGTTCTTGTCGCTGTCGATTTCGTCGGCTCCGTCAATGACCATGTCAAGATGGCTGACTTCGCCCATTTCCTTGAGCGGGATTCCAAGGCTACGGCATTGGAGTGTGGTGCTCCAGCTGGTGCTCACGCCTGTCACATGGATGCCTTCGGTCTTGATGCGTTCGGCGAGACGGTTCACCATGTGAGCCGCGGTACTTCCCGTACCAAGCCCCACGGTCATTCCATCCTTGATCATGTTGGCTGCGCGTACGCCAGCCGCTTTTTTAAGTTCGTCCATAGAGGCCATTAGCGCCATCTCCTATTTTCGTTTTCGTTAAAACCACCGTCGTTGTCGTAGTGGTCTTCGTAGTTGTCACCAAAATTGTCGTCGTAGTCGTCTTCGTGGTCTGGGAAGCCTGTTTCAAGTTCGGTGAAACTCGGGGCTTCGATGGCGATGACTTCCACTTCAAAAATCAAGTCCTTGCCGGCAAAGGGGTGGTTTCCGTCAACAAGAACCGTATCCTTGTAGATTTCCTTTACAATATAAATGCCGTCGCTGTCATCGTCATCCAAGTTCAAGTCATCGCAGAATTCATCGGCTGTATCGGGCAATTGGAATTCGCGGATGTCGTTGTCCATGAACATTTCGAGTTCCATCCCGAGCCAGAGTTCACCGACGTCTTCAAGTTCGGCTTTGGGGACTTGAAGCACCAGGTCGTCGCGGTAAGCGCCGTAGCCGAGGTCGCTAGGAATTTCGACGGAGAACTTTTCGCCGAGTTTGCGGCCGACAAGAGCCGTTTCTAGGCCGGGGATAATGTTGTTGTAGCCGTGGATATAGACAAAGGGGTATTTGGCGGGAACCTCTTCGAGAATTCTGCCTGTTTTTTCTTTGAGAACGTAAGCGATGCTTACCTTTGTCTTGTCTTCTATGACGTCCATACGGTGGCAAATATAGAAAATTGACGAGAGTGTTGTATTACAGGCTTTTTTTTAATTGTTTTTTGTTCCGATGGTGCCGCTAATTGTTAAATTAACCACATGCTTTATGGAATCTGTTCTGATATTCATTCCAATGCCACAGCTTTTGAAGCGGTTCTCCAGTCCATGGACGAAAACGGCGTTGAGAAGCGAATTTGCCTTGGTGATTTAGTGGGTTATGGTGTTGACGCTGATGAATGCGTCAAACTGGCAAAAGAACATATGGACGTGTGCTTGATTGGTAATCACGACAGTGTGGGAATCAAGTACGAGTCCAGCGTAGGGTTTAATCCTTATGCCAAGCAGGCGATTGAATGGACTCAAAAACATTTGAGCGCTGAATCTCTTGCCTACATGAAGTCACTTCCGTATATTTTTGAAGAGAATGATATAACTTTTGTTCATGCTTCTCCGCTTTCTCCGGCTGACTGGGTCTATGTGACGGATTTGGAAGATGCTTTGGACGCCTTTGACCATTTTGTGGGTACCTATTGCTTTGTTGGCCACACGCATAGTCCGGTCATTGTTGCGAGCCGCCCGATGGCGATACCAAAGATTTTGGACGAGTACGAATACGTAATTGCCGATACCGAACGCTTGCTTGTGAACGTGGGTAGCGTTGGTCAGCCGCGTGACCGTGATCCGCGAGCTTGCTGGTGTTTGCTTGATACCGATACTCGCTGTGTGCGCCTTATTCGCGTGCAGTACGACGTTTTACAAACGCAGGAGCGCATGCGCAAAGCCGGAATGCCTGCCTTCTTGATTGAACGCCTAGCCGTCGGAAGGTAGGTTAGTAAACAGTGGTTAGGAATCTTCGATTCCGTAAACATTAAAATAATGGCGGCGTAGCCGCCCACTAACCACCAACCACTAACCACCAACCACTAATCTATGAAATGGGTTTTAGCTGTTTTCGGTAAGGCCGGTTCGCCATTTATAGCGGACGAGGTCGAAAAGTATGTAAAGCGTTTGCGCACCTCCGCGAAGCCATTGGAAGTCGTGGAACTCAAGGAATCCAAGTTGGATGATCGTGTGCAGTCCTTGGCGCAGGAGGCGGCTCTTTTCGAGAAGAAATTCCCGCGTAATGAATACAAACGCGTTATTTTGTCCGAAGAGGGCAAGCTGATGGATACGGTGAAGCTTGCCGATACGCTGCAGGCGCGCTTCCCGGGGAATATCGTATTCTTGATTGGTTCGGCTTACGGCATTGACGAAAATTTGAAGAAGTCGGCGGACTTGTTGCTTTCGCTTTCGCCCTTGACTTTTACGCACGACCATGCCCGCGTGATTACCGTGGAGCAACTGTACCGTGTGCAGATGGTGATGCAGAATCACCCGTATCATCACCGCTAGCGCTAAAATCAAAAAAGCGTTCTGACAGGCGCTAGCTCTCGCTTCAACGGCTCGTTAATACTCGCCGTATTCAGCTCACGGCATCACCGCTAGCGCTAAAATCAAAAAAGCACTCCCGAATCGGGGGTGCTCGCTTAGATTTGCCGTCAATATGGCTTGCGTTATTTTACGGAAATTACGGACGTGAGCCCGTTTTGCTTCACCATGTAAACGCCAGCCTTTCCAAACGTACTCTTGATGAGTTGGGTCATGGAAGAACCTTCGAAGATTTCCACTTTTCCCATGTACTTGCCGAGCATGTCGAACACTTGGTAAGTGCCTGCAGTGCTCTGGAAGGAGACAGCGGTGCGGATGGCATCCGGGGTGGTGCTGCTGGAGGCCGGATCGGCATTAGAACTGGATGCCGGAACCATTTCGGAACTGGAGGCGGGGGCGTTTTCAGAAGAACTGCTGGATTCCGGTTCGGAGGAACTGGACTGGGCCGCGGCAATCGTGTTGGCGTCCTGCATGCGCAAAACGTCGAAGTCAATCTTGCCCGAAGCGCCACCACCGGCTTCAACCAGGAGCTTAGCCTCGTAGAGCATGCCCTTGAATCCGAACTTTTCCCACGCCTTCATGTGAGCGGAAATATCGATGTGACCGCATTGGCGGGCATTGCGGCGGACGCTGAAATATTGCGTGAATGTTTCGTTGTGGTCCAAAATGGAGGGGGCGTTATAGCGGGTGTTGGTGTAGATGTCGTAGGTATCACCGTCCACCTGGACTTCGCCCACTCTGTTCCCCGGATTAGGCTTGCCACCGAACCAGTCTTCTGTAATGTAGTATTCAGAAAGCGGGTTTTCTGTCCAGCCGTAAATGCCTATGTAAGAGTAGCTGGCGTTGCCGTATCCCTTGGTAAACTTGTAATCGGCGCTGATGGGGCTCAGTTCCTGATAGGTCTTGTCGCTCTTGTACTTGAGGCCAACGCGTGCCAAGAAGTCGTTGGAACTGTTCCATTCAGCGGAGAACGTACCGTCCTCGTAGTAGGTCATGGAGTTGTTGCCACCCTGGTACCAAATTTCGTAATGGTAAATGGAATTGGGGATGGCGTCCTTGACGCTCACGTCGCTTTGGCCGCGGTTTGTTGTTCCTTGCCCCGTATGTCCGCCTTGCTCTTTACAAGCGTCGAAATCGTCGGCCATGGCACTTGTGGCGCATAAGCCAAATGCAAGAATAATGCCTGCCTTAAGGACGGTCGATATTTTTTTACCCATGATGTTCTCCTAAAAAAAATTACCCTCAAAAAAAATAGTAAAGCACTCAAAAATTTTGAACAAAAATGCAAATTCAACGTTGTCAAGAAAAACAACAATTGTTGTCAAAATTCAAGAAAAAATTTCAAGAAAAATGTTTTTTATTCAAAAAAGCCCCTTTTTTAAAGGAAGAATACAAATTCCAACAATCATATCCCATGTAAAAAATAGGTGATGTAATCCTGCATTTGCCGAGCAAGCGGAGTGGACTGTGTCAAATTAAAAATTGAATTTTTAGAGGTAACCTAAAATCAAAAAATTTTGAGGAATCGTCTGATTTTTTTGAATACCGCGATAGGGCGCTTTTATCTAATGGCTTTCTTGTAAATTTCGACGAGTTTCTCAAATTTGACGGCGCAGTTGGCGGGGGAGGTGGACGGCAGTTTGATGGCTGGCATGCCGGTTCCCGCTTCGCAGTATTTTTGGTAAAGCTTGTGTGCGGTGGCGCCCGTGCAAAGGATGCGCTTGATTCTTGTTTTCGCGACTATTTTTGAAATGTCGTTCGGGACGACGTCTTCGATGCTCGTGTCGCTTGCTCCGACGATGGTGCAACTGTCAAGGACGTCCCACAGGGCGATTTTGTGCTTCAGGAGCATGGCCTTTTTTTCGTCGATGGTGGCAGGGACCGGTTCGCGCAGAACCTCCGCCAGCACCTTCCAGAAGCGGTTTTGCGGGTGCCCGTAGTAGAAGCCTTGTTCGCGCGACTTGGGTGAGGGGATGGAACCGAGCATTAAAATTTCGGAGTCGGGGGCAAAAAGCGCCGGAAATTCGTGCGTGACATGCGCGCGGCTGCTTTGTGTTTTGCGATTATTTTTTGCTTCGGCGTTTTTCATCTAATGTTGCCTAGTTTTGGGGCATATTCAAAATAAAAATAAAAAAGGGAACAGAGTGCGTCATCGTACAGGCGAACATTGCCGTCCTCGTTCCTTTTTTCTATCTTTGTGCGCGAAAAAGACGAGAGAACCTAACCACTAAAAGCGTGCAAAACGAGTGTCGCAGCGGTAAGCTTGCTTGCCGATATGACCGAGTGAAGCTGCGGACGCCGAAGGCGTCAACCACCAACCACTAATCACTAGCCACTAACCACTTCCTCATGAATCCAGAAATTGAAAAACGCCGTACTTTTGCAATCGTCAGCCACCCTGACG
>JAKSIM010000002.1 GCA_024398845.1 Fibrobacter sp. | reverse complement strand
TTCTCATGAAAACAAAGTTCATTCTTTTTACCGCTTTTGTTTCCTTGCTTTGCGCATGTTCCGAAGATAGCCCTTCGGAGCCAAAGTACGTATTCGACGCAAGCGTCGTCTGCCCAGCCGAAGGGACGAACGCATACGGAGAGCCGAATCGAGGTTCATTCACCGACGAACGTGATGGCCAGGTATACAAGTACACCACCATCGGTAACCAAGTGTGGATGGCGGAGAACCTTAATTTTGACAATGGTTCTCCCTGCGCCAAGGAATCCTGTTCAGAAAAAGGTCGAGAATACACCCCGATGGACGCACAAAACGCATGCCCGAACGGCTGGCATCTGCCGACAGAAACTGAATGGAGACTGCTTTTTGATAATGTTGGCGGGATAGATATCGCAGCAGCCCGCCTAAAGGCAACCGAAGGGTGGACTCCCTTGAACCCAGGGCAAGCATCAAACGGAACGGATGATTGCGGCTTCACCCTGTACCCAATCCCTACAACCGGCACATATGTAAACCACTTCAAATTCATACCAGACAAAGCGAATGACGGCTATATAGCCTTGGTGTGGACCGGGCCATTAGATTCTATATACGGTGCGCCATCTACATACGGTGTATTATTCGAAACGCAAAAAACATCTGTGGGAATACACAGATATTACCACGATGATTATCAGTCCATCCGCTGCGTAAAAGACTAGTTTGCAAAAAATCCCTTTCTCGCAAAGAGAAAGGGAGTGTGGAAAAATTTTTTTAAGTTCTTAAGAACTATTTCTTCACGAACCTTACGATTCCGCGTTTGCCGTTGGTTGCCGAAACTATCACGCAGTAGACACCCGCCTGCAACCTGGACAAATCAAGCGTTCCAAGGACATCGCCCGTTTCGGTAAATGTTCCGTTCACGGAAATTACTTTGTACTTATAGTAAAGGCTATTGCCCGCCAAAATATTCAATGTATTGCCAACAACTTCAATTCCAAAAGAATTCCCTGCGACATTCTTTATTATTTCAGGCGGCTTAATAGTATCAATCGGAGCCTTAGTGGTATCCACGGGAACCAACGTATCTACCGGCGTCGTTGTCGTATCTTTTATCGACGTTTCGGACGTATCCTTGGCAGGAACCTTAGCCGCCTTCGCTTCAATTGCCTTGTTGAAAAAATCGACAGCCTTGTCAAGATTTGCGGCCACATACATTTCGTTACCGCCATGCGTACCGCCGGAAACTTTCACGAATTCGCTCACGACCTTGTGATTCTGCAGGGAATCGTACAGCTCTTGGCTCTGTTCGATATTTACCACCTGGTCGGATGTCCCGTGGAACATGATTATCGGAGGGTCGTCTTCGGACGCATAGTACGGGGAGCTCGCCACCATCCACTTGTCCTTGTTGCCTTCGCGTTCGACACCGATAAAAGCGCCTTCGAACGTGCCGGAACCGCCAAAACTATTGATGGGGTTCATCGTGTAAATGTCGGTCGGAGGAGACCAGAGGCAGGCGGCATCAACACAGCTGCTAAACGAAGTAAACTCGCCGAGAGAACCTTCGAGGTCAACCGTCACGGACCCGGACTTGCCTTCCTTCATGCCGCAAGTTGTTGCGGTGAGGCTCGAAAGATGGCCACCCGACGAAAAGCCCGACACAGCGACAAAGTTCGTATCGAACTTGTACTTTGCTGCGTTCCCACGGACAAAACGGACTACAGCCTTGATATCGTGAAGCGCCGCCGGATAAATGGCGTCACTGGCCGAACGGTGATTCGGAGTCACCACGGCAAAACCGGCCTTCAAAAAACCTGCGCAAATGGTGTTGATGTCGGCGGAACCCTTGGAATTGTTCATGCTCCAGGCGCTGCCGTAAGTATGAATCACAACAGGATAGGAATCCTTGACTTCCTTCGGAAGATAGATGTCAAGATTGTGGAATTCCTTTCCATCGCCGGCATAGTTCACATCAGCAAACTTTTCGGAATACTCGGCAGACCCACCGCCATTTTGGTCTCCACCAAAACCGCCGAAGCCCCCGCCACCAAAGCCACCGAAATCGCCCCACTGGGCAAAGCAGCCCGTCGCAAATGCGAGGCAAAACGCCACCACGTAACTCCTGACTAACCCCATAATGTTCTCCTATATTTAAGGGACGAGCATAAAATACATTCGTATAATTCCAATTTTTCATTTTTCAATACTAATCGTTGTAGTCACGAACAACAAAATAGTCCGTTTTTCACAAGAAAAACGGACTTTAGCATCATTTTGAACAATGTTGCTTGTAAATTTTTCTACTTGAGTTTTTTACCCTTCAAATCATAACGAACGCCATTCTTCTCAACAACAAGCTTATTCTTTACCACTCGGAACTGAAGTGTGTTATCGGACATTCCCAACGCAGAGCCTTGCCTAGACGGAACAATGGCGTCTGTTCCCTTGACTCCGGTCGCGGCAAAACTCGGTGCGAAACCAGCATTCAAAGCCTCAATGGCACCAGCCAGGTAAGCCAAGGGCGCATTCCAGTTAATGGCGACTTCGTTGGAGGCATAGCTGCAACGATTGTCTGTATAAGAGGTTGCCGGATGCCCTGTTCTGTAGTCCCTGCATTCCCATTCTTGAGAGCCAATATCCTCGCCGCCAGGCTGCGGACCACCCACAATCATACCGGGCACAGGCGCGCTAACACCGTCAGCTGTACTCGGACGATGATGAGGAAGTTTCGGAGACTTTGTACCAAATCCCGTCACAAAAGACATATCCAACGGGTTCTTTCCGAGCAAATAATCGAGAACCTTCACGGCAGCATCATAATACTTTTGTTCGCCCGTCAAGTAGTAAGCGTGCAACAGCCAAATACCCTGATTACCGGCAACGGCGTTCGAGCCCCATACAAAGTCATCTTTGGCCATTACGACGCCAAAACCAGTCTTTGTGCGATTCGCGAATTCATCCGCCAGCTTTGTGAGGGTCGCCAATGCCGTAGTAGCATCGCCACCATACTCTGTAGCATGAGTCGCCGTTCCGTAAACGGCCAATCCCGAAACATCACCCCAGTTCGGAACATTGCCTTCGGTATTTCCACTAGGCTTGTAACTAGCATCGCCAGTCGTCACAAACAGTTCGGTACCGGCAAAAGCTTTCTCGTCACCAAGGCTTTTATCGCCATATTCACCGGTAGACACATCCATCGGGTTACTGTAGGCCACGTTCGGGTTGGATTTGCCCCAAGAATAAGCTTTTTTGGCCGCTTCCAAGCACTTGTTTGCGTAAGTGGCATCAAAGGGTTTGTACACGCGGGCGGCAACGGCCATTACGCCAGCAAAATCAAATGTCGCAGCAGAACCCTTGCCAATAACGTAACGCGATCCGGCATCGTCCTTATCGGGCATTACGTCGCCCGGGAAGCCAAGCGTACTCACCTTATGGTAAACGGCGCCATCGTTTGCCTGCATCGTGAGCATCCAATCCAAGTTGTACTTGATTTCGGCCAAAAGATCCGGCAGAGAGCCGTCGGCTGGGATGTTCCACTTTAAGGTCTTGAAATATTCCGGGAAATGTTCATACAACGAGAGCAACGTGTATGTGGTAATACCCGAGTTCACAATGTACTTGCCATAGTCACCGGCATCGTACCAACCCTTGGGGCTACTGATAGAACCGCTTGCGCCCGTAGAAGAATGCATCTTCACATCGGTATCCGGGTGGCCTGCGGCACGGGCCCATTCACCAGCATAGCTTTGTTCCAAGGCCATAGAAGAGCGCTGGTAATAATACCACTTGAGGGATGCCTTGAGCACCTCTTCATAAGCTTTGTCAGCGACTTTCAAATCGCTGCGGAGCACATTGCCGTTTTGCTTGATGGTATAAGTACCCGCATCCTTGAGCGCCGAGAAATCAACCAGCTGGACATTTTGACCACTGGGCTCCCAGTTACTAGCGTTCCCTGGAGTCACCGAGAGAGCCGTCTTTCCAGAAGCGTCCACAAAATCTACCGTACCGGAGCCATCGACAATAGCGAGTTCCTTGACATCACCTGTGCGGTAGCCAATTTGGTTGATATAAGCCGTTGCGGCAAAAGCCGAAGCAGACGCAATGGCAGACAACGTCAAAATTTTAGACGTATAACAAATAGACATAATTCCTCCAGCCAGCTAACACACCCTAATTTAAATCTATAATAAAAAAAGCGCCTACATAACCTGCAGGCGCGAAAAACAAAAAAAACTGTACCAAATGTACTGATTTTTAGCCCTTTAAGAGCTTTTTTCGAACACAAGGCGCTATTTGAGGAAGCCTTCCGTCATGCGGCGGGCTTCGGCATCGGCTTCGAGCACCTGGTCAAGCGAGAGGTGGCCGGTAACCGTCGGGGCCTTTTCCATGACCATTTCCACGTACTTCGGGATATCCGTGAACTTGAGATTGCCCTTGAGGAAGCGATCGACAAGCACTTCGTTCGCAGCGTTCATCATCGCGGGCACGATACCGCCACGGCGGCCGGCTTCAAACGCGAGAGCGAGACAACGGAACTTGTTGAAGTCCGGTTCGAAGAACGTAAGTTTGGCAAGCGTTGGCAAGTCAAGGCGCTTCGTTTCGAGCGGCAGGCGATCGGGCCATGTGAGGGCAACCTGAATCGGAATGCGCATATCGGGGGCGCCGAGCTGCGCCATGAGGGAACCATCGCGGAACTGTACCAGGGAATGCACCATGGACTGCGGGTGCACAACAACCTTAATTTGTTCGTACGGAATATGGAACAGGAAGTGCGCTTCGAGAACTTCGAGACCCTTGTTCATCATGGAAGCGGAGTCAATGGTAATCTTTTTGCCCATGCTCCACACCGGATGATTAAGGGCGTCGGCCACGGAGATGTTCTCGAACTTTTCGATGGGCCATTCGCGGAACGGGCCACCGGAAGCCGTAATTTCGAGGAACTCCACTTCTTTTTCGCGATTGCCACCTTCAAGGCACTGGAAAATGGCGCTGTGTTCGGAATCGATCGGGGTAATGAAGGACTTCGGATTTTCAGCAAGCTTGTCCCAAATGACGGGGCCAGCCATCACCATCGTTTCCTTGTTCGCGAGAGCCACGTGCTTACCGCATTCAATGGCGGTAATCGTCGGAAGGCAGCCCACGGCACCCATCAGGGAGTTGATGACAATGTCCACTTCGGGGTCGGCAGCGAGTTCGCGGAGGCCTTCCATACCCACGAGCACATCCATACCGAGTTCATTCTTCAAGGCCTTGGCGGCATCTTCATTGAACATGCAGACACGCTTCACCTTGAACTTGCGCACCACCTCAGCAACCTTCTGCCAGCTGGAATTGGCGGCAAGGGAATGGAGCGTGAAAATATCGGAGTGCTGCAGAAGCACATCCAACGTGGAAGTTCCGATAGAACCGGTGGCACCAAGCAAACAAACTTTTTTCATATAGCAGTGACTAATGGTTAATGGTTAGTAAATAGTAGTTGAAAAAAAAGATTGATATTGAGGAATAAAATATTCTACAACCCGCTCTTAATACCCTTCTGGATTATTTTTCTGGAAATTCCAAGCATCGCGACACATTTCTTCAATGCCGTACTTTGCTTCCCAGCCAAGTTCAGCCTTGGCCTTTGCTGGGTTGCAGTAACAGGTAGCGATGTCACCCGCTCGACGAGGCTTAATACTATAGGGAACTTTAACGCCATTAGCCTTTTCAAAAGCGCGAACTACATCCAGTACGGAGTAGCCGTGACCAGTACCCAAGTTGTAAATGGCAAGGCCGCACTTACGGTCAATAGCCTGCAAAGCGCACACGTGGCCTGCAGCCAGGTCACAAACATGTATGTAATCGCGAACGCCGGTACCATCGGGCGTATCGTAATCATTGCCAAATACACCAAGTTCCTTACGGAGTCCCACCGCGGTCTGAGTAATATACGGCATTAAGTTGTTGGGAATGCCATTGGGGTTTTCACCAATGAGGCCACTTTCATGCGCACCAATAGGGTTGAAGTAGCGAAGCAAAACAATATTCCATTCCGGGTCGGCCTTTTGCAAATCAATCAGGACTTCTTCGAGCATGGACTTGGTCTTACCATAGGGATTGGTGCACTCACCCTTCGGGCATTCCTCCGTAATGGGGATAATGGCAGGGTCGCCGTAGACCGTAGCAGAAGAAGAGAAAATAAAATTCTTGCAGTTGTGCTTACGCATGACGTTCAAAAGAACAAAGCATGCGTTCATGTTGTTCTCGTAATATTCCAAGGGCTTTGCAACTGACTCGCCCACAGCCTTGAGGCCAGCAAAGTTGATGACAGCATCAATCTTGTACTTGTCAAAGATTGCGTTCATGGAAACAGCGTCACGAACATCGGCCTTAACAAAGGGAACCTGCTTGCCAATAATCTTAGCGACACGATTCAGGGATTCTTCGCTAGAGTTCACCAGGTTATCGACCACCACAACACTATGGCCAGCTTTATCAAGCTCAACAATGGTGTGGCTGCCGATATAACCAGCGCCGCCTGTCAAAAGAATATTCATACAAAACCTTTTTTATTACGTAGCACAATCTAGAAAAGAACTCGTCCAAAGGTACTTGGCGTCCGTTGTGCTCAGGGTCGGGAATACCGTAAAAGAACGCGGAGGCAGCCTTTAGGCAAGCGTTTTGAGGAATTCCATCAGCAACACGAGCATTGGAGCCGTGAGGTAGAAGGAATCGCAGCGATCAAGCACGCCGCCGTGGCCCACGAACAGGTTGCCGGAATCCTTGGTGCCGCTCCAACGCTTGAGAGCGCTCATCAAAAGGTCGCCAGCCTGTCCAGAAACCGCAAAGAGGAAACCGAGTACGATTCCAGTCGCAATATTGAACTTAACGTCAAAGACTGCAAGCGCAGAGCTGCAGGTCGCCCAGTAAGCAACCCAGCCCATGGTAAAGAGAGTTCCCACCACAGCGCCTTCCCATGTCTTTTTGGGGCTGATGCTCGGAGCAAACAGGTGGCGCCCAAACGGACCCTTACCAGCGGCGAACTTCCCGAAGAAGTAAGCGGCGGTATCGCAACCCCACATGGAGGTCATCACCAAAATAAACGGGTAGCAATTTTCCAAACTTTTTGGGCCGTTCCCCATCATGAGAACGTTCAAACCGCCCCAAAGGCCCACATACAACGGTGCGCCCAAGTGCATCACGAGCCAAGGGAACAAATTCAGGATATCGACCTTCGCGTAAGCGACGCCAATATAAATGCCAAGGATAATCACCACAGACATGCCCACCACATAAGGCACTGCCGGAAGGCCAAAGAACCCGCCCTTGGAGAGCGCCCACGCGAGCGTCAAAGCAAAACTCGAGGCAAAGGAAAGGTAGCGCATGTCAGGGCCCTGATACATTTTGCGAACCATGCCAGCCCATTCCCAGGCGCCAACGCCAGCCAAAAAGCACATGAGGCCAATGCGGCTATAGTCCGAGAACCACAGTAAAAAGAACACCAGTGGAATGGCAACAAAAGCGGTAATCAAACGTTGTGCTAAATTACTCATGGAGCACCTTCCCGAAGCGGCGTTCGCGAGTCTGGTAGAACTCCACCGCTTTTAAAAATTCTTCCTTGGTAAAGTCGGGCCACAGCGTATCGGTGATATAGAATTCACTGTAGGCGGCCTGCCAAAGCAGGTAATTGGAAAGCCTGAATTCGCCACCGGTGCGGATAATCAAATCCGGATCCGGAGCTCCCTTCAGGTAGAGGTTCTTTGCAAACAAAGTCTCGTCAATATCCTCGACCTTGACTTTGCCCGCGGCAACGTCTGCGGCAATAGCCTTGCAGGCGTCCACAATTTCGAGACGCGCCCCGTACGAAATGGCGAGGTTCAATTGCATCCCAGTATTGTTCGCAGTCTTGTCGATTGCCATTTGCAAATTCGCGCGCGGCTTTTCGGGCAAGCGGCTCATGTCACCAATAACGACCAGCTTTACGTTCTTTTCCATGAGGTCAGGGATTTCCTTATAGACCATCTCAATGAGAAGGTTCATCAGGTAATCGACCTCCTTTGACGGTCGGCCCCAATTCTCGGAACTGAACACATACAAAGTCATGTGTTCAAGTTTAAGATTCACACCGACTTCTACGGCATCGATGGTGGACTCGGTACCCTTGCGGTGACCGAGGAACCGCTCCAAACCGCGGCTCCTGGCCCAACGGCCGTTTCCATCCATGATAATGGCGACATGTCTAAGCTGGTTTGCCATCGCTTTGATTAGACCTTCAGCAGGTCTGCTTCCTTCTCGGCGAGAATGGCGTCGACCTTCGCAATGTACTTGTCGGTAGCCTTCTGGATTTCGTCCTGCATCTTCTTGACCTGATCCTCGGGCATTTCCTTGTCCTTCTTGAGGGAGTCGTTAGCGTCGCGGCGAATGTTGCGGATAGCGACACGACCTTCTTCGGCATGCTTACGAGCAACCTTGGCAAGTTCCTGACGACGTTCCTGAGTAAGAATCGGGAGAGTCACGCGGATGCAGTTGCCATCCTTCATCGGAGTTACACCGATGTTTGCTGCGAGAATAGCCTTGTCAATATCGTCGACCAAAGTTTTTTCCCACGGAGTCACCAGAAGCATACGCGGTTCCGGTACAGAAATCTTCGCCACCTGGGAAATGGGAGTTGGCGTACCGTAATAATCAATGCGCACATCGTTCAAGATGGCAGGGGTAGCGAGACCCGCGCGGATCTTCGCAAATTCACGTTCGGTGGCCTCGATGGCCTTTTCCATTTTTTGTTCGTAATCAGACATATTAGTGGTTGGTGGTTAGTGGTTAGTGATTGGTGGGCGGCTGCGCCACCATTATAAATCCTGTTTACTGCTTACTAATTAGCGGTTGGTATAAATATTAGTAACTAACAGTGCACCAGCGTGCCGAGGTTACCTTCAAGAACGGCCTTCTTGAGGTTACCCTTGACCATCTGGAACACGAAAATCGGCATGTTGTTCTCCATGCAGAGAGCGACGGCGGCTGTATCCATCACCTTGAGACCGCGGGAAATGACTTCCTGGTAGGTAATGTCGTCAAAGCGCGTGGCGGTCGGGTCCTTCACGGGGTCTGCCGTGTAGATACCGTCGACCTTCGTCGCCTTCATAATGACTTCGCATTCGCTTTCAATAGCGCGAAGGGCGGCGCAACTGTCCGTCGTAAAGAACGGGTTGCCGGTACCGGCGGAGAATATCACCACGGATCCCTTGGCAAGAAGTTGAATGGCGCGGCGGCGATTGAAGAATTCGCAAACCGGTTCCATGCGGATAGCGCTCATCACGACACTTTCGACACCCTGCTTGTCGAGGGCGTCTTGCATAGCAAGTCCGTTCATCACTGTACCGAGCATTCCCATCGCATCGCCCTGGGCGCGGTTCATGCCGCCTGCACTTGCAGACACCCCGCGAATGAGGTTACCGCCGCCAATGACCAGCGCGACACCCACTCCGCTCTTGGAAAGTTCGGCAATTTCGGATGCCATATCCGTCAAAATCTGAGAATCAATACCGTGGCCCTTTTCGCCAGCGAGGGCTTCACCACTGAGTTTCAAAAGAACACGCTTAAACTTAGCCATAGTAAACTCCAATTGTTTAATCAAGAATAATGTAGTAAAATAGTGGTTAGTGGCTAGTAGTAAGTGATCGAGGTTTGAGGGTTGGGGGTAGAAATCGCAACAAAAAAATGGCGAGCCGAAGCCCGCCACTTTTTAGTGATTAGTGGTTGGTGGTTAGTGGTTAGGGATTACATCCCTGTTTACGGAATCTGCGATTCCTAACCACTGCTTACCAAACACTTCTTAGTTACCGCGTTCGAAGCGGATGAAGTTCACGACCTTCAAGCTGGAGAGGCCGAGCTGCTTGGCAACGACTTCCTGGAGGTAGTCCTTGACAGCGAGCTTCTTCGGGTTCTTTTCAGCCATGAAGAATTCCTGGTCTTCGAGAACGATTTCCTTGAGGACCTTCGCGACACGGCCATCGATCTGGCGCTGCACGAATTCCGGCTTGGTAGCCTTGCCGGTCTGCTGAGCCTGGAGTTCGATCTGGGCGCGAGCGATTTCCTTTTCCTTTTCGATAGTTTCGGCAGGAACGGAAGCGTCGTTCAGAGCAACCGGAGCGAATGCAGCGGCCTGCATAGCGATGTCCTTGGCAGCCTGCTTGAGAGCAGCTTCGTCATTAGCGGAGCCTTCGAAAGCGAGCTGAGTGATCACGCCGATCTTGCCCTTCATGTGGCTGTAAACGCCGAACACGGAGTTGTCGATCTTCTTGATTTCAGCAAACTTGCGGAAGTCGATGTTTTCCTGGATCTTCACGAGAACTTCGGAAAGACGGTCAGCGATCTTCACGCCATCAACGACAGCGTTCTTCAAGTCTTCGACAGAAGCGATAGCCTGAGTTTCGCAAGCCTTCACTGCCATGGCAGCGAGAGCGACGAAGTCTTCGTTGTTGGAAACCGGTTCTGTTTCGCAAGAGAGCTCGAAAGCGCAAGCCTTGTCGGCAGCTTCAACGAGATAAATGCGACCTTCCTTGGCAGCCTTGTCGGCGCGCTTTGCAGCAACGGCGGCACCCTGCTTACGGAGGAGTTCCAGAGCCTTTTCAATGTCGCCATCAGTTTCGACGAGGGCCTTCTTGCACTGCATCATGCCCACGCCAGTCTTCTGGCGGAGTTCGTTAACGAGGGAAGCGGTAATCTGCATATTACTTTTCTTCCTCGCCGTTGTCGAACTTCTTGACTTCTTCCTTGGTTTCCTTCTTGTCAGAGGCAACGCGAGCCTTGACGTTAGCGGCGATGTAGTCCACAATGAGCTTGAGGGACTTCACGGCGTCGTCGTTGGCCGGAATCGGGTAGTCCACGAGAGTCGGGTCGACGTTCGTGTCGCAAATGCCAATGATAGGAATGTGAAGACGGCGAGCTTCAGCCACAGCGATCTTTTCGTGAGCGAGGTCGGTCACGACCATGAGACCCGGGAGGTTCACCATTTCACGGATGCCACCGAACACGTCGAGGAGCTTGGCACGTTCGCGGTTCTTGTCGAGGACTTCCTTCTTGGAGAGAGCCTGGAAGGTACCGTCCTGTTCCATGGTGTCGATCTTGTCGATCTTCTTGATGGACTTGCGAACAGTGGCGAAGTTGGTGAGCATACCACCGAGCCAGCGGTTCGTCACGGAGAACTGGTTGCAGCTAGCAGCGGCATCCAGCACGCACTGACGGGCAGTCGGCTTGGTACCAACGAAGAGCACGGTCTTGCCAGATTCAGAAATCTTGGCAGCGGCCTTGGCGGCTTCTTCGAGGAGGTCACGAGTCTTGGAGAGGTTGAGAACGTAGATGCCGTTCTTTTCTGCCAAGATGTAGGGTTTCATTTTCGGGTTCCAGCGCTGAGTCTGGTGACCAAAGTGGGAGCCTGCAGCAAGCAGGTCTTCAACGGAAGGCAAATTAGCCATAGTAGTATTCCTTTTCGGTTAAGCTACCCGATTTGCAATTAAGCCGCAAAGCTTAGTCCAGCACCCTGGGTCTCCCCTGGTTTTGGACCGCGCCACCGAAGCGACTCTCGCAAACCGGTGATTGTTTACGCCCGAGTTATTTCGAGCGCGCAAAAAGATAGAAAAAAAAGGGAAAGATTAAAGTCTTAAAAAGAGGAGAAGTATGTGAAAAGAAGCAAAAGAGCTATTCTTCTACAAATTCGCCCTGATCTTCGGACGAACTGCCACCGTCTTCCTCTCCGGAATCGTCATTTTCGGACGCGGACGAACTGCCGCTTTCTTCGCTCACAGAGCTACTGCTCTGGCAATAAGGATTTTCTGGGTCGTCGCAGGGATCTACAGGTATAAGCTGGTAGCATCGAACCGTTGCACCGAGAGTCTTTGCTTTCGTGAAGTTGATGTTTCTCGCAGTAGAAATACCATAGTTCCCTTCTGTAATAAGGAAGGCGCCAAAGCCGCCAGTTTCCTTATCTCCGCCCTGCAAAGACCAGTAGTAATAATTTTTTCCAACATCCTTAAACTCGCCGTTTTCATAATATCCGCCCGGCAAAACAGAAAAACCAAATTCATTTGTACAGCCCGGCAGCGGCCAGCCTTCCTGAGCGCAATAACCCAAATCCTTGTGCGGAAGAATATTCTTCCACATAAAATCATTTATATACATCAACCAACCGTCAGGGCAAAGTCCCTGATACTCCATAAAGTATTCATTGCCTTTCCTACCATCGAATTTTTCATAGTTGTACTTCGGTTCTGCATTCATGGCTGCGGCCCAGGTATAAAGTCGTCCATACTTAGAGCAGGAATCCAAGCTATTGTTGGGACACCAGGAACTCCCCAGCAGATTCGGATTAGAGACGGAATCCGCATAATTCAAGTTCTCGGCCATGAGACGGATATAACCTTCATAATCCACGTATTTATAGACACGCCCGTCACGACCATCGGTAAATTCGCCATAGGAAAGCGCCGGGTTCAAGTAATCCCAAGCCAAGTGCTTTTCAACATAAGACGAGGAACTCTCCAAGGAGGATGAAGACTCTTCCGACGAACTTTCGATTGAAGAAGAACTCTGTACCGAGGAACTGCTCTTTTCGAAAGACGAGGAAACAACCTCTTCAGAACTGGAGGTTTCTTCCGAGACGGGTGACGAACTCGAATCGTCGCCACACGCAATCACAAACAAACCCATCAAAAGCAGAACACTCAAGGAAATTTTGATTTTCATAAAAGACCTCGGAACAAAAATAAAAAAAGCTCCCGTATCCGGGAGCTTCCTGAAAAGCTTTCGCTTTCCCAAGCAAATCGTAACGATTAGCGCTTGGAGAACTGGAAGTGCTTACGAGCCTTCTTGCGGCCGAACTTCTTACGTTCAACAGCACGAGAGTCGCGAGTCATGAGGCCTTCCTTCTTGAGGGCCGGCTTCACTTCTGCGTCGTTAGCAACCAGTGCGCGGGAGATGCCGAGACGGACAGCGCCCATCTGGCCGGCGATGCCACCGCCACGAGCGGTAACTTCGACGTCCCATTCTTCAGCGTTGCCAAGGATGGCGAACGGAAGATTTGCAATCATGTTCTGCACTTCAGAATGGAAGTAATCCTTGAAATCACGACCATTGATAGTGCGCTTGCCGGAACCCGGCTTCAGGATCACAGCGGCGATAGCGTTCTTACGGCGGCCAGTGCCACGGTAGATCTTCTTATTCTTTGCGGTAGCGATAGATTTATCCTCCGTTCTAAATTACAAGTCTACGACTTCGGGATTCTGTGCCGCATACGGATGTTCCGCACCAGCAAAGATTTTGAGTTTCTTAACCATCTTGTGGCCAAGAGCGCTGTGCGGGAGCATACCCCAGATAGCAGCGGTCAACGGGGCGGTCGGGTCCTTTGCCATGAGGTCGGCAAAGTTGATCCAGCGTTCGCCGGCGATGTGACCGGTGTGGTGGAAGTATTCCTTCTGCAGGTTCTTGTTGCCAGAGACAGCAACCTTTTCAGCGTTGATGACAACGACGAAGTCGCCAGTGTCAACGTTGGGGGAGAAGATGGCCTTATGCTTGCCCATGAGGAGACGAGCAACTTCGCTTGCAACGCGTCCCATCGGCTTGTCGGCTGCGTCCACAAGCTTCCACTTGCGGGAGACAGTCTTCGGGTTTACCGTAATGGTCTTCATGTAAATCCTCTAGTTAGATGTTCCGGAGCAACCTTTGCCCCGTGAAAGCGACAACAAATATAGATGGATTTTTGAAGTCTTGCAAGGGTTCAAAAAGTCATTTTTGATTAAAAAGTCCGTAGTTTGGGGCTTTTAGATTCTATCAATTCTATCAATTATTATAATTAATAGAACAAAAATCTATTTTTTTGTTTCCCACTTGCCTGCCGAACGAGCCTTGAGCGCCTTTCTCATGCTGGCGAGGGCCTTGGATTTGCGGCGGGCGGTTTCCTGGAGGTCCACGGCCACGTCGAACTCATCAACGATTTCCCTTCCAAGAATTTCTTCCAGGACGTCTTCGAGGCTCACGATGCCCGCAATGGAGCCGAATTCATCTACAACGCCCACCATGTGACCGCGCTGTTTGAGGAACCGGAGCAAGAGTTTATCAAGCGTCACGCTATCGGGAATCAACTGGAGCGGGCGCATCATTTGGCGCAGCTTTACGTCACGGCGGCCTTCGGCAAGCTGGTTGTAGGCGTCTCGGCGTAGCACAATGCCAATCCAATCGTCTTTCTTTTCGCCATGCAACGGCACTCGGGAAAAAGGCCAATTGCCGCGTTCGTCTAGAGTCTCCCCGATGGTCTTATCGGCGGGAAGGCTGAACACCACCTGGCGAGGCGTCATGACTTTTCGAACCGCCACCGACTTGAGCGACAAAATATTCTTGATTACAATGGACTGCTGGCGGTCAATGACATCTTCGCGAAGCCCGAGGCTCACGAGGCTGTTGATATCATCAACGCTCACGTCCTTTTTCTCTTCGTCTTCGCGGGTCCAGTGCTTGGTAAGAGTGAGGCAAAGCCAGATTAGCCCAGTCCACGAAAGAACGATGGTAATATAATAAAACGGTACGGCCACGAGCGGGGCAAACGTTTTCGCCTGCTTGACTCCCAGTGTTTTCGGGGTGATTTCGCCAAACAGCAAAATGAGAACCGTAAGGATAATCGGGAGCGCCACCGCCGCCGAGGGCGCAAGTCGCTTAACCGCGAGGGCCGTCGCCAAGGAGGCGCCCACCGTATTTGCGACCGTATTCACCACAAGCACCGAGGCTATATAGCGGTCAATGTTGTTCTTCACGTGAACCAAATACCTAGCGGTAAACTTCTTGTTCTTTTGCAGGAATTCTACCGTCGCGGGGGGCACGCTGTAAAAGGAGGCCTCCGTCACCGAACAGAATGCAGAAACCGCAAGGCAGCCAAACACCGTCAAAACAATTTCAAACATTATTCCATTCCCCACAGGGCAGGTTCCAGCGCCCAGAACTTAGTTTGTTCAAAATCAACAATATAATCCATCATAGCCTTGGGGTCCGGCACCACAAAACTATTACGAGTATTTATCTGTACCAATTCCACATCCGTAGAGGCACTGATTTCAGCAAATTCTTTCGCCTTCGCAATGGCATCGTCCAAGCCACCAAGCGCCTGAACAAGCCCCGCCCTATAGGCCTTGTAACCAACCATCACGCGACCGCCGCCGTATGCGGTATCCACAGTCGCCTGCGGAATCTTGGTCGCCTGCGATACAATACCCGTAAAGCGATTATAAAAGTCATCCATGTAATCTTGCAAGGCGGCCTTTTCTTCGTCCGTCCACGGACGGGCAAAAGACTCCGCATCCGAGTGTTCATGCGTCTTGACAGGCTCCGACCGTAAGCCAACCTTTTCCATAAGGCCACTCAAATCCACCTTGCCACCATAAATGCCAATGCTCCCCACAATGGAGTAATTTTCGGCAAAAATGTAGTCGGCACCACAAGCAATGTAATAGGCACCCGAAGCTCCCATATTGCCAATGCTCGCCACCACAGGAATTCCAAGTTCGCTCACATGGCGAAGCGCATACCAAATCTTGTCAGAGGCAATGGCGCTACCACCCGGAGACGAGATGCGCACTATAAGGGCCTTCATCCCCGAACCCGGAAGCCGATGCAGGCTTTCTACCACCGCTCTTTCCATACGGGAATCAATGGTTCCGTCAATATTCAGCATGGCAATTTTCGCGCGGTGCGCCCATTTTTCATCAAACATCCTGAGGTCCGTCGGCTGCCATTTTTTAAAATGCGCATAGGGAGCATCTAAACCGAAGAACGTCTTGAGGGCATAGCTCGGGACTTGATCAATGTAGAGCATCGTATCGGCCAAACCAGCCTGTTTCGCATATTTAGCGGTCACAAGCGGAACCTTAGCCAAGGAATCCAATTGGGTAACCCTATCTTCGAGGCTACGGGAGGAGCCCTGACGGCCATAAGCCACAAACGTATTCAGCACCTTCCATAAATCCTTATAAAGCGTCTCGATATTCCCTCGAGATTCCACCGACATAGAATCCGCAATGTACGGTTCCACCGCCGACTTGTACGCCCCATGGCGCAAGAATTCCACCTTCACGCCGAGCTTATCGAACAGGCCCTTATAAAAAGTAACTCCCCCGCCAAGGCCGCGCCAAGAGAAGTGAGCCGACGGTTCCACAACAATGCGATCTGCGGTAGAGGCCGCCAAAAGCACAGCCGGACGAACATCGTCCAAGTAGGCAACAACCTTGCCCCCATGGGCCCGATGGCGCATAATCAAGCGCCTGATTTCACCGGACACACCCACATTGCCCTTGTAGCCCGAAAAATCAAGCACCACAAGACCGCAAGAGCGGTCATTCAACAGATGGTCAAACATGTTGCGAACTTCCCAAAGGCCAATGGAATTCTGCTTTACAAACATGAACTTGCTCTCGACCTCGGACACTTCCATATCAAGCGGCACATATACAATTTGAGCCGATGTACTCGCCCTTGGATCGCGCGAGCGATGGTAGCCCCAGGCGCCACGCTTTGGCAAATAATCATCAAACACAGTCACGGCAAAATTGTTATAGGCCCCAAAAGCAGTCGACAAAGTCAGTGTATATTCATCGTCATCGCCGTAAACAGGCATTTTAAAGCCCAAGCGGAAACCATACATTTCAAGTTCAAACAAAAGGCGATGCTCATCCCAGTTTTCCAAATCGTAACTCACGCCAAAATTGCGGCCAAGACGCAAAGTCGCCCCAACATTGTGTACGCGATCCATGGATTCAGGCCCAAGATACAAAAGATTATCGCAAGAATAGCCAAGCGACAAAAAACGGAACGGACGAACCATAACGCCCAGGCCATAGGTCCATTCCGTACCTTCAAAGGCGGCACTGCGAAATGCAGTGGCCCTGCTGCCAAAGAAAACATAACGATTGAACAAATCCGTAGAATGCGTAACACTCCACCGGGCTTCATCAAAACCATCGCCATCGGTACGGTAGTCAAAACCAGCCCCCCAATGGTTCAAATTCCCGCCAATACGGAATTGCGAAACCCCGTCATCATACTGATAATCGGTCAATGCCCCCCAAGAATCAAAAGCGGCAAGCCCCGCCGGATTGCCAAACAGGCCGTGCCCACCTTCGAGCGAAACAAAGCCCGACTCGCCCGGAAGGTAAGCCTGCGCCATAGCAATAAACGCAAATAAAGCAAATAGTATCTTTTTCAACATAGGTATACTCAAATTATTAATTTTCACAAGCACAGACCCCCCCCATTATTTCTTTTTAATCGTAAATGTGGCTATCTTTGGCAACATGCGCAAAAGCTTTGTTTTCATACTTCTGCAACTTCTTGTAGCATTACCCATTATGGCAACAGAAGCGCTACGCCCGTTAACATTTCCGCAAACAAGTATCACTACAGGAGCCTTAGCCGAACTTCGGGATGATATTTACAGCGCCGACGTTGGTTGGAACATCGAATTAGCACCTCATCCACTTTTTAGCATCTACACAGATATGTCATATCGACTTATCAGCTACCAGTGGGATATTATGCTACACGACCAAATCCACGAAATGGTAAATCTCCAAACAAATGGCTTAAACGAATCCTTTGCCGGAATAAAGGTTTTTCCTTTAAAAAATTTTGGAATTATCACCAACTGGAGGTTTAAACCAGGAGAAGGAGGCCGTACCGAGCGATTTGAACGTTTAGGAATTGAGCCTACTGCGCTCTACCACTTTAGCAAAGACATGCTACTAGGTTTAAGTCCTCAATACTACACTTTCCTGAAATCCGACCACTACAAGCCCGGCGATGAAATTGGCATAAAAAGTTCATTTATATGGAATTTATGGCGAAGCAAAAGAAACCGAAGCGAATGGAGACTTGATTACGTTTTTCTATATCGCTGGAGAATAGAACAAAGTCAAAACTTCAGTAAAGCCAAGGACTTTCAAAAGATGAAGGATCTTTATCGCGGATTCCGGATGAGAGCGGACATTGTCCGTTTTTTTGATATCACCGGGCATATTTTAGGCATTGGAGCTGCATACGAAATGAATCGGGGCAACCTATTTGGCCAAGAAACCGGACATCGTACAGAATTATATGTAAAATGGGAATTGTAATTAGACTTTTATCTCAAAAATTTCTAGTTTAAAGCCGCTAAATTTATCAAACTTGGACTCACTTATGGCATCATCCTCTAAAAAAGAAGAAACAGATCTTTTTGACCTTTTAAAAGAACTTGCCAAGAATTGGCACATCATGCTCCCTTGCATGATTTTCGCAGGGATTTTAGGAGTCTTTGTCGCCATGTGGATTAGACCCGTGTATCAGGTCGACGCCTTACTGCAGATTGAATCAAAAAACAATAAGGGTGCAGGAATGATGGCGAGCCTCGGCGGGCTCTTCGCAACAACAAGTCCTGCCGAAACAGAAATCGAACTCATCAAGAGCCGCCAAATCATCGGCGACGCCGTTGATAAAATGCACCTGCAGTATAACGCAGAACCGACAAGCAGGCTGAACCGGTTGTTCCATCGCGAAGGTCGCATGGAAATCAGGCAATTTGATATTCCCTGGGATTTACTTCCTGAAGATGATGAACGGGGGCCTTGGTTTGCCACTGCCATGGACGACAGCAGCGAATTTATTTTGTTTGACCATCACAAAAAACAAGTACTCGAAGGCAAGGTGGGAGAAACCTACAGATTTCCATATGCGGGAGATACTGCTATTTTCAGCGTCTACAAAATGATGGCCAAAAAAGGACAAAAATTTAAAATCACCAAATACACTCGCCTTGACGCCATAGAAGCCTTCAAAAAAGCATTCGATGTCAAAGAAAAGGGTAAAAAGACAGGTGTGTTGGAATTCACTTACCAGGACATCTATCCAGACCGAGCAACAACTATCTTAAATGAAATCGCGACAAGTTATCTGCGCCAGAACGTGGAACAGCGCAACGCCGAAGCCCAAAAAACTCTGGAATTTTTGGAAAAACAATTGCCTGACGTAAAAGCGCAGATGGACTCTTCTCTCTTAAAATTCAACACCTATCGTCATCAAGTCGGCTCTGTAGACATCAATGCAGAAACGAGGATTATACTTGAAAGACGATCTAAATTGCAGCAAGACCTTCTCAATTTGCAGCAGAAAAAACAAGAAGCAATACGCCTGTTTCAGCCAGAGCATCCCACCATCAAGACCCTAGAAGAACAGGAGCAAGCCCTCAAGCGTGAACTTTCTATCAACTCAAGCGAAACGAGAAAACTCCCCGCCACGCAGCAGGAAGTTCTGAAACTTACTAACGAAGTGGACATGAGCAAGATTATGTACACAACCATGCTCAACAACATCCAGCAACTAAAACTCGTTTCTGCAGGTGAAGTAGGTTCTGTTCGTGTAGTTGACTTCGCCGAAGAAGTGACAAGACCCGCCAAGCCCAAGAAAACAATGATTGTATTCGCCTTCCTTGCCTTGGGATTCCTTATCGGGGCATCGCTGGTCATCCTCAAAGGCAAATTCAGCAATGGCGTTCGTGACGCCCACTTCATTGAACGCGAGACTGGCTTCAGCGTGTATGCGAAAGTTCCGAAGGGCAACCCGAAAGGCACCAAGGGCACCCGTCCTCTTGCAGTTGTCGAGCCCGATGACGTGGCCGTGGAATCGCTCCGCGCCCTACGCAGTTCCCTAGAATTCAGCATGGAAGAGGGAAGCCGCCCCATTATCGGCGTAAGCGGTCTTATCCCCGGGGTCGGCAAGAGCTTCATTTCCGTGAATCTCGCCGCACTCTGCGCAGGACTCGGCAAAAAGGTCCTGCTCATCGACGCAGACCTCCGCAAAGGGCGTTTGCACAAGGAATTCGGCATCAAGCGCGGTGACGGTCTTTCCCAGTATCTGTTGCGCAAGGCAGCTCTGGACAACATCATCTATGCGACAGAAGTAGAAAACCTGTTCATCATGCCTTGCGGCAATGTACCGAGCAACCCATCCGAAATTCTCGGTTCCAAGCACTACTCTGAGATGATTGACAAACTTGAAAATATGTTTGACCTAATTATTATCGATACACCGCCTATCATGCTCGTAACCGACGCAGCCCTCGCCTGCCGACAGGCTTCCCAGATTGTAATGGTCATTGAATACAACAAACACAGCATTGACGCCATCCAAGATGGTATGTCGCAGTTACTCAAAGGCAACACAACCGCACATGCAAGTTTCGTCATCAACAAGTACGAGCATGGACACTCCGACGGATACGGCTACAAATACGGAAAATATTGATCCACACAAAACTAGTTATCTGCAACGTGCAACAAATAAAAAACAATGAACGATTCTAGAGGGAAATTGTTAAAAAATTTTTTATTCGTTCTTTTATTTGCCAATATTATTTGTTGTACTTTTTTTTGTTCCTGTGTATGGCAAAGTACAGAACAAAATCCCGATTACCTACCTCTAGACGACTCAGATTATCCATACGCAGGACTGCCAAGAATTGTCATAGAAACCGAAAATTTTGCGCAAATACGCAATAAAGAAACAAATGTACCAGCGTGGTTACAGCTGTACGACAACGAGGTTCCCCTAAGCGAACCTATCAAGCTAACCATCCGCGGCAAAGGCTCCTCTAGCTTCACTATGGCTAAGTGCAGTTTCAAAATTGAACTTAACGAAAAGTACAATTTTTTTCAAATGCCAGCCAATCGTGACTGGGACTTGATTTCAAATTTTAGGGACAAAAGCTTTTTGCGCAATGCGCTCACTTTTGAATTAGCTTCTAATTTAAACGACGAATACGTTCCTAAATATCATTTCGTAGAACTTTTCCTCAATCATCAATACCAAGGCGTCTATATGCTGACCGAACACATGAAGGTTGGCAAAAATAGAATCAATATCTCGCAAGATCAATTCAGTTTTTTCATTGAAAAAACAACACACCCTGACGAAAACGACGTATTTTTTCAAAGCTATCTTAACAACACATTCAAAATCCATTACCCAAAAGATCCTTCACAACAAGTTATAACGCAAATCCGCGATTCGGTCAACACCTTTGAAAAACAACTGGAAAGTAAGGGAGCCGACTTGGAATCTCGTATCAACGTTCATGATTTTATTCGTTACTACTGGATTCAGGAGTTCTCCAAAAACATTGATGGAGCCTTCGGCAGAAGCATCTACATTACTTGGGAAACCGGAGACAAATTCCATATGGGCCCCGTGTGGGACTTTGATCTAGCCTATGGAATAGGAAACACCTCTATGATGTCTCCTTGTGACTGGTATGTCAGGAACCAAGGATGGTACAAATACTTATTCATCAACCAATCCTTCAAAAAAGAGGCTCAAAAATATTGGAGAGAAAATCATAAAATTTTTGAAAACATCCAAAATTTCATTCCCAAATTACAAAAAGATTTGCAAAAAGCCGTGTTAAATGACGAAAAGCGATGGCCTATTTTAGAGAACGATAAAAACTGGCCCTTTGTTGAGTCTTATCCATCTTACGACAGCACAGTTGATTCCTTAAAAAACTGGATTATTAAAAGGATTGAGTGGATTAACGGACACTTATAAATTTCTATCATTGTTGATATGCCCTCTAAAAGCACTATTATATCATCGCTTTTTTGGAAATTCATGGAACGAGCTGGTGTACAATTCATGCAGTTCATCGTTTCGATTGTTTTAGCTCGATTACTAGCACCCGAGGAATTTGGTCTTATCGCTTTGGTGATGATTGTCATTACCATTGCCGATGTTTTTGTGCAAAGTGGTCTAGGAACAGCACTCATCCGCAAGAAAGATGCCGACGACCTCGACTATTCTTCTGTTTTCTACGCCAGTCTAACCCTTGCCGCTGCAGTATATGCGATTATCTTTTTCGCAGCCCCTTGTATTGCGGCATTTTTTGGCCAAACCGGATTAGTTCCCGTCATTCGCGTATTGACCCTCACCCTATTTATCGGCGTCTTCGGCGGCATCCAAAACGCCTATGTCGCAAGGCACATGATGTTCAAGAAGCTTTTCTATCGTGGGCTTGCGGCAACAATTCCTTCTGGAGCTTTGGGCATAGTGCTTGCCTACCAGGGATTTGGCGTATGGTCCCTGGTATTCCAGCAACTGACAAACGCCCTTTTATCTGTAATCGCCATGTGGTTTACAGTCCCGTGGCGCCCACACCTTCAATTCTCATGGAATCGGCTCAAGGCTCTTTTTTCCTTCGGTTGGAAGCTTCTTGTTTCTTCTCTCATCGACAACGTTTACGACAAAATTCGCGCCCTGGTCATTGGCAAAATGTTCTCCTCCGCAGCCCTTGCTTTCAATGACCGCGGAGACCATTTCCCGAGGTTACTCATTACCAACATAAACCAGTCCATTTCTGCTGTTTTACTTCCGTCCCTATCCCAATACCAAGACGACAAGCCCCAGCTGAAAAAGATGGCTCGTCGCGCCATTATGACAAGTTCTTTCGTTCTGGTCCCCATGATGGCAGGACTTGCTGTACTTGCTCATCCCCTTGTTCTAATTCTGCTCGGGGAAAAATGGCTTCCCTGCGTCCCCTTTATTCAAGCCTACTGTTTTACATACGCGGTATATCCTATCCACACGTCAAATTTGGCAGCAATCAACGCAATGGGCCGTAGCGACATCTTCCTAAAGTTGGAAATCATCAAAAAGATTTACGGATTCGCCTTGATTATAGGGAGCTACCTGTATTTCAAAACTCCTATCGGACTCGCCTACGGTACCATGGTGTCGGCAGCCATCTGCACCTTCGTAAACGCAAGCCCTAACAAAAAATTAATAAATTACAGCTATTTTGAACAAATAAAAGACATCTGTCCAGCATTCGCGCTTTCATCCGTAATGGTTGCAGGAATGTTCGGTTTCAGCCTATTAGAAATAAATATATACCTCTCATTCGTTTTACAAATCATACTAGGCGCAATCATCTACTTGAGCTTAGCAAAAATACTACATTTAGAATGTTTCGAATATATTATCAAAACTGTTTTTGAACTTAGGAAAAAACATGGCCGATAAGCAAATCACAGTTACCTCCCCGCTCCTCCCGAAGCTGGAAGAATTCATTCCCATGCTTCAGGACATTTGGGACAGAAAATGGCTGACGAACAACGGGCACTATCATCAGGAGTTAGAAAATGCCCTGGCGGAGTACCTTGGAGTAGAATATATCAGTCTATTCACTAACGGGACTTTACCGCTTATTACCGCTTTGCAGGCCATGAAGATTACCGGCGAAGTAATTACCACGCCATACAGTTTTGTCGCCACGACGCACTCTATCTGGTGGAACGGCCTCAAGCCGGTCTTCGTTGACGTTGATGAAGAAACTGGCAACATTGACCCGAAAAAAATCGAAGCGGCCATCACCCCGCACACCACGGCAATCATGCCCGTTCACGTTTACGGAACACCCTGCAACATGAAGCGTATCCAGGAAATCGCGGACATCTACGGCCTAAAGATTATCTACGACGCCGCGCACGCCTTCGGCGTGAAAAAGGACGGTGAATCCGTATTGAAAGCAGGCGACATGAGTACTCTCAGTTTCCACGCCACAAAGGTGTACAACACCGTCGAAGGCGGTGCTCTAGTTTGCCATGACGAAGCCACGAAAAAACGCATCGACTACTTGAAAAACTTCGGCTTTGCAGGGGAAACAACAGTCGTCGCCCCGGGCATCAACAGCAAAATGGACGAAATCCGTTCCGCCTACGGACTTTTGAACTTGAGGCAAGTCGATGATGCTATCGCCAAGCGCCAAGCAGTCGCCAACAAATATCGCGAAGCCCTGAAGAATGTTCCTGGAATCCGATTCCTCAAGGACATTGAAGGCGTCCGCCACAACTACGCCTACTTCCCGATTTTCATAAGCGAGGAATACGGCATGAGCCGCGACAATCTCTACGCAAAACTGCAAGAGCACAACATTTACGGACGTCGCTACTTCTACCCGCTCATCAGCACGTTTAGCGCCTACAAGGGACTGGAATCAGCCAATCCAAAAAATCTTCCTGTAGCGCACAAGCTCGCCGACCAGGTGTTGTGCCTACCGATGTTTGCAAATCTTCAAGACGAAGACGTAGAAAGAATCATAGACGTGATTAGGAAATAACGCCATCAGGGTCCCCTATGATTCTTTACCATGGTTCACCTTGCAAAATCGAAAAACCAGCCCTCGGCGTCGGCAACCCGCATAACGACTACGGGCAGGGTTTTTATTGCACGGAATCAAGGGAACTCGCCAAGGAATGGGCCTGTCAAAAGAACACCGACGGATTCGCCAACGAGTACGACTTAGATTTACAGGGACTCAAGATTTTGAATCTTTCCAAATCCCCGTTCAATCTGCTTCACTGGATTTCCATTCTGATGCAGAACCGCGTATTCGCGCCTAAATCACCACTCGGCCGACAAAACCTGGATTTTCTCAAAGAAACTTTCAAACTTAACTCCACAGAAGCCGACGTCATCATCGGTTATCGCGCCAACGACTCATACTTTTCGTTTGCAAGCGACTTTCTCGAGAACATCATCCCGCTCCAGAATTTGGCAAGTTCCATGAAACTTGGGAGCCTTGGATTGCAGGTCGTCTTGAAAAGCGCCCTGGCGTTCAAGCAACTTCGCTACATCCAGTCCGAGCAGGCGCAAAGCCATGATTACTTCCAAAAATATAAACAGCGCGATACAGAAGCGCGAAAGAAATATCTTGACGGGCTCAGGAATGTAAAACCCGCCGAAGCCATCTATCTTCTAGACATTGTTCGCCACCCGGAGATTCTGAATGACATATCCCTATGACGAAAGCTACCTGAACGATGTGCAGAAGAACCTCGGTTTTTTCTTCCAGGCAGCCCTTTGCAATTTGCACCTTCCTCCGGATAAAGTACAGCAAGCCTTTGTAGAATCCGACATTCCAGCTCAAATCGAATTCGGGAACCCAGATTTTCTGTGCGGAAAATCCGGCTACGAATTACTCACGATAGCCTTTGGAAAGGAACAGACACACCTTGCCATCGAAGAAGCCCTCCAGGAGCCATTCCTTCCCCAGGCGGAATTCTGGAGCGGCAGCATCTTAGCGCAGTACCAGTGGAAATCAGGATTACTCTTCAAGAATATTCTAGAAAAGTTCCCTTTGGAACGTCTCCTAAGCAACTACGGCTTGATGCACGAAGCCGATATTTCTAAAATGATGGAACTCATGGACGAGGTTGTAAGGTGAAAAAACTGATGCTCCTTGGCGGTCTTCGTTACCTGATTCCGGTAATCGAGGAAGCCCACAAGTTGGGTGTTTATGTGATTACGGCCGATTACCTGCCAAACAACATTGCACACAAATACTCCGACGAATACTGCAATGTCAGTATCGTTGACAAAGAGGCTGTTTTTGCCAAAGCTTGCGAACTGAAAATTGACGGCATACTTTCTCATGCAGTTGATCCAGGCGTTACAACAGCCGCCTATGTTGCCGAAAAAATGGGGCTCCCTTTCCAATGTTCATACGAAGCCGCCTGCATTCTGCAGGACAAGTCACGCTTTCGTAAGTTTCTTGCCGACAACGATTTCAACTGTCCAAAGGCACGGGGATACAGCGACGCAGAAAGTGCACTCAAGGAAGCAAATTATTTCAACTGGCCTATTATCGTGAAGCCGGTAGATTCCGCAGGAAGCAAGGGCGTAACGAAAGTAACGGATCCAGCCGACCTACCTAAAGCGATTGATACCGCCTTGGCAGCCTCCATATCCAAGAACTTCATCATCGAAGATTTTTTGGACATTGCGGGATTCCAATCCAGCGCGGACGTTTTTACCATTGACGGGAAACTCGTCTATCCAGCATACTCCGATCAATTATTCGACAAGAACGCAGCCAACCCCTATACACCTGCAATTGAAATTTGGCCTGCGTCCATGGAACAGAAATTCCAAGACGATTTAACGCAACAGCTCCAACGTCTTTTTACCTTACTAAAAGTCAAGTCTGGCATTTACAACGTAGAAAGCAGAGTTTGCTCCAACGGCAAAGCTTACATTATGGAAGTCAGTCCCCGAGGCGGAGGAAATCGTATCGCTGAACTCCAGGACATGGCAACAGGTCAAAGCCTAATCCGCAACGAAATCATGAAAGCGTTGGATATGCCGCTGGACAACATAAACCCGCCCGTTTACGACGGAGTCTGGTGCAACTACATTCTGCATTCCTCCAGGGAAGGAACGTTGGTTTCTATAGACATTGACCCGACATTTCAAGAAAAATACATTCGCGATATCGGCCTCATCGTCAAACCCGGCGACCACATCGTCCCCTTTACAGGCGCAAACAACTCGCTCGGAACGCTGTTCCTGCAATTTGATAGCAGGGAAGAACTGGACGCCTGTTTAGCAGACATTTTAAAATACGTACACATAAACATCAAGTAATTTTTATGAAGTTAGCAATTATCGGGGCATCTACAGGCCAACAGAAACTGTGCATAAAAGCTCACGAAATGGGAATCACGACCATCGGCATCGCATGGTCGAACGGAGCTATTTGCAAAGATCTTTTTGATAAATTCTACGATGTGTCCATCATGGACTTCGAGAAGGTCATAGAAATTTGCAAACAGGAACAAGTTGATGGAGTCGTCACCAACGGATCAAACCTGACCATAGAATCTTCCAGTTATGTGGCCGAAGCGTTGAATCTCCCCTGTACACCCTACGCAACCATAAAAGCCATCAAGGACAAACATTTTGTCCGCCAAAAAACCCAAAACATCGATGGATTGCAGCAAGTCAAAAACTACGAGTATGATGGACAGGAACCTCTTTTTTTCCCTTGCATCGTGAAGCCCGTTTCTGGCGCAGCAAAAGAAGGAGTCAGTTTCGTAGCCAACAAAGATGAATTTGCCAAAGCCATTCGTTATGCGCAAGGCGACAATGGCGAAAAGAAAAAAATCCTCATTGAAGAGTTCATCGAAGGGCGTGAAGTTTCTGTGGAATCCATTTCTTTTCACGGAAACCATTATGTCATCCAAGTCACAGACAAAGATAGCACCGGAGCACCTCATTTCGTTGAAATCGGGCATCACCAGCCAGCAAACATAACCAACGATTTACGAAACAGGATCAACTCCGTCATACCTAAAATTTTGCAGGCTGTACAGTTTCAAAATGGCGCAACCCACATCGAACTGAAAATCAACAGCAAAAACGAAATCTACCTCATCGAAATCAACCCCCGTGGCGGCGGAGACGAAATCTCCAACACATTGGTTGGATTAAGTACAAATGTCGACTACGTCAAAACCATGATAGAAGTAGCCCTTGACATATTCCATCCCATTCACGTACGCAACACAAAATTTGCGGGCATCTTTTATTTATGCAAACAAACCCAATCTCACTTGGCTTTCTTCAAAAATTCAGAAAATGAGCCTTGGTTGGTAAAAAAGGATGTCGCTAGTTATAAACTAAGCGAGGCCACAGGAAACCGCGACCGTAATGGTTACATAATTTACTGTGGAGACAAAAAAATCGATTTGACGTAAAAGGGCAAAACATGAAACAACCTCTCGTCAGTATTCTCTGTGCAACGTACAATCAAGAAAAGTACATCGCGCAAACCATCGAAGGCTTTCTCATACAGAAAGTCGATTTTCCCATTGAAATCATTATCCATGACGACGCTTCGACGGATGGCACCGCAGATATCGTCCGCAAGTATGAAGCGGAGCACCCCGATTTAATCAAAGGGATTTACCAAACCGAGAATCAGTATTCCAAAAAAGTTCCTATTTGGAACACCTTCATCTACCCTAAAGCTACAGGGAAATATTTCGCAGAATGCGAAGGTGATGATTATTGGACAGACCCAAGTAAACTGCAACGCCAAGTAGATTTTCTGGAAAGCCACCCGGACTATATTTTATCCCATACGGCTTTCAAATATTACGACCAGAACAACGGCGTTTTTCTTGAAGATCAATCCATCAAACGCAACCTTGAGATTCAAGAAAAAGAGCTAGAAAAATTAAGTCTCAACATTTTGGACAGAAACCAATACCGGATTCAAACCGTAACCACACTTTACAGAAGAGAACTTTGGTCCCTCATTACAGACAGCTTTGCAATGAGCAAATATTTTCTTATGGGAGACACTCAGTTATTCTTCTTCGCATCGACTCTTGGTAAAATCCACTACGATCCCACAGTCACATCAGTCTATCGTCTGACGCCCAACTCCGCTTGCCACAGAGGCGAAAAGAACAAGGCTCAATACCGATTCAATCTATCCTGCGAAGAAATGCGCGTATACCTGTCCAAGTATATTCAAGACGAGCCGACCATCCAAAAATTCAAAACGGACTTTGGCAGAGCCCTTATCCGCTATGCGGTCTTTGACCCAAGTTTCCGATCAAAGATTGACGAAAGTGTAATTTCTTCAAAGCGAAAATTTGTTTTGTTTTGCGCCAGGCACAGTTTTGTTGCACGCAAGTTAATCAAGATGAAGTGGAAACTCTAGAATTTGTTAGAGTCAATCCACTCAATCCTTTCGCCAATCCACTTTTTTAAATCAGTTACGGCCTCTTCGTAATCAGCATAACCCTTGGAAATCCACTTGTCGCTCTTTTGGAGAATATTCCAGCGCTTAAAATTATTTTCTGCAGGCAGCTTCAACACATTTTGCAGCGAGTCCACAATGGTCAGCGCATTTTCAAAAACAGGACGCAGTTCCTTCCAATAATCCGCTATTTTTTGCGAGAAATTGCTGTTCGAAAAAAGCCTTGCATTCCAATACGCGTCCACAGTTCTCCACCCATCAGTTTGGGCAACGGATTTTGCGTAATTGTAAAATCCTCCATACGCCACATCAAAATCCCAGACAGGGCCCATTTTGATAACATCATTCTCCATCCAAGTAAAGTACACGCTTGTTAAAAAATTTGCATCTGGATTTTTCGAAAATTCCTGAATCCAAAAATGTTTAGCATAGGCATCCACATCTATCCACTCTTCAATTTCCTCTAATGTTACATTTTCAACATTTTGCAAAAACTTTTCAAATTTTTCAATATGAGAAAGCAAATTATTTAAAGACGTTGCAGAAGCGTCCTTTGGGGAATGGACTCGGAAAGGCTTGTTTTCTGCAAGGACATTCGAAAAAATCACCTGTTCATCTTCATTGTACTTCGCATCAAATTCCACAAGATAGGAATCTCCTGTTTCCGGAATATTCACGCGCTGTTTTTCAACTTCAATTATTTCCGTCAATAGATAAACTCCTAGGTATTCCCCATTCATATACAATTCAAGAAATTCACTTTTGGGTGAATACTCCATTCCTGCATCAGCAGCCAATCTATAAGACAAGTAATTTTTCATCAAAGTCTTATCAGCATAGTTAGCAATCAAGGCCCAATCTCTATCGGGGGGCACTCCCAATAGGCTTTGTTTTTTATTCAATTTAAGCCTAAAACTATGTTTCGGCATCTCTGTCCAACTGGAATTCCCGCGTCCTCTTATTTGCAGGCTAATTCCAAGCCCATCAGCAAGACATTCTCCATAAAATCGCATTTGTGCAGAAAGGTAATTTTCCCTATCTAAAACGCCTTGATGATTTTCAGTTTCAATAAGCAGTCGCGGAATTCCCGCATAAGGGTACGCGGAATCGCCAAATGGGAATACTTCATCAAGACCTCCAATCAATGAAGTACCTTTTTGTGAAGAAGACTGGTTATGATTTAAACTATCTATAGCCGAAGAGGCTTCTTGGGATGAAGAACGCGTACTTACAGATGATTCTGCAAAAAAATCATCTTGGACAATATCACTAGTAATAGAATTTGAACAGGATGTTACAAATACGGTTACTATATACAAAAACAGAATTCTACCATTCACAACTATAATTATAAAAAAAAACTATATTATATGTATTTAATCAAGCATTTTCGTTATGACATTCAGACAAAAATACCGATTATTCAAGAAAGAGGTCATCCGTCCCTGGATACTTGCATTTCCCAGCCGCCGATTCCGCATGCGATACCTAAAACGGGCACTCGGCAAAATCGGGAACGGAGCCTCCGTTCTTCGTCATGTAAAAATATTGGAAGCCAAGAACATTTTTCTTGGAGACCGCGTTGTCATCAACGAGAACGTTCTTTTGGACGGACGAGGTATCCTTGAAATTGAAAACGACACGGATATCGCGACGAATGTATCCATCTGGACTATGGAACACGATCCGAACAGCGAGACACACGAATCCAGAACTGGCAAAGTCCACATCGGTCATCACGTTTGGATAGCTTCGCATGCGACCATTCTCCCGGGAGTCACCATCGGTGACGGAGCGGTCGTCGCATCAGGAGCAGTTGTCACAAAGGACGTTCCGCCAAAAGCCATCGTCGCAGGAGTTCCAGCACGAATTATCGGCGAAAGAAAAAATACGCTTCAATACCATCTGGACCATCAGCCGATTTTCCGCTAGCATTATGAAAATTTACGTCGCCTTGGATGAAGAAAAATGTTTCAATCCTTACGCATCGATTCTCATCAAGCGTCTAAGGGAAATTGATTCTACTCTTGAAATTCGCTCTGGCATTTCCATTTTCTGGGATGAAGAAATTTTCACATATGGCATCATTCACATCCACTGGCCGGATTTACTGCTGAAAAACACCTCCAGGACACCTGATGAACTAAGGGAACGTCTGTGTGAACTCAAAAAAAAAGGCGTAAAAATCGTCGCTACCTGTCATAACTTCGTTCCGCATTTTGCAAAATTTTCTTGGCAAACCGAGGCTTATTCCATCATCTACAAGGCCTGCGACTTGACGCTTCATATGGGTAACGTCAGCCTTGAAAAATTCAGGGGCGAATATCCGAATTGCAGGCACGAGATTCTACAGCACCACATATACGACGATCGATATACGGAACACTATTCAAAACTCGATGCCTTGAAGAAGTTTAAATTATCATCTTCGTACCGTTACATCCTTTGCCTTGGAGCATTCCGCGATAAAAAAGAACGTACGCTCATTTTGGGCCTTAGGGATTTTCTCAAAGCAAATTCTTTCAAAATTCTAGCACCATCATTTTCTATTCCGGCAAGGCCTCTGGGTATTCGTTCAACATTAAAATTCATCAAGAACAGAATTGAGGCTTTTTTCCTCAATCACAAATACAATGTGATTAATTTTTCAAGGATTGTCGACGATCAGGAAATTCCACTCTTAGGAGCTGCCGCCGATTTTGTACTCATACAGCGTACCGACATATTGAATTCCGGGAATCTTCCCTTGGGATTCTACCTAAAAAAGGTTGTAGTCGGGCCGAATACAGGTAACGTAGGAGATTTTTTAAAGCAAACAGGCAACCCCGTTTTTGACACAGCTAACTTAAGTACTCTACCCCTTTCTCTAAAAGCTGGAATGAAACTAGCTCAAAGTAATTATGGGGATAACAACTACCTTTTTGCTATTAAAAATTTAGGTAGTAAAGAAATCGCCCTGCAACTGCTAAAGTTATACAAGGAATTATAGGAACTTGTATTTCAGCAAGCGATAAACCATTCTGGGAGATTTTTTGAACTTAAACGCCATGGAAATTATTTCATGGCGCATTTTTTTATCCTTCGTAAAAAAGGCGTTTTTCATCACGTCGCAAGCGATACGATCACGGGAATCCGCATATACCGTCAAAAAATCCGGATGCTTAGAGAGCAACAGGTTCCAAGCCTGCAAAAACTTCTTTGGATTCATGGAGATGGAATCGTCCTGAAGAATGTAATCCACCAAGGATTCGTCCATACAGTAAATGGAGTGATTCTTCTGGATTCGCACCAAAGTCTCAAATTCCTGGAAACGGGGCATATCCGGATCAAATCGGTTTGCCTTGAAGACTTCGCTTTTGCCTATCAGAGTCTGTGTACCGATAGCCATAGGCAGGATATTTCGACCAAGAAAACCTTCTTTAAAGTAATCGGAAATTGTACCGACCTTTTTTCCGTCGCGCATTTTGTTCATGCGGCAAAAAACCACATCGGCATTTTTTTCCTGGAGGACCGCCATCTGCTTTTCAAGTTTATCCACATGCCAAACATCGTCACTATCATGAAAGGCGATGAACTCGCCAACAGCGTGTTCAATACCGTTATTACGCGCAACGCAGGCTCCGCTATTTTCCTGATAGATATAATGAACGCGGGAGTCATTCAACGAGGCGACAACATCCGCAGTATTGTCCGTAGAGCCGTCATCAACAATAATCAGTTCCAAATCCTTATAGGTCTGTGAAAGAACGCTTAACGCAGCCCTTTTGGTCAGTTCCGCCCTGTTATACGTTGGGATGACGACAGAAATCATGGTTTCATGCTCCCGATAGTTCTTTTGAACATGTCTTGCAAATTATACGAGGCGTTCCATCCAAGTTTTTTCAGCTTGGACGGATCAAGGCAAGCCTTCATCACCGGGTTATAACCCAACTTGGTAGCATCCTCCGCGATGTCAAAAACAACTTTGCTTTTGCCGTCGGAAAAATTCTTGCAGACAAACTCAGCCATATCCGCAATATTTATTGCAGTATCCTCGTTGGCCACGTTGTAAGCTTCGCCGACATTCCCCTTAACCAGGACTGTCAAAAGAGCCGTTATGGCATCGGCAACATAGCAATAATTCCGCAGCGTTTCGCCCTTGGTTTTCAAGACAATATCCTTACCCTCGATTGCTGCGCGGGCAAACTGTGCAAACACACGGCCATCATTGTAAGCAACGCCAGTCCCAAACGTTTGCGTCAAGCGAACAACTTTTACGGGGACCTTGTATTCCGAGGCGTAGGCGGAGCAAAGGCATTCTACCATTCGCTTTCCTTCGGAATAACTGCTGCGAACTTGAAGCTGATCGATATAACCCGAATAGGATTCCTTTATATTCACGAGCCCCTCTTCGGGAACGCCATAAACTTCCAGCGAGGACATGTACAAGAATCCGTCCAACGACATCGCGGAAGACTTTCTCAGCAAACGATCCGTACCAAACAAGGCCGTTTGAATCGTCTCCACGGGTTTTTCCACAAAGTCCTTGGAACTTGTCATACTAGCCGCATGAATAACGTAATTCAATCCCTGGGGGAGCGCATACTCGCCATTGATATCGCCAAATACAAGATTCACGACGTCACGGTCTATAATTTCCGAAAATACCTTCCTCGCCTTTTCCTCATTGCGTACCATGGCGAAAATCTTAATACCATCACCATACATCCGATTTCTGCAAGCCAAAGCCTTCACCAACTGGGAACCGATAAGGCCCGTAGCCCCAGTCACGAGGACACTCTTGTTTTTTAGATTTTCCCACGGAACAAATGCAGCATTAGCTACATATTCCAAGTCTTCCTGCATCAATACATCGGATGTTTCAATCATATCAAATTCCAAAAACCATCGAGCTTTGCTGCGTTTCGTAAATCGCCTTGAACAGGAAGAAATCCATTGGTGTCGTAATCTTGATATTTTCCACCGGGCCATCAACCATATGCAATGTATAACCGTATTGCTTCATCAGGCAAGCGGAATCAATCATATTATTCACGCCATCAGCCCTCGCACGAACATGGGCATCCCAAATATTCTTGAACAAAAAACCTTGCGGGGCACGCGCCAAATGGCAGCAATCCCTATTGTAAATATTCTGCACTTCCTGTTTTTCGTTGGACGTGATAATAGTTTCTACCGCCGGGGCAACCGTAATCGCAGCCCCGTATTTCTGGATACATTCAATATTACCGGTAATCACCTTTTCATTAATTAACGGACGTACGCCATCGTGAATCAGGACAGAATAATCATCGGGATTTTCCACACCGTCATGAATGGCCTTCAAGCCATTGTAAATGGATTCCTGCCCCGTAGAACCTCCAGGAACAACCCACTTGACTTTAGTAACAGCGAACTTCGTAAGCAAGTCCTTCAAATACGGAATCCAGGATTCCAGGCAAACCACGCAAATGGATTCGATTTTGGGGTGATTCTGAAAATGGTTAAGCGTATGAATAATAATGGCACGGCCGTCCAGTTCAAGGAACTGCTTAGGACGAGCGGAATTGTTCATTCTAGTTCCGGTACCACCGGCAAAAATCAAAGCCACATTTTTCATTAGACAACCACCTTACACTTTTCACAAATCTTCCGATAGGTGTTTTCGCTATAGCATGTACCCGCGATAGAGGGATCCTCGAATACTCCATTCAGCAAATTGGTCTGGTCCATTTTTTGGGCAACAAGCAAATCCACCAGTTCATCTACATTTCCCGCCTTTTCCCGGACAATCCTAGAATAGGCGTCGTTCAAGGAAGAATAGGAAAGATAATCCTTTTCGTCAGGAACAAAAAAGACAACAGGGCGCTTTAGCAAAGCATAATCCACACAGCAGCTGGAATAATCCGTCACAAGGCAATCCGAAGCCATCAGCAAATGCTGAACAGACTGGACTTCCTTATCGCCAAGAAGTTTGAAATTCGGGACACTCCCATTCATCTTGAAATCTGTAAGCGGATGAAGTTTTGCCAAAAACAAAACATGGCGTTCCCTAAGGTAGCCAAGAAACTTCTCACTGGAAAGTAAACCTTCTACAACACCCTTCACCACATCCTTACGCGTTTTGGGATCCACACGATAAGTCGGCATATAAAGCACAATCTTGTCGTACTCCGCATCCAGAACATTTTTTAGAACAACTTTCCTGTCAATTCCTGAACGGAACAAATCATTACGAGGTTGACCGGTAATGACAATGGAATCACGATTCACCCCAAACTGTTCCATCACCCTTTCCGCAGTGTATTCAGACGTTCCTAAAGAAAGATCCCTATGCACCCAGCTAAAGAAAAAATCCGTAACTTTCTTAAGTTTCAGCTTTAAGCCCTTGTAATTTTCATTGTATATCTTTTTGAAACCGCCAACACCGTGCCACAAGGCTACAATTTTCGCGCCACCAACAAAAGGAATGCGGCAGAAATCATCCAAGCCATTTGTCATAATGGCGACGCCACCGCGCAACATCCAAAAAATGCCTTTTACCGACGACGAGGTGTAACACTCATAGCCCAAGCCACGCACCTGTTCACAAACTTTCGCGTTCCGGGTTATCCAGATACAGCGAATCTCAGGGTGGTTCTTGCAGACATGTTCAAAAAGGAACTTGGAATTATCGTCATACTTTTTGCCAATCCAGCAACCAAAAAGCCACACCCGTTTAGAGCGAAACGGATTCAACTTAAGAAAATGAAAAAACAAACACACGAAGGGTAGCGATATTTTACGCCACTCCAACATCTTAGAGAACTTCATGTATTTAAATATAAAAAATTAACGATTCCAGTGAATCTTCGACACACGTTTATTGTTGGAAATGCGTGCACTGCGCTTAGAATACAGAACTAAAGCCCATACAGGAATCAACATATATACCAGTTTTTTTACAAATCCAAAACTGGGGATATCCTTTCGGCAAAATTTTTTCCAAAAGTAGGAACCAACGACATTTTCAAGAACAGGATTGTCCGAACCATTGTCTCGCCAGCTACCAAGTCCATTATGGACACAAACATTATTGCCATCAAAGGTATTTATGGTAAAATAGGAATCTGGATAAATAGTCATATCCTGAAATTCCAAAGGTTTACCATCAAAGTTTACCAAAGCGCCATTGTACTTATAAGCATTCATGAATACCTTGGTAATAATGCACGGCATTGCATTCATGTCGCAAGAACCATCAGGCAAAATAAAATGACGATCCTGATAATATTCTAGACAACGTTTCAAGAACGGATGGCCAGTTTCCGAGCCAATCACATGAGCCGCAATCTGATCTGTAAATTCAGTTCCAATAAAAAGCTTACGATCTAGGAACGCATCAAAATTCCCATTGACGGCAACGTCAGCATCCATGTAAATGCCACCGAACTTATCAAGTACCCAAAGTCTAAAATAGTCTGTTACAAAGGCCCACTTTTTCTTCGAGAAGGCTTCACGCGCATAGAGAAAATCATTATAAGGGAAATTCTTGGAATTCCACTCTATAATTTCGTAATCTCTCAAATGTTCCCGCCAGGAGGCCAAGCAACGATCCACTGCAGGAGTCTTCGTTTCAGACATCCAGAGGTAATGAATTTTCTTGGGTATTGACATTTAAACACTCCACAGCGCTTTAAAGAACTTACGAGTATTCTTAAAAATGTAAGGAGACATCCATTGAATACTAATCATCAATTTCAACAGGAATGCGACACCACGGGACAAGTTCTTTTTCGTATAGCGGACTCTTGAAATTTCTGACTGAATGATAGAAAAAGATCCAAAACGTATAACGTCGTCAGCCTTCTTTGAACCGCCGCGAATCAGATGCTGAATCTGGGGGCCTTCAACAATAACGCGACGCAAGCCTTTTTGTGCCAAGTGCCACTGCATATCCGTCTCTTCAAAATACAAAAAGAATTTTTCATCAAAACGGGCGTTTTCATCGTTCGCCATAAATAAATCCGCACCCGTTACATAATCCACATCACCAATCCACTTCTGGTAAACCGGAACCGGGCGCAATTTACTAATATCCATACGGAATAACTTCATCATATTCTTAACATAAAAAGCCAAAGTATGATGAACCATGGCCTTCAGCAAGTCCTTCGCTTTAGGAAACGTTCCATAGGATTCCGTAAGTTTGCCATCTGCATCTACAAGAGTACAGCCCATAGCGCCAATACTCCCCCTGGCACAAGCCTTCCAAGCATCGTAAAACAACTTGACTGCATTATTCAACAGCAACGTATCACTATTTAAATAAAAAATACATTCACCCTTAGCAACATCAAGGCCGCGGTTATTCGCCGTACCAAAGCCCAAGTTCGCATTATTTTCAACCAGAACGACTTGGGGAAATTCCGTCTTGAGCATTTCTACAGAGCCATCGACAGAACCATTATCAGAAACAACAATTTCAAAAGAAACGCCTTCCGTTTTTTCATATATGGATTTAATACAATCACGAAGCAAATCTCGCGTATTGTAATTGACAATGACTATCGAAACATTGATGAAACTCACGCGAAGTCCTCACTTTGAGATTCACAATTTTCCTCTTCTCCTCTATTTTCTTTTCGCAATGACTTAAAATAAGCTTTATACTCCCCCTCAAGCTTTTCCCGACGTTCGAACTTACTTTGAATATGACCCAAGCAGAACCAATAAAGGAACGGCTGCAAAGTACCCAATTCCCAAACGGCAGCACCAATCATAGCCACCAGAGCAAAACAAATGACACATACTTCAAAAAAAGCGTACTTGAAAATTTTAATTCCGTTAAAGAGCGTCCCCACACAAATAAGCATTAAAACAGCCAGGCCAAATATTCCCAATTCCGCAGGAATACGAATATAATCACTATCAGGAATTCCAATATACCCTAGTTCAACAGCCCCATGCCCGTATCTTCCAAGACCCGCTCCAAAGAAGCTCAATCGTTTAATAAATTCGCTAAACAAGGCAAACCTATCACCAACAATGCTTCCCTGGTAATTTACAGAACGGTTCAAAACGTATTCCATAAAATCGACATCTAAGTAATTGATAACGATGAAAAAAATTCCGGCACCAAAAACTATCGCGCAAATCCACAAAACATACAAGAATGTCCGCGTCGGCAACCGTTTAAAGGTGGCATAAACTGTGAGTGCAAAAAAGAACAACAGACAAAAAGCAATTGACACGCGCTGCTGCGCAAAAAACAAGCAGAAAAAGCTCAAGCCAAAGCAAGCTAAATCAAATTTTTTGTAGCAATTGTCTATAACAATTTTCTTTGAAGAATACATAAAAAGGAACAATGACGAATAACCGATAAAATAAGAATGGGGCCAAAAAGAAGACATTCTAGTAAATTCATACAAAAGCTTTCCAGAAAGTCCATTGACATCGGAATCAAAATTCGTCCAAATAACGGCGGCCTTATAGGCCACATAAAAACTAGGTTGAAAAAAGTAAAAATATACACCAACAAGCATCGCAAAAAACAATGGAGCTCTAATATTTTCAAAAAAAACATCCGATTTAAAAAATTTGCTTCTCGCAATAAAATAAAAAAACATTGGGATAATTTGCGAACGCACCCCTAAATAATACAAACGCATAGGATACGTATATTCCGCAAAAAAATATGTAATCAGACTATAAATTAAAAAGCAAGAAACAATTACATCCATCGCCTTCCAACGAAAGGACGCCACCCCCATAGCAGAAACAGCAACAATCACAATTATCAAAACCGATGACACATCGCGCACGCCAAACATTAAACTTGCAGCAATAGCAACAAGAAACCAATAATATTGACCTATAATCTTAACTAAGTATTTTTCCACAATTAGGACCAGCTATTTTTGCTTTCTATACTTCCACAACAATGCAATAAATCGACTGTCACGGATAAAATAACGACCAAACATTCTCCTTGGCTCCTGCAATACACGATAAAACCATTCCATACCCATTCTAGACATCCATTTAGGAGCACGTTTTACGCAACCTGCCACAAAATCCAAACTGGCCCCAACACCAAGACTCAAAGGAATGTTCCAACGATTTCTATTTTCGCAAATAAGAATTTCTTGCTTAGGGCAACCCAAGGCAACGACAAGAATATCTGGCTTCGCTTCTTTAAGAAGACTGTCAATCATCTCCATTTCTTCTTCTTTTTTTTCAAATCCAATTGAGGGGGAATAACAGCCAACGACTTGCAATCCAGAGTAACAGGCCATCAATTTTTTTGCAGCCAGTTCAGCAACGCCTTTCGCGGCTCCCAAAAAAAACATTTTGTATTGCTTCTTTGCAGCAACAGCGCATAACTTAGGTAAAAAGTCAGAACCCGAAATTTTCTCTTTTATCGGAGTTTTAAACAATTTTGAAAACCATATAATCGGCATTCCATCGGCTAAAATCAAATCTGCTTGATCATATGCTTTTCTCAAAGGCTCGTTCTTTTCCAATAAAACTAAGTGATCTACATTCGGGGTAACGACAAATGCATTCTGTTTTTTTTCTACAAGCGTACAAGCGTACTCCAAAGCCTCATCCATTGAACAATTGTCAATCTTAACATTTAAAAATTTTACTCGTTCCATGCAATCCACCCTAAACTCAATAATTACTATTTATCCAATCATATCTTTCTAAAATCCAACGATACAAATCATCAACAGCATCATCGTAAGAGTTATATCTTTGTATCAAGACATCTCCGTCTGTAAGATTCAATATATTCCACTTCTTAAAATTATTAGCAGCGGCAAGTTTCAATCTCTGTTTGACCGGTTCAATAGAATCAACCACAGACAAAAGAACATTTCTATTGTTCTCCCAATACTTTTTCGTCTCAGAAGCAAAACCTTCGTCATTAAACAAGTAGGAATTCCAATAGGAATTTCTTATATAGAAATTTTCCGGCTTTTGCCTTTCCTGTCTTGTATAATTTCCAAAAGCCAAATCAAAATCCCAAACAGGTCCCATCATTATCTTTCCGCCATCAACCCACGTAAAATACACACTTGTAAAAAAGGAGGCGTCGTTATTCTTGGAAAATTCCTGAATCCAGTAATAAGCCAAATAAGTATCCCTGTCTATCCAATCGTCAAAAATATTTTCCTTTGATTGTTGGTCATCCTTCAAATAATCTTCAAATTCATTTATATGGCCTATAAACAAGTCCAATACCCTCTCTGAAGGTTTTTTGGGAGAATGAATTGTAAAATGCTTGTTCATTTTTGAAGAAATATTCACCTCGCCTTCGCGAGATTTTCCATCAACTTCGACCAAAAAAGATTTTTCATTCTCAGGAATATTTACCCTATTTTTCGCAACCTTCACTGTTTCCGTCAACAAATACACGCCCAAATATTCACCATTCAAAAAAACTTCTACAAATTCGCATCGCGGAGAATACGGCATAGCCAGCGTAGCAGACAAATTATACACCAAATAATTTCTCATCAAAGTTTTGTCGGCGTAATTTGCAATCAAGGCCCAATCCCTATTCTTTGGAAATCCAAAAAAAGATTCCATATTATTGAACTCTAGCTTATAACTTTTCTTGGGCATTGATGTCCACGAAGAATTTCCTCTACCCTTTATCGTCAGTTTCTTTTCGACAAAAACACTTTTACTTTCATCCAAAAGTATCATCGTTGCCGGAACTTTTGTTTCTCGGTCAACAACCACAGCATTGTTTTCCGTCTTTATGAGAAAACGGGGTAGATTTGCATATGGATATTTCTTTAAATCGTCCGAAAAAAAAGAGTCACCCAAAAGACTCTTCAATGAGTCCTCCTTAGCGGAGGACGAAGACTCCTTCAGCGAATCTTCCTTAGCGGAGGACGAAGACTCCTTCAGCGAATCTTCCCTAACGGAGGACGAAGACTCCCGCAACGAATCTTCCCTAACGGAGGACGAAGACTCCTTCAGCGAATCTTCCCTAACGGAGGACGAAGACTCCCGCAACGAATCTTCCCTAACGGAGGACGAAGACTCCTTCAGCGAATCTTCCCTAACGGAGGACGAAGACTCCCGCAACGAATCTTCCCTAACGGAGGACGAAGACAGATTCTCTATTGAACGGGCGTATTCCATACCATCAATCACATCCTCTTGCATAACCACGCTATCCGTTAGCATGTCTGAGTTGCTACAAGCACACAGCAAGCATACAAAGATAAATGACTGTAATAAAGAAATAGCCCGATTCAAAATGGTTACTCCGCTTTACCCTTACCGATGCTCGTGACTTCGAAGCCAATCTTACGGAGGGCGTCAGCGTCCAAGATGTTACGACCATCGAACACGAAGGCAGGCTTAGCCATGCCCTTGTAGATGCGGTTCCAATCAAGTTCGGCGAAGCACTTCCATTCGGTGCAGACGACCACGGCGTGGGCGCCTTCGGCGGCCTTGTACGGGTCTTCTTCGAACACAACCTGGTCCAGCACGTCCTTCAGGTCACGCTTAGCGTCGGGAATGGCCTTCGGGTCGGTGACGACCGGCTGTGCATGTTCGGCGAGCAAATCGCGCACGACAAGATTGGCAGGGCTTTCACGGGTGTCGCCGGTATTCGCCTTAAACGCAAATCCAAACACGGCAATTTTCTTCCCGGCAATGGTATTGAACATCGTCTCAAGCATACGGTCCACTACGCGGTGGGTCTGCCACTCGTTGATTTTCACCACACTTTCCCAGTAGGCGGCAACCTCGGGCAGTCCATAGTAGCCGCACAGGTAAGCGAGGTTCAAAATATCCTTCTTGAAGCAGGAACCACCAAAGCCGATGGAGGCCTTGAGGAACTTCGGTCCAATGCGCTTGTCCTTGCCCATCACGAAGGCGACTTCGTCCACGTCGGCACCGGTGCGTTCGCAGAGGGCGCTGATGGAGTTGATGGAGCTGATGCGCTGAGCGAGGAAGGCGTTAGCAGTAAGCTTTGTAAGTTCAGAAGACCACAAGTTGGTGGTCAAAATGCGGTCACGCGGAACCCAGTGGGCATACACATCCACAAGCTTCTGGCAGGCGGCGAGGCCGGATTCGGTCTGGTGGCTTCCGATGAGCACGCGGTCCGGTTCGAACAGGTCGTTGATAGCGGTACCTTCGGCGAGGAATTCCGGGTTCGAAAGGACTTCAAAATGGATACCCTTGTCGTTACTGTTCAGGATGCGTTCCATGGCAGCAGCCGTACGCACAGGGAGCGTAGACTTTTCCACGATAATCTTGCCTTCGTCGGCAATTTCCAAAATGTTGCGGGCCGTCTTTTCCCAGTACTGGAGGTCCGAAGCCTTGCCGGCGCCATGGCCGAAAGTCTTGGTCGGGGTGTTCACGGAAACGAAGATGATGTCCGCTTCCTTGATGGCAGCCGGAATATCCGTGCTGAAGAACAAGTTGCGGCCGCGAGCGCGGTTCACCACGTCGTCAAGGCCGGGTTCAAAAATCGGGAGGTTCTCGCTATTCCAGGCATCAATACGGGACTGGTTGATATCAACAACGGTCACTTTAACATCGGGGCACTTGTCGGCAATAACAGTCATAGTGGGGCCACCGACGTAGCCCGCACCGATACAGACAATATTGGTTTTGAAACTCATAATACCCTTAATTTAGCAAATCACTTAAACAAAGCCATTAAAGAGTCCACATTTTCGGGCGAAATCACACGCATTGGAGAGATATCGCCATCATTCCACCCCATAAAAACGCCCCCATTTACGGGTTGAGCGGTAAGAACTATTTTTTGTCCCGCAAAGAATTCAATCGTCATATTCTTTTCGTCCAAAGGCAGGCCATGGACAAGTACCCGGCCATTGCCACTTGACGAAAGTGTCACGGGAACCGTTTCTCCCAAATCAAAAAATTCTACAAGTTCATTCATCAAAACAGACTTGCGTGACTCGGCAAAACTAAGCAAAGTATTTAGACCGTTTCTCATGTGCGACGCGCTCAGGCCCCAGCGTTTTTGGTCTCGTGCCATTTCGGAATCATATTCCGACATCATCATCTCAATGCGAGCCTTGACTCTTTTTAGCGCAAAGTTCATAGACAAAAGTGCAGTCATTCGATTGATAAACGACGCCTTGAACGATTCATTTTCCATAAGTCTACGCAATAACAAGGTATATTCTGGACCATTTGGCCACGATTCTCCATTTTCTTCGGTAATGAATTCAAATATGTTATTCGTATATTCGCTATGTGAATTACCAAAACCAAAGTCCAAATCATAAAGGAACCAGCGCCACGGAGTACTCGGATTATTGCACCGCCATTTTTTGAGGTTGTTACCCGGCCAATCTCTGTTATTGACAAATACTTCAGTATGCACGTAATTCAAAAAATTGTCCACATCTATAAGCGAAGACAAATACGCGTAATTTTCTTCGCTATCCAAGTGGTGAGATTCCAACCAATTTGCAAGGGCCATGTAATCCACGGCCGACCCGCTCGTAGCCGCATTGTCCGCTTTTAACAGGTCAATTTCTTCGGGATCGTAACCATAATGCGTTTCAAAATAATACTCGTTAGATTTTTCACGGATGTTGTGGATACCATAATACTCGCCGTTATAAAACACAATTGCAGCACGTCCGTGCTGGTAATCTACGCCAAGCCCCTCCGATAAAGAACTCGCCAAACGGTCCTGAATGTAATTCGTGCCGTAATTACCGCCGTTATTCCTAAGGACAAACCATTTGAACTTTTGAAGTTCCGGGAAATCAGGGAATAACGGATAGTTCAAGCGCTTACTCCCATACTTCTCGCGGAACACAATCGCCACAGATTTTTTCTTTTGCATGCGGCTGTAGTTTCCAAAAATCTGCAGACCGGCATTCTCTGAAAAAGCAGGCGTTTTGATTTGAGGTTCCATCAATTCAACAAAAACAGGAAGTTCCTTGTCTAGCCAATAATTGGCGCCATAATGAGGGTCTGCGGCCTGCGCATTCGGGCCTTCCATATAGATTCCAGTATCCGGGTCAAAAAGCGAATTCGGATCCGTCACGATAAAGACCGCGGGGACAGACGGCTGATTTTCAAACACGTAAGTTCTAGATTCTACTGTACCCGGGATGGAATTTCGAACAAATGAAGCACAGCGTAAAACCATCGTAGAAGATACCGATACCGAAGTCGTAAACGTACTTGTTTGTGTCGGAAGTTTCCCGCCCTGTTCACAGCGCACCTGTTTAGAAGAATCAAACACCACATTAAAAGCTTCGCTGTAAAAACCTGATGGAGGAAGTTCTGCCGAAACCTTAGGCGGAGTTTCTGCATAAATCGACCCAGTGGTCATGCCATAGGGAGTGGCATCGGCATACCCCCAGCCTTCGCGACCATCGGCAAACAAGCCATATGACCATGTTTTTCCCAAGGGAAGCTCCGGATACGCCACAGAATCAAGCAACAGACCTTGAGCATTCGTCAAATAAAGTACGCCCCCTTTTTTGTCCAACTTGAAATTCGCATGCGGTTCGTGACCTCGATTGCGCACGATGTACGAAGAAACATTCATCGTCACTTCTTGCACTTCATTTGCTTCTGGACTAAAGCGCGTGCCATAAATATTTTGGAGATCCGGGAAATTTTTTCCAGTCGGGAGACCTACACGGTACGTGGTCGTAGAATCGCCCGTCCCCGTAAGCGTGATTTCGTAGCCTTTCCAATCATCAATATCCGATTGCGTCAAGCGCAAAGAGAGAACACGATTCTTTGAAATGAATCCCGTAAGAAGCAGTTCATTTGCGTTCCCCAAGTCAACAACATCCATTTTATCGCCGCCATTGGTTCCCACAAAAACAGAAATCGAAGACCAGCCAAGTTCTTCATTTTCTCCAAACTTCATCACGGCACCAATACGCCTTGCGCCATCAACCTTGAAACAATTACGAGAATTCCCTTCCAATGGATTCGCATAGCTATATCCCGCAATAGGTTCGTTCTGTGCATCCGTCCATGTCCAGCACCCAGTCCCAATCATATTGATTGAATCATGCGGCGCTTCAAAATTCGGCAAATTCTTCCCCGACAAAAAAACAAGTATAAAGGATTGAGGCGGCACGGAAACATCGCCAAACACCCACTTGCGAGGTTCTCCACGCGAATCACTCAAGGCGAGTCCCTGCAAATTAACCGCAGTATCAGCAGAATTGTAAAGTTCCACCCATCCAGCATCATCGCCTTCATGGTCCTCGTAAACCAAATTGACGGGGTCGACTTCATTAAAACGAATCGAGGATTTTACCGTAAGCCCCGAATCAACAGGCCCCACCAAAGTTGTATCAGAATCCACGCCCACAGGCGTTTCTATATGTTCCGAAACCTGATCAGCCGAACAGCCGAACAGCAGGCAGGCACACAGCACTGCCACATACGAGCATATATTCCGATACTCCATATCTAGAAAATACACTCAAATTTGCCTCCGTGTTGGAGGTATTATAAAGTTTTCGCGAATTTACTTATGTTTGCAACTATGAGGACGGCGTACCACAAAAAGGGCAGCGCCTATAAGCACCAACACAACAGAAATAATTTTCCCTATAGGGAAGGCTTCCGAAAAAACCACGGCTCCAGCAAGCGTCGGGACGGCAGCCCCCACGGCAGCGCTAAACGGCACAATAAAGAGAGCGCGGCCACGAGAAAAAGAAATTTGCGAATACAGGAACGCAATCCCGTAAGTGGCCACATACCCCCAAACGCGCGGATCCAAAAGAAGTCCAAAGAAAGTCGATGCGCTCACAGCGTCCAGGTCAAAATCCATTGCCACACTCTTGTAGAACGCCGCCGAAATGCCAAAGCCGACTCCCATAATAAGGGAATCCACCATTTCGCGGTCCTTGCACCACAAATGCGCAATAAGCGTAATCACGGCAAGCGCGCCCGCATAACTCCAGAGCATCGTCACGTTTTGCACGCTGGTCGATTCGCCCAGATTTTCTACGGAATACAGGAGGCCTGCCACCACAAAGCAAATCGCCACCACAATGCGCTTGGTCAAAACTTCTTTTAAAATGCAAAAACCCATCAGGGCGGTAAGTACCGGATTCAAAACCATCATGGGCTGCACTTGGCTCAAGTCATAGCGGGCCATGGCAATATAGTACCCCACCGTCGCAAGACCCGAGCAGCAAATGCCAAGCCACCAAAACTTGTTCGTCACCACGCCCTTAAAAAATTGCCAAGGCTTAGAGACGCCACCTGTACGCTTGCCAACGGTCGACACTCCGGACTTTTCCAGAATGTTTCCGCATGCAAAAAGAAACGCAGGGCCTATGGTTAGTAGCAGGAACAACATACTTTCTTTAGCCTAGAGTTCATCGTAGATTTCCTGGTAAATCCAGTAGTTACCCATAACTCGCTTTACATAATCACGGGTTTCCCAATAGCTAATCTCTTCGGCGCGCACATCCCAAGGGAGTCCCTCGCCTTCAGCCTGCCAGCGTTTGGTTGGTTTAGGGCCAGCATTGTAGTTACCCAACACATACATATAATCGTCATTGTATTCAGTCTTTAAATCCACCAGATAACGTACGCCAAGACGAATATTCATGTACGGATTGTACAAAAGCTTCGGGTCAAACCAATCAGCAATCGTCTCTTTTTCTGCAAGCATTTTTCCGGTAGCGGGCATAATCTGCAAAAGTCCACAAGCGCCCACCGGCGAAGCTATCGCAAAGTTGAATATGGATTCCTGACGCATCACGCTATACACAAAAAACGGGTCAATGCGATCACCGGCATGGAACTTGACCTGCTCCGTAAACGGAATCGGGTAAAGATAATGAAGTACATCAATCGGCGGAGTCATCAAGCGACGACGGTCAATATTATTCTGGAACTGACGAGCCAAGCGATACCCCGAAGCAATTTCACCCACTTCGTAGAACAACTTGCCATATTCATACAAAAAGTCCAAGCGCTTATAGTTCTTTTTGCGAGCTTCGTCGTACAAGGCAAAAGCCTCGTCAGTAAAGCCATACATGAACAAGGTCTTAATGCGTTTGTACCTTTCTGGGCTATAAGTCGTATCGGCCTTGCCGAGTTTCTGCGAAAAACGAATCCAGGCAAGTGTCTGTTCATTAGACATGGCAATACCATGCGCATACGGAACCTTGGAGGCATCCATCAACTTGTTTTCGACAAGCTTGGTACGGGCTCGATGGGCGTAATACGCTAGCGGGAAATCCTTAATGCAATCCAGGTACGCTTCACGCGCAAGGGAATCCTTCCCAAGTTTAAGGTATGTATCCCCCAAGAACATACGAGCGCCACTACCGCTCCACAAGAACGGATCTTTGGTAGCCTCGATAAAGGCTGTTGCAGCCCGTTCCCACATTTCTTGCTTAAAGTAAATAAAACCTATACGGAACTTTGCCCATTGGCGTTTAATATTATTTTTAAAGCGCTTATTGGCAAGTTGTTTAAAGCACACCACCGCGCTATCATACATTTGCTTTTGTTCGTATTCAAATCCACGTACCCAAAGGTTATTCGCATTTTCCTTGCTGAATTGGCTCACATCCTGCAGCAGGGAATCCATAGTCTTGATTTCCTTCTTGTACGTTTTTGGGTCCTTGCGATACAAACGCAAAGTAGACTGCATCCAAAGCGGGCGCGCTTCTACAGAATCCAGCAAATACTTGAACTGCGCAATGGATTCCTTTTCGCGTTTTAAAGTACGAAGCGTTACCGCACGTTTTTCCCACAGCATAATGCGGGTATTCATATCGAGACTACTCGGCGGAAGCAACTTTTGCAAAGAATCTTCGGGAGGCGGTAGTGCCGTTTCAGGCGATTTCGCCACTTGCACGGAATCCATAATACGAACAGAATCTAGCAAACTCAAGCAAATGCTTGCGTCATCCTTAGCGCAAGCCATTTTGGTATAGGCCACCATCTCACTCAAAGTTTCGGGTGCCGTGCGTACCTTACGCAAACGACGAATCGCCGAAAAAGCGGAGTCCTTATAAACAGTGCCGCTAGTCAAGAGCTGCATGTAGTAATGCTTAGCCTGCTTGAGCTGTTTAAATTTTTCCAAGTAAACCGCATAGCGATACTTAAGGGCCGCCGCATCGTCGCCCTTCGGGTACTTTTCCAAAAACACCTTCAAGGAATCCGCATGGGCATGGTCACTCAACGTGGAATCGGCCATGGCAGCTTCAATGCGCATTCTCGAAGAGGACTTGTCAAATTCGGCGTCGGCATTGAATTTTGCGCCCATCGCCAATGTGGCACGCATTTTAGAGAAATCGCCCTGCATAAAGCGGGATTTCGCCATTCGCAAAATCACGTTCTTTTCAAGAACAGTGTCTCTTGAACGCAAGGAATCGTAAGCAATGTAAGCGCTGTCCCATTCTCCTTTAAAAAAGAAAGCGGCCGCTTTAGCAAAGTCTCGCACATTTTGGGGGAGCGTCGAATCTACAGAAGCCTTTTGGGCACGTTCTGCACGAACTACTAAACTTTGGAAATTGGAGGCCGGAATCTTTTCCAGATCCTCGTAGGGATCCACCGGGGCAATCGGCATCGTGGCAATCAAACTATCCGTCGATGTTGTCGGAGCCGGTTTTACAGGCTCAACTTTTTTCACCGTCGATGTTGCGGGAGCTACCGTTTTTCCAGAATCTGCAGGTGCTGCCCAAATGTTACATACAAATGATAAAAAGGCAAGAACAAATATTTTGCGCATATTCCTAAGTCTGTTTTTCACTATCAGCACCCAACAAGCTAGAGATTCCCAAATCCTTAATGGTCTGAGCGTATTTTTTCTTCAAAAGAGCAGTAACGCTTTCGGCGTCGTCCATCTGGAGTACAGCCAACGCAGTTTCTCGAACTTCTTCAAAGTTTATGGAACGAATAATCTTCTTTGTTGCCATCACGCTCCACGGAGTCATCGAAAGCTCATCGACACCGAGGCCAACCAGCAAAAGAACGCTGAACGGATCCGAGCCCATTTCACCGCAAACGGCAACAGGAATTCCCTGCCTATGAGCGGCCATCACCGTCTGGTAAATCATACTCAGCACGGCCGGATGGTGCGGCTGGAACATGTCCGTAATCAATTCGTTCGTACGGTCCACCGCCAAAGTAAACTGAATCAAGTCGTTAGTACCAATGCTAAAGAAGTCCGCCTCTTTGGCAAGCAGATCCACCTGCATCACCGCCGCAGGCACTTCAATCATAATGCCCACCTTGACTTCACACAATTCGTGACCTGCGGCAATCAATTCTTCGCGGCACTTGGCAATGCAAGCCTTCGCCTTGCGGAGTTCGGCAAGGCCAGAAATCATCGGGAGCAGAATGCGCAAGTTTCCACGGGTATTAGCAAGGAGCAGAGCCCGCAATTGCGTACAAAATACATCTTCACGGTCAAGGCACACACGAATGCTGCGCCAGCCCATAAACGGGTTCGCTTCGTTCGTCGCCGAAATTCCCGAAACAAGTTTGTCGCCACCGGCATCCAACGTACGGATTGTCACCGGACACGGATCCATGGTTTCAAGAATCTGCTTGTAAGCTTCTTCCTGTTCCACCTGCGATGGAGCTTCCTTACGGAAGAATAAAAATTCAGAACGATAAAGGCCTATACCCGTCGCACCAAAATCAGTCACCTTCTCGGCTTCCGTCGGGAGTTCAATGTTTGCGTGGAGCGTAATATACTTGCCATCGCGGGTCATAGGTTCAAGCCTACGCATCGTAAACAATTCACGGCGTTGGCGTTCAAAAACTTCTTGGCGTTCATGGAACCTGCGAATGTCTTCTTCATTCGGGTTCACAATCACCATGCCGCCAGAACCATCTACAATGATGGTGTCATCGGGCTTAATGAGAGCAGCCACGTTGCGCAGGCCAGATACGGCGGGAATCTGCAACGAGCGGGCCAAAATGGCCACATGGCTCGTGCGGCCACCGGTATCCATAGCAAGGGCGCTCACCTGACCAGGCTTGATGGTCATCAAAAAACTTGGCAAGAACTCATGGGCCACCATCACGACGCCGTCTTCCGAAGAGACTTCCTCGAGTACCGGTCCAGAATCTTCCATCGCCGCCATTAAGCGGTTGTACAAGTCACGCAAGTCCGCCGCCTTATCGCGCATGGCAGGCAGGTCAATCTTTTCGAACTTTGCAATGTAACCGCTAAGAACAATGTGAATAGCCCAGCGGGCGTTCTTATGCTCTTTTTTGATTTTTTCGAGAATCCCGTTAATCAAACCGGGATCCTGTAAAATCATCAAATGTGTCGCGAAAATCAAGCTGTCTTGCAAACCCGTACGGGTCTCCGAGATTTCCTTAATCTTGTTGATTTCCGTAACGGTCTTGCTAATCGCTTTTAAAAACAGTTGCTCTTCTGCAGGAATTCTAGTTTCCGGCAGAGTTTCTTCAACAACAGAAACCTCCCGATTGGTAATCGGGAACGCCTTCCCCATCGCAAAGCCCGGCGACGCAGGAACACCCACTAAAAGGATGCGTTCAGCCTGGTTCTTCGTTGAACTTGTCATCAAACAATTTTTCCAGTTTCTGTGCGACTTCTTCTTCGTCCTCGCCATCCACTTCGAACTTCACTTCGGAGCCAAGCGGGATTGCCAGCATCATCACATTCAAAATGCTCTTAGCATTAGCCTTAGAACCTTCAAAAATGATGGACACATCACTTTTGGCAGGACCGGTAATATCGACAATCATCCCGGCAGGCCGTGCATGAACGCCCAATTTGTTAGTGACTTTAAGAGTCTTAACGATCATTGTTTCCTCAGAAAAAATCCACATTGACATCAAGTCCATCGTGCAGAATCACGCGGAACAAGCTGTCGGCAGAATGAACGGTCTTCACCAGATCATCGTGCAAAGTTTTATCGGCAAGTAACGTACCCACAGTGTTGTCCTTAGACTGGACCTTGGCAATAAGATTGTCCAAATGCTTAGTCACCCCTTCCAAATCTGCAATCAAGGTATTGGCATTGGACATCACCTTATCGGCACCTGCAAACATATTATCAATAGGCGGCTTGACTCCGTCAACCAGTTCGTTGACCTTGACGGTCACCTCATTCAAACCGGCAAGACTCTTCTTGAGTTGCGGGTCCGTAGTATTGACCATTCCCATCAAGCGGTCTTCCAAGGTTTCAGCCTTGACCAAAAGGGTTTTAAAGCGGTCCTGGAAATCCGGGCTCGCAATAGTTCCGTTCAAGGCCTGCTTAACAGCCTCGAGCAAGACCTTGGTACTGTCGCAAACTTCGCCGGCAAGACCAAGAGCCTCGGCAATACCGGCATCAAACTGACCATCAATGGTATCATTCGGAGCAAAATAGTTCTCTTCGTCCCCGAGAATAACGCCAATCTGACGTTCACCCATAATACCAATATTCTGCACACGTATTTCGGAATCCTTCGGGATTTTCACGTCGGTACGGAGTCTAACACGAACGACTACACGATGACCGGCAAGGCCAATATCCTCGACCTTACCCATCTTAACACCATTGACCTTCACAGGGTCATCAAGCACAAGCGTACTTACCTGGGTAAAACGCAAATAAAAAGTATTGAACGTTTCACGAGGATCCTTCTCATTCAAGAAGAATATACCAAATACTAAAATCACGACCGCCAGGAGGACAACCAGGCCAACGGAAAAATAAAGTGTAGAATTCTTTTTCATTCTATTTTCAAATTAGCATATTTCCGAAATTCAACGGAATTTGCTTATAAAAAAGATACCTTTTTAGACCTTTTTCTGCAATTTTAGCCATCAACCCTAACAATCGGGCTATTATTTTCAATACCATTCACATGGCGGTCAAGCCAATCGTGCAACAAGGCATCGCGTTCCGCCTGTGGCAACAGGAACTTTTCGCGACCTTCCTTTTGCATAAACACATCAAGGTAGGTCATAAGCACGCCACCGGCAACAGAAACGTTCATTGATTCGGTAATGCCATACTGCGGAAGCTTGAATTCATAATCGGCATGAGCCAAAGTATCGGGATGGTTCCCGTGGAATTCGCTACCCAGGTAAAAAGCCGTCGGCTGGCTCAAATCCAAGTCCAAAACGGAGTTCGTGGTATTCGTACTGGCGACGGCAATCTTGTAACCCTTCGCACGGAGCTTTTCCATGCAAAGCATGCGCTTTTTATAAAGGTACAAGCTCATCCACTTGTACGAACCCTTTAAAATGGACTTGTTCACGCTGTAGGCATTGTCCTCTTCAATCACGTGAACATCTTGAATGCCAAAGACCTCAGCCGTGCGGATAACCGCCGAAATATTGTGCGGGTCAAACAAGTCTTCTAGCACCATGCAAAAATGGCGCGTACGGCGATTCACCACACCAGTAAGCAGTTCCTGGCGGCGATCCGTCACGCGTGCCAAAAGAGATTCCAGAGATTCATTTGTACTCATTTTATCATCCTCGGTTCTTCGACCTTCAATGGGGCCATGACCTTACGGTCCTTTTCCCTTTCCTTTTTTTGTTTTTCAAAATCACCTAGGTGCCATGGAGCACCATTCACCACATTTTCAAAATCCAAAACGTACTGAATATTCTCTTGAGACTTCAAGGAAGCACTTCTAAGCATCGGCTCCTTGTTTCCGCTAAAGTAAGACTTAGAAGCCTTTTTCACGTCATCCACAATATCGTTGATTTTATCGTTCACCACGCTTTTAAAAACGTTCATTTGCATAATGGAATTCAGCACGGAGTTCGCCGGGAAAACGATTGCGGTCAGCTTGTACTTCAATTCATTTTTCGAAACTTCTTCCATATCCAAATAAGCAATCGCGGTTCCATGCAAAGACCACCTTAAAACCTTGGCATGGCCATAGCCAAAGAACAAGTTGCGAAGTCCAAGTTTTTGGCCCGCACTGTCTTGCAGAGCCCAGTAAAATTCTCCAGACAAGCTGCGTCCGTTACTCCCCGAAAAAAAGCGTCTGTTGCGGCTTGTGTACTCAAGTTCATAGTTCGAATTTAAATAAGCATTAATGAGTTGAGCCGTAAAAGGCATGTTATCGAACAAATAGCTAATGACATTTGCCCCAAGCGGAAGAGTCCCCTTGTTCTCGTAAATAACGCGATACTGGCGTCCAAGGCGTGCAAATATTTCGGCAGCCATCGGTTTTCTCAAGTCCGCCGGGAATCCACGCTTGGTAATTTCCTTGTAGGGTGCGCAGAATTCCTCGTTGTACTTTGTTTTAGGCCACGGCTTTAAATCTTCTTCGGTACAAAAATCGTATTGAATATCGAGGCAAACTTTTACCCCCGAGCAAAGACTGCGCACATCGTCTTCTTTGCCCGCCAGCTGGCGCACCACCAACGAACGGAAACGAGCCTTGGCAAGCGAATCACGCTTGGCATCTACGATTTCCGCCTTCGAGAGCTGTTCTGGATTTGCGGGCATATACTCGCCAGCAAAGCAAGCAGAAAGCGCAACCAAAAGGAGCGCCCAAATTTTAACCAAACATTTGGATTTTCTGCTATTCAAACCAGTTTCCCCATTATCTAAACTCGAGACTATCAAGCGGTACTACGGTAAAGGGCTTTATGGAATCCAATTTTGCAACAGGCGCCACAATAGAAATTGTCATCTTGTTTTTGTCAAAGTACTTTGCGACCATCGCCTTTACCTGTTCGGCCGTTACAGCATTCACCTCGGATACAAATTTCACGTAATGATCATCGGTCTTACCAAGCAAGGCATCCTTAGCAAAAATAGAGGCAATGGATTCTGGCGAATCGAACATCGCGGGCAAGCTTTCGACAATAGCCTTTTTAGCCTGTTCCAACTCATCTGCCGTAGGACCGTCCTTCGCAAGCTTATCGATTTCTTCAAAAATAAGTTTCATGGCAAAACCCACCGATTCCACCTTGGTCTGCAAGGCGATAGTCGTCATAGCCGTATCGCGGTAATCATTACCGGCAAGGCTGTAAATGCTGTAAGCCAGTCCCTCTTCACTACGAACTCGATTCATAAGTCGGCTCGTAAAGCTACCACCACCCAAAATAAAGCTTGCCACGGCCGTCGGGTAGTAATCCGGATGCGGACGCATTACAAACGGCTGATTCATGGTAATATTCGCTTGCGTAATGTCTTTATCAACAACGTAAATACCGGGTTTACGCACAAACGAGATGGTTTTCGGTGTAGGCTTATTCGAATCTGCCGGAGCAACCTTCCAGTTCGCAAAGAATTCCTTCATTTGCGTTACGGCGGAATCCCTGTCAACATCCCCCGAGAGAGCAAAGACAATGTGCTTCGAGGAGAAGGCGCCCTGCGCAAGGCGTTTTACATCTTCAACAGTGACCTTCTTGTATTCTTCGGCGGTCGCGTCCCAAAGCCTTGGGTTAGGGGCATAGTTCACCTTCGCCTTCAGGGCCGAAAGCACCTTGGCCGGCGTTTCGTAACGGCGTTCATAAGCCGTCACAAAATTAGCCTTCAAAATTTCCAACTGGTCCTTGTCGAACGCCGGCTCCGTCAGAACCTTCCTCGAAAGTTCAAGCAATGCCGGGAAATCCTTCGAAAGGCAATCTATATCAAAAGCCGAGTAAAAGGAACCCGCACTGGTCGAAATAGACGCGCTTACAAATTCCAGGGAGTCGTCAAGATCGTGAGCCGAGATTCCACCGCCGGCACCGCGACGGAGCATGGAACCGACCATTTCCGAAGCAGCCTCGTCCTCAAGCTTTGCAGGAACCTTGGATTCTTCAAAGAACACCGTCAAATTGACAAGTGGCAAACTGTGGTCACTCACAATAAAGCCTGTAATACCCTCGGCCACGTCTACACGATAATCCTTTGGCGAAGGGGCCACATAATTAAAAGCCGGGTACTTAATATCTTTATAAGTCGCAGGAACTGGCGAAGCCTCCGCTTTGGCGCTAGTCACTGGTGCCTTTGACACGCTTATCGCCTGAGCAGGTTCAGCCTCTGGAGCAGGAGCCGAAGAACAAGCCACCACTGCAGCAAGCGAAGCCGCCGCACAAACAACAAAAGCAAGGTATCGATATTTATTTTGCATCATAGAATAATATAGTTAAACTCGTTCTTCCAAGTTGGAGTATCATATTGAAAAAGATTTTGCACGGGCAAGCTAAATGGACTTATATTATCAATAGAGCCCTTCTGGTGGATACTTCTCGGCCTCGCCCCTGCGAGCCGCCCGTCTCCAAGAGAGACACACCCACCAGAATGGCTTTTCTCTATCCTATTAAAAAGGCATCGCGTTTGCGGTGCCTTTTTAAATTTTATTCAATTTTAATTAGCTAAAGCGGCCGTTAAGTTGTTTGCGACGGCGGCCACGTTCCGAAACGAGGGCTTCGATCAAGAACAAAAGTGCCGAGAGCCCAAGGAATATCTGATAGCGGTCCTGGTAATTTTCCATGCGGTCGCTCGCCTGTTCCTTCTTTTCGAGGCCAGCAATTTCGGTCAGCACCTTCTGCAACTGGAACTCGCCCGGACTTGCGTAAAAGTACAGGGCGCCCGTAACGCTAGCAATCTCCTGCAAGGTACCCTCTTCAAGGCGCGTCGTCACGATATTCCCCTGCATATCCTTTTTATAGGCCACTTCGCCATTCTTGGTCTTGACCGGTATAGGAACGCCTTCGCGGCTACCAATACCGATGGTATAAATCTTGATTCCCATCTCGGCGGCTTCCTTGGCCGCATTCACAGCCTCGGCCTCCAGTTCCTCACCATCGCTCATCAAAATCATCACAGAGTACTGGCCCGCCCCGCCGGAATTTTTGAACAGGTTCATTCCCTTGCGAATGGCGTTTTCGAGGTTCGTACCCGGCATGAGCCAACCGGGATTGAGCTCGCGGAGCATCATCTGCACCGTGCCATAGTCAAGCGTCAGGGGGACCATTACCTGAGCCTCGCCGCTAAAAGCCACAAGACCTACGCGGTCACCCGAGAGTCCCTCCAAAAAAGACGAAATTTCATGACGACTGCGCACCAAGCGGTTCGGCTTCACATCTTCGGCAAGCATCGAAAGAGAAATATCTTGCAACAGCACCAAATCTAGGCCACGACGTTCAATATGTTCCATTTTGCGCCCCCACTGCGGACGGGCCAAGGCCACAAACAAGAACGCGATTGCCAAAAGCAAAAGCGAAACCTTCGCAAGGCGACGCCACGGCGAAACGCTCGTCGAAAGCTTGGGGAGCATTGAAAGCGAAACAAAGCGGGATGCCAGCTTTTTGCGGCGGCGATAGGCGTAGTAAAACAGCAGCGCAAACAGCGGCAGTGTGAATAGGCACCACAAAAAATTCGGTTCGGCAAATCGCATTAAGGCCTCCAAGGCACAAAAAAAAAGAGCGTATCGTGCTCAAGAATATACAAAAATCACATTCGACCGCCCCAAACATTACGGAAATCAACGAAATGTAAGCCAAATCACCACTTTGTAAAAATTTTGACACAATGCGTAAATTGTTGCTATATTTTACTTACGGAGGTTAGGGCTATGTTTGGAAATATCATTGGAATCGAAACAGATATTATTTGTATACTCATATCTGTCATTATGTTATTCTCTTTGCAGGTAACATTTTTACTCAAAACTCAGGTCCGCATGTTTAGGGCCCTGCTCATTTGGTTTTCCATTTTCTGTTTTACAGGCACCATAAGCCACGTAATTCCGGCAGACAAACTCGACCTCATTCGTCTTGTAGTCTGCCTAAAGACCATTACCTGCTCGTTCATTGGCTACTACTGGTTCAATTACACGTTTTTTGCCAGCGGATACAGCACCTACAGCTTTAGAAGGTGGAGACCTATCCTTATAGCCCCAGCCATTGGCGTTGGCATTTATGGCATTTTTGATTTCTTTAACCACCTTCACGACGCTACCCTATACCTGAGCCCATACTTTTGGATGGTCATCAGCGTCATTGGGGCCGCCTACTTCCTTTTCGCCTCTTTAATAGCCCTCAGGCAATCCACACACACCACAAATCCGTTCCACAAGGCAGAATACAGTTATTTGAGCCTGGTTGCGCTAGTTCCGATTATTGCGCTCATCGTCCAATTTCACTTTTCAACACTAGACATTACAGCCCCAACCGTAATCCTCGCCATTTTACACATCTACATATTTAGGCTAGTCCATCAAATATCAACAGACCCCTCTACAGGGCTCAACAACAAATACAAGATGGCTCACTACCTAAGCCAAATCACGCGAAACCAGAATCTCTCCAAGCGTTTATTCTTTATTCGCTTGACCATTGACTACTACGACAAAATTCAAAAGAAATACGGCCTCGAAAAAACCAACGCCATTATGGAAAAAGTCGCAAAGTTCCTCAAAAAGCAAAGCATAAATCAATGCACCTTCCTTGCCCGTTTCGACAAAGATAAATTCGCCATTATCTGCGAAAAGACCGCTATTTTAGATATGGAATTCATGTGCAACGAAATTCTACGTAACTGTGAAAAAGACGAAATTCAAACGTTAATTCCTTGGAAAATTTCGTTCAATGTGTACTGGGCCGAATATGGTACAGAACAGACCCAAACCATAGACACCTGGCTTAAGCATGTAGACGAGCACTGCATACAACCGCCCACCCGTATTCCCGTTAGCAGTCCAATCAAGGAATAAAAAAAACGCCCTTACGGGCGTATTTTTTTGCCATCCATCATTATGGTTTACGGAATCCTGACGAATCTAGTATTGGCGAGAATCAATTCAAGCAAAATCAACACGGCACCCAGCAAAAGCCATGGGTAGAACTTTTCGGCGTAGCGCGCATAGGCGACCGTCTCGATTTCAGTCTTTTCGAGTTGGTCGATTTCGGTATAAATGCCCTCGAGCTGTTCCTTGTTCTCGGCACGGTAGAACTTGCCTCCCGTCTTTTGAGCCACTGCCTGCAAGGCCGCTTCGTCAATGCCTTCTTCGGGAGTGATTTCGCGTTCGCCCCACGAAATTTCACCCGTCCACGGGTTCTGCTGGAACCCAAGAATCTTGCCGTTCTTTTTACCGACGCCAATCGTGTAGACCTTTACGCCAAGCGACTGGGCGACCTCCGCGGCACGCACCGGAGAGATGACGCTCGCATTGTCCTTGCCATCGGTCAAGAGAACCACCACACGGCTCTTCGCCTCGGATTTTTCAAGACGGGCAAGCGAATTCATAAGGCCATCGCCAATAGCGGTGCGGTTCGCAAAAATGGAATCGCGGGCCAGCTCGTCGGTTGCCCCGAGAATCTCGAGTAGGCTGCCATAGTCCAGCGTAAGCGGGCACTGCGTCACGGCACGACTACCAAAGGCAGAAAGACCAATACGGTCACTGTGACGTTTTTTAATGAAATCGGCAATGACTTCCTGCGCATAGCCCATGCGGCTGTACTTCCAGTAATCGCCCGACTTGAGGATGCGTTCCGCATTCATCACGCCAAGTTTCGCCTGTTCTGCGCGGGTAAGCATGTCAAGCGTCCCCATGGAGCCGGAAACATCGAGCACCAGCATGATATCGACGCCATCGGTATTCGTATACTCGACTTCCATTGCATTTTGCGGACGCGCAAGAGCCACAATAAAGCAGCACAAGGCCATAAGGCGTAGAGCGGGCACAATGTGGCGCAAACGCACTCGACGGCTCGGCACCGCCTTCTTTGCAATCGCAAGCGCCGGGAACTTAATGGTACTTTTGCGACGTTTCTGGCGGAACACGTACAGCGCAATTAAAATCGGGACAAAGATAAAGAGCCAAAAGGCTTCAGGGTTCTGAAAATGTAGGGCACCAATATCCATGCCCGAGAATATACAAAAAAATCTTCCTTGAAATTTTAAGCAAAATCAATAAAAAAAGAGAAGCCGAAGCATTTAAGCCTCGGCTTCACTTAACAAAAGATTGTATGTGAGTTTATTACTTCACACGGACAGAGCTAATCTGGTTGCCAACGCGAACCAGGAACTGGCCCTTGTTCGGCACCGCGATGCTCTGGCTTGCACTGTTCACGCGGCCAGAAGCAATCACCTTGCCCTGCATGCTGAACACAGCGTAGGTAGCACCAATCTTGGCGCCCATCAACTGGATTTGCATACCGGAGACGTTCACCTTGGCAACGCTCAGGGCATCAACAGCTACGATAGCATCGCCACCAGCGCTGGAACCCGGAACAACAGAACCAGAGGAAGCCGGATCCGTAGAGGCAGAAGAAGTCGGATTAGAGCCGCCAGTGTACTTGGAGAGATCGTTTGCGACCTTGAAGCCAACAAGCTTTTCCGGGTCAATGACATTGCCGCTAGCATCGAGGAATTCGATGGACTTCACAGACACGGAGCCCTGGCCGCCATCAGCCATCTTGGCTTCGAACTTCACACCAGAGGCGGTCTTCATAACATCGTTAGCACTAGCAGCCGGAACAGGTTCATCAGTCATCCACTTGTCAACGTCCAAATCGCCAAGAGTGTAGCCATTCGGCTTCAACGTGAAGGTGAGCGTCTGATAGTCATCCGTCGGATCCAAAAGAATTCCCGGTTCGCAACCGGCGCAATGTTCTTTTTCATAGAGCAAGGCAAAACGCATTGTACCCGAGGTCTTGACATTGATACGAACAGAAGCAACACCAAGCGTCGTGAAGTCCACGCCCTTTTCGTCACCCCTGAAAGACATCGCAATACCAGCAGACGGATACTTAAGCAAACCAGCCTTCTTCTTTTCTTCATCATACGCCGGTTCCGGACCGATTTCCATGGAGGCGTTAGCAAAAACTTCACCATCGATGACAAAAAGCGGAGATGCACCGGAATCCACCGACATCGTCGTACCAATGTTGAGCTTATCATGATAGGCACCCCAGTTCCAGAAACCAGAAACACCCACAGTGGAATCCCCCGTTTCTACCTGGACACCATCGCTGGAGCTAAGCTGCTGACCGAGGCTCGGATCCGGAGTAAACTTTTCGAAGCCGGCCGTATTGTAGAGGTTCGGCATGTTGCCAGTCATGAGGAGCAGATAGAGGAGGTTCAATGTTGCCGGATAATACTTTTCACCCGAAACGCCAGAGCCGCAGTTCTCAGCCTGGGCGCAGCTGGTCTTATTCTTCAAAGTCCTGTAAACCGTTTCGAGGTACGGTTCAGGTTCGTCGGCACTGGCAGCGGCAAGGCCCATGCCTCCAGAGAACGTAGAGGAAGTAAAATTGTCACGCTTGGAGGAGATTGTTCCATCAGGATAGTAACCGGAATTGATTGCGCCTGCGCTCATCTTGGTTTCCTTGTACATCCAAGAAACAATCTTGTCGTTGAACTTCTTGGCGTCGGAGTCACCAAACCAGTAGTACGCCCAGGCCATGCGCCACGGAGTACGAGCGGCGTCGTCAAAGAAGCCGGCGTTATCGTTCTGGGCCACGGCAGCCTTAGAGTTCGTCGTAGGCTGATGAGAGCCCCAGTCGCACCAGTCGGTCACAAGGCCGGTCTTGCTGTTCTGACATTTACTCAGGTCCGAGTAAGCCGTGGAGATTACACCATTCCAGAAACTGGCGTCGTTTGTCACTTCGCCGAAGACTCTGAAGTTGGCAGTGGCGGCGTAACTCGGGTTGAAGTAATCATTCCAACCGCTACCCGGCTTGATACTCGAACCATTGATGTCATTGGTCTTCATCCAGCCGATGATTTTCTTGGCATCTTCCAAGTACTGGCTGTTATTCCACTGCTTGGAAGCCATAATGAGAGCAAGAGCGGCATCAAAGTCAGCGTCAGATGCAGAGCCACTACCGCCGTCGCAACCAATGCGCCAGTTCATGCCAGCACCATTGCCGCCATTTTGCGTCCAGGTATTATACAAGTTCTTAAAATCCTGTTCGGCACCATTTGTACCATCGTCCATGTAGACCATGATCAGCATGCCGTAGGCGATAGCTTCGGAAACGGTAGAGCAGGTGCCTTCCGGAGCAAGGATGTACCTTTGACCATTCACATCCTTCATCCAGGCCTTCTTCCACGTTTTAAAGTGATCCTGAATCACGGACGGATCCGCATACATGGCAGTTGCGCCATGGGGGTTTTTCATATTCTGCGGGAACGGAAACTGCGGGGCAGCAGAGGCTACCACAGACGTCAGTGCAATAGCTCCAAGTGCAATCTTGAAAAAGTTTTTCATTTAACAATCCTTGTTAAGGTGTAAGCCCAATCCCCATTAAAATATAAGTTGAATGCGCCTATTTTTGAACCCCCGATTTGTAACAAATCCGTTTCAAAGTGCCGTTTTTGAGTAAAAAAAGATATACCATGACCAAAGTGTGTCAAATGTCACAGTTATTACGTTGTTTCAAAAACGCATACAAGCGGCGATTTTACCCTTACCGCCACATCACCAAAAATTTTTTGCGCTAAGCAGCGGTTTTTGCAGCGGCCTTGGCCTTGGCGCGCTTCTTTTTCCAAATCTTGAATTCCATGTACAGCGTACTGATGGTGTAGATGAACACCATGAGGATGATGGTGTTCTTGGGGCAGTTGAGGTTGCAAATGCCCCATGCGCCACAGATAATCGGCAGGTGGATCAAGTACGGGTAAAAGCTTGCGCGGCCGATTTTACGGACAATCCCAATGCAGAAGAAACGGGCCATGAAGCCCTTGCCCGAAAGGAGCGAAAGCACAAACAATCCGTAAATGAGAATCGGCAGGCTGTGGTGGATAAAGTAATTGACGCCAGGATTCCACTTTGGGCTCATGAGGAAGAGGCTTCCGTAAAGGGCGGCGAGTAAAAGCGCCTGCGCGATGCCACTCACATAATTCTTTTTTAGGTACTCAAAGCAGCCTTCCTTGTAAAGGCGGAAGAGGACCATGCCAAAGATGTACTCGAAAATACGGACCGGCGCAAACATGTGGAAAAAGCGATACTTGGTGGAGTAACCGTCAAACCAGAGGTTACCCGTAGCACCAAAGACTACCGCCCAGACAATTCCCGGGATAAACACCGTGCCAAAGAGAATCCAGAGCGTGCGGCGGTTCTGCTTAAAAAGCCAGCGGCTGAACCACGGGGTAATGGCGTAGCAGAGGAAGAAGCTGGTCAAGGACCACGAGGGTTCATTGAGCTTCATGCCAAAATCGGGAGCGATGGACCACGTGAGCGTGAGGTGCATAAGAAGGCTGCGCCACGGATGGTACATTCCGGCAAGGCCCTTGGTAAAGCAATCCGGAATTTCGCTGAACGACGGGAGGTGCGTGTACCCACTGAACTTGACCACAAGTGCCAAAAACATCAAAAGCGTCATGAAGAAGTGCAAGCGGTAAAGTTTCGCGATGCGCCCAAACATGAACGGAATCACCGGAATGCGGCGGTCCGGGTCACTGAACTTGCTTGCAAAAAGGAAACCCGCAAAAACATAGAAGATGCCTGCAGCAAAGGCCGGCGCATTGATGATGGGCATGAGCCACTTGCAGTCAGCCATGTACTGGAGGGCGTTGGAACTTCCAAGGTGAAGCATCACAATGTTGATACTAGCCAACAAGCGGAGGCCGTCGATGGCCGGGAAATACACACGATTCGATTTTTGCTCAGGTTGTTCCATGGTAAAACCAAAATTAGAAATTACAGCACAAAATCAAAGATTAGAAACCTAGCAGCCTATTGAAAATCGCCCAAACGTTTCCAAAATATTTGGAAAACAGCAAATTTTATATTGAATTCTAAAAAAATAGACCTATATTTATGATATGGCTTCTGTTTCCAAAATAAGCGTATTTGCATACTTCGACTACGTCGAGTACTTGCGCGACCTGCTAAACAACCTCCAAGGCGAGAGCGGAGCTTCGTTGCGAAGCATCCAGAACGCCCTCAGGGTCAAGGGGTCGGCGTTTTTCACGCGTATTTTAGACGGCAGCCGACCGCTATCAATCGAGAACTCCAAAAACATTTCCGAAGCACTTGGGTTCAATACCGCCGAAAAGGACTACTTCACGAACTTGGTGAAGTTCGGCAACGAAAAAAACGTCGACAAGCGCGAAGACCTGCTCAAAAAGTTGCTTGCCGCAAGGCGCGACAATCAGGAGGCAACGCAAAACTACGCCCTCAAGGATTCCGCCCTGCAATTTTTTGGCAAGTGGTACTACCCCGTCATTCGCGACCTGCTTCCTCTTTTGCCCGAAAGCGCCTGCAAAAACAAGGACACGCTTGCGCAAAAAATCGGCCGCATGATGATTCCCACCCTCAAGGCGAACCAGGTGCAGGGCGCCATTAACTACCTCATCGAGAACGGCTTCATTGAAGATCACGACGGACGCTTCGTTGTTTCGGAGCCCATCATTTCGACGCCGCCCCGCGTGAGAAGCACCCTCCTCCGCAAGTACCACCTGAAGAACCTCGAAATCAACAGCGAAGTTTACGATGCACTTGACGGAAACGAACGCAGCGTAAGTTCCGTAACCTGCAGCCTCTCCAAGGAATCCTTCGAAAAAGTACGCTTGGAAATTGCGCAGTTCCGCGACAAGATTCTCGCCATTGCCCGCGAAGACAGGAATCCGGATCGAGTCTGCCATTTAGGCATCCAGTTCGTGCCACGCGCGATTCTCAAGGACGTCCCCAAGGACGACAAGGGAGGCGACAGTGAATAGCTTTAGCCTCCGTCAAAAAATTTCGGCATTTGCAATCTTTATGGCAGGCGCCGCAGCGCTTGCTCCGTTCACCGCCTGCAGTAGCGGTAGCGAAACCGCAAACGGCACAGGTTCCAATGCGGGCGAAACAGAAATCGCAAGTACCATTGTGGTAACTTCGCCCAACGGCGCACCGCTCGCACGCGCCGCGGCTCGCATTTGGAGCATGAACGAAAACGCTATTGAAGTGGAAATCAGCGACACATTAGACCAGAATGGACAATTGAAGTTCGCAACGAACTTGAGCGGCCAGCACCTGCTCGAGAGCCACTTAGGAGATTCCCTTTCAGTGATGCGCTGGGTCGACTTCGGCAAACAACCGTCGCAAACACTAGCCGCAGCAGCCAGCGTATCGCTGAAAGGCCATATTTTGAATAACGGAGCCGCCGTTGAAGGCGCAAACGTCAGCATTCTCGACAAAAAAGCCACCACAAACGCAAATGGGGAATTCAGTTTTACAGGCATTCCCGAAGGTGTCCACTACGCCTATGTCGAAGGATTTTTTGGTAGATTCACCTACCAAATGCAAACAGGCCTCGACAGCACCGAAACAACGAACAACATCGATATTGCCGACAGCATCTTTACCGTCATCGAGGACTTTGAAAACTGGCGCAGCCGTCGCACCCTAATCGGGCGCAGCTTTGGTCAAGGCTGGTGGTTCATTTGCACAGACTCTTTGCAAGGCGGCGGAAGCCACATGACGCCTCAGCACATTGAAAGCGACGAAATTCTCGTTACCGGCGAAGCGGCAAAAACCGGAAGCAGTTTCCACATTGTATTCGACCTCAACGAAGATTACAACGGCCATTACGGGGTTGCGGGCTTCACCATCGCAAACGACTATTACATGGCAAAGAGTGGCACCTACGAAGGGTATGGGCTCTTTGACCTGCGCGCGGCCACGGCTATTAGTTTTGATGCCAAAGGCAAGGGCGAATTATTTTTGCAAGTCGTAAAGCGTGGCCCCGACATTGAGGGGAACCCCGCTCCAGGCGACAGCGGTTTTGTGGATGAACGAGAATATCACCATACCGAAGGAATTTTACTCAACGACGAGTGGACCCACTACACACTCACCGCCGATGACTTTGGCACAGAACTTTACGAGGTCAACTCCATTAACTTCCTTGCCGAAGAAGACGCGGAATTTTTCCTTGACAACATTAGGCTCGACGGAATTTCACCCGCCATGTGGCCGAGCCTAGGGAAAGACTTTTAAACCTACTTTATACAAAAAACGGTAGCCACGAGGCTACCGTTTACTTTTCAAGGTAGGGTATTTTAATTACTTAACCATACTTTACTTGGTCGTTCGAATCATGTAGGTTTTAAATCCCGGAATTCTCACAAAGTAGACTCCCGGTTGTTTGGTTACAGCCTTGCTCACACGATTTCCGTTCATATCAAAATATTGCGGTTCCACGGGAGTTTGATTCACGGACTGATGCATTTTCAGCAAACTTGTTTTGTCATCTTCCTCCGTAGTATCCTTTGGAGTTTCCACAACGGTACTCGGATCTACAAATTCAATCCAGTCCACATTCACGTAGCTTCCGGTAATGGCGAGTTTCAAGATGTGTTCACCTGCGGTCAAGTTTACCTTACCTAGGTCCACCACCTCGTACGTTTTCCAATCTTCGCCTGTTTTTGGAGCAGTAAAGTTTTCGGTAATCGCCTTGTCATCCATAAACAGCTGGAAACCCGAAGTTTCGCTACCACTTGCGACATTTGCCTTAACAGCATACTCGCCGGCAGTCGTCACATTCACGGTATATTCAAGCCATTCGTCGGCAATGGTATAGCCAATGGTGTAGTTGTCTCCACCCTCTTCAATATCCACGCCATCTTCGCGGTAGGCTTTGCCCTGGTTGTCGGAATCCGTATCGCTATAAGAGAATCCCTGACCCGCCTCGTCATAATTTTCGGCTTCGACTTTGCCCGGAATGGTCGCTGCAGTATTCTTGTACGGATTCTGCGGGACATCAATCGGAGTCAAGTACACGCGATAGCCGTAGAACTGACTTTCGACTTTCACGGGAACCGTAAGCGTGGAACCATCAAGCGTCATTTCGGTTTCGGAAATTTTGTCTGTAGAGGCAACCGGAGTATCCTTGTCCTTCCATGTCACGCGTTCCACAAGCACCTTCATTTTTCCACCGAGGAAGGCAGGCAGTTTTTCGAAAACCACATTCACCGTTCCCACGGAATTGCCTCCAAGGACCAAGCTTGCATAATTCTGCTTTGCGTCTACGGCAGCGAATCCATCGACCTTTTCGCTCTTGTCATTAGGCGGCGTGACTCGGGCCATATAGCCGGTCATGTCACCATACCACTTGTAGAGCCACCAACCACCCCCTTTTTGGTTACTGGCGGTAAGGAGGCTGCCGAGACGCCCTGGCAAGTTTGTAAACCACCAGGAAATCATAGCACTTTCAACATTATTGCGTTCAAATTTTGCAATGAACGGCACAGAAATTCCAGGAGCCCCTTCATACGTATGGGTATCAGAAGAATATTCGTTAATGCTCAGTGCACGCGGCGTAATGTTATACTTTTTTTCGATGTTGCGGAGACTCTCCACAGAGCCGATAAAGCCGCCGCTCCCCCACTGATGCCAGCTAAACACGTCCGGGAGGCAATTGTTTTGAGAGCAGTACTTGAGGAATTCGTCTACACGGCTGGAATTGAACCAGGAGTACGAAGGGCCAATGATTTTCGCCTTCGGGTCCAACTTGCGAATCAAATCATAGGTAGGTTTCCAGCAGTTCGTATAAAAATCGCCATTCCCGCTTTGCCATGTACCATCGGGTTCGTTCCAAATTTCGTAACCGTCAAATTCAAGGCCGGAATTCAACTTCTTTTTGATAATTTCTTCAACGCTTTTGAGCCAGGAATCCTTGCCAGGCCACTTGTACGGCCAACCCGGAAGAATATCGGCCAAGCGAATTTGCACCTTGCCCGTTGTGCCCACCAGGCGTTTCGCCACGTCAAAGGCATCACCAATAGGTTGCTGATGACCATTGCCGCTAACGGCAGGCTGCAAATAAACATTGCCCTTAAGAGGCGCTATATGGGCATTAACATCGGCCGGCAAATCGGCGGTAATGCCATACAAGGCGCCCGAAGCGCAATGCGTCGCAGGGCGAATGCTATCGGAAAGGTTGACTTTTAGAATCTCGTCGGCCGACGCAAATGTCGCCAACAAGCTGACAGAGACTGCGGCAGACACGAACGCCGTGCTTAAAAAACCAAAATCCCATTTTTTCATACACAACTCCTGCATTATTACCTATAAAATATTTTTTTGGAGTTGCCTTTTCTATGGGGGGAATAAACTTACTTTTGAGATTTTCTCAAAAGGTGGCATTCCCGCAGAGTAAACAAAAAAAGCCTGTGAGATAAACTCACAAGCTTTTAGAGAACTCCCTTAATGGAGTTTGAATCTGTCTTGATTAGCGAACGACGCGAACGCTCTGCATCTTGCCCGTAAGGCGGTTGCGCAAGAAGTAAACACCAGAAGTCTTCACAGCGTTAGAGTTCTTAAGGATATCGGCGGCGGCGTCAAAACCATAAGCACTCAAGACACCCATGAAATGACCCTGCATGTCAACGACTTGATAATGCTGGAGGGTATTCATGTCCATGTGAATGTCCTTAATCGCGGTCATTTCACCCGAGCCCGTGCTGCTGGTATCAGAACCAACTGAGGCATCCTTTCCAGCGACAAAGGTGAAGTAGTCAACGTTGGCGTAGTCACCCGTGATTTCAAGTCTCAAGATATGCTTGCCAGCGGTAATCGTCGATGTATTGGCAGAGAAGTCCTTATAGACATCCCACTTGTTGTCGGCGGTCTGGTCAATCTTGATTTCATCGGTAATGGCCTTACCATCGATAGAGTACTGAATTGCAGCGGAGGTACCACCAGCAGCAGCATTCGTTATGATAGTGTATTCACCGTCCTTTGCAACTTCAATAGTGTACTCAAGCCATTCGCCAGCCTTTGTCATACCAAGCACATGGCCGGTGCCTTCGTCATAGATATCCACGCCGTCGTCGCCACGATAGGTGGAGCCACCGTCGTTCGTGTAGTCATCTTCGAAGGTGATGTTGCTGATGCCAGTTACGGAATCCTTGCCGACACCATTCTTATCGTAGTCCTCGACTTCAATTTTTCCAGGAACTGCGAGAGGCGAGCCCTTGAACGGTTCACGTGCTACCGGTTCAGGCGGAACGTATTCCGAACCACCGGCAAGGCCCGTGGTGTTCTTGCTCTTCGCCTTGTTGCTTTCGTTGCCGAAGTATTCCTTCAGCCAAGTCATGGCAGGACGGTCGCCACGGCCATCATTGATAATACCGGAGTTGTCAAGCCAGGTTGCACCATTGATGTAGCCCCAAATGGTGATACCCGCAATGTGTTCATTCTCCATGAAGTAGGAAATTTGTTCCTCATAGCACTTCTTCTGCGTATTATCATCGGCAATACCGATGTCATATTCAGAAATGAACATCGGCATCTGCGTCTTGTTCCAGATTTCTTCAATAGTACTCTTGAGGGTATTGATGTTCAAGCAAGAGCCGCCACCACCGGTACCACCAGCGCCACCGCCCTGAGTAGTCATGTCATGAGCCTGGAGGCCGTAGGCATCGACCGGTGCACCGTTTTTCTTAATGGTATTGATGAGGTTGATACCGCCATCCTTGTCCCATTGCACGGTATTATAGTCGTTATAAATCAAAATAGCCTTCGGCCAACGTTCACGGGCCATCTTGAAAGCCGTGGTCACAAAGGTATACTGGCCATTGTCGCCACCAAGCGCTTCAACGATTTTATTTCCGTTACCATAGGGAGAATGGTACCCGTTACCGCCACGAATAGCCTCGTTCACCACGTCGATCATTTCGAGGTCCGGATACTGCTTCTGGACACGGTCCATCCACTGCGTAATAGCTTCCTTGGTTTGCTCAGCGTTCAAATTGTTCAGCCAATTCGGGTACTGAGAGCCCCACACCAAAGCGTGGAACTTGAAATGGCCACCGTTCTTTTTGGCCCAGTTGTAAGCAGCATCGCAACCGCTGAAGTTGTAATTACCACGGGAACCTTCAACAGAAGCCCATTTACATTCGTTTTCAGCCGTAATCTGGTTCCAGTAGGTACCGAAATCAGAGCGAACCTGACCACGAGTGGTAATGTTACCGACGAACTTTGCGAAGCCATCGGCCATGCCGGGTCCCGCAAAGGAGAACGATGCTGCCGCAAGTACAGCAACAGATAAACCCTTTAGGGTTTTTGACACCTTTTTATTCATAATCCACATCCTCGTTGGTTGTATCCCATACAAACCAATATAAAACTACTGCTATTTAGGGAAAATATTCCATAAGCACGCTAATTTCCATGGACATATTGTCCATAACGGGTGTCAAAACTTTGTACCGAAGCTACGCTATTTCGGCCAAAATTACACAAATTTACACACTTTTCGCCATTTTCAGGGGCGGCGGTAAAAATCATTTTACCAAAACGGCATAGACAATTTATCCAAGCGCGGGATTTTATTTTACATTATTAAACACTCACGCTCTTATAAATTTCAGTGTGGGGTTGTGTTGAGGATGTTTGGAAAAACTAGATCAAAAAAAAGGAGCAATAATGGTTTTTCCAAAAAAAATAGCTGCAATCGCAGGAGGAGTGGCGCTGAGCAGTTCTATGGCATTTGGATGGAGCATATCGGGGGCGGTATTCTCTACTACTGATCAACCACTTTCAGATGTGGATATCACATCTTTCAACTACGCGGGCATGAGTACCAAAAGCGCAGCTGACGGTACATTTAACCTTTCCAATGAAGGTCAAAGCCTCCAGGGAAGCGTAATTTCTAACAGTCAGGTCTTTTTGCATGGCAACATTTTGTCCATTGAAGGCCTGAACGCACAAACCGTAAAGGTTTTTGCAATCAACGCCTTGGGTAAAATCACTTACCAGCGCACTTTGTACAATATCTTTGGCAGCGCAAGCTTTGACCTGAGCAAAGGCCAAGGCACAAACGTCAAGTTCATTCGCGTAAGCATCGACAACACTAATACCAACTACATCGTTGGCGGCAAGGGCTTGCTTCTTAAGGAAGGCGACCCGCTTCCATCCTTCTCGTTTGTAAAGCAAGGCTACAAGAGCGTCGCTTACAAAATGTCCCAAGAAGTGGAAACAAACGTAAAAGTCACCATGGAACAGGGTGCGAACGAACCCACAAGTTCCAATTCCGTTGAGCCAAATTCCAGCGTGGCTCCCGCGTCTTCTCAAAACGTAACGCCGGTATCTTCTACAACCGCAGTTTCTTCTTCCTCCAAGCAGGAAGAAGTCGTGGATTGCTCTGGCAAAACAGCCACACCGGGCGACAAGAACATGTCTATCAACGGCCGTACCTACATTATGCACGTGCCGAGCGCCTACAAGGGCGACAAACCGGTTCCGCTCGTAGTGGACTACCACCCGATTATGGGTTCCGGCGAAGGCCAAATGGGAAGCACTCAATACAAATCCCAAACTGACCCAGAAGGAGTCATTTCCCTGTACCCGGATGGTTCTGGCGACGGATGGAGCGGCTTTATGAAGCCGGGCTGGAACGTGGGTCCGTGCTGTTCTGCCAAGGATGACGTCCAGTTCTCCCGCGACATGATCAAGCAGGTTCAAGAAATAGCCTGTATTGACCCGAAGCGCATTTATGCAACAGGCTTCTCCATGGGCGGCGGCATGAGCAACCACGTGGCCTGCTTTATGTCCGATGTTTATGCAGCTGTTGCTCCGGCAGGTATGGATTTGAACACCGTCAATAGTGAAAAGTGCAACCCTGAACGTCCAATTTCCATTATCATGTTCCGCGGAACAGAAGATGGAACCTGCAAATACGATGGTGGCGACAGCGGCTTTAACGATGGTCTGAACTTCCTCGGCGCCAAGGGCAATTTCAAGTTCTGGGCCGAAAAGAACGGCTGCACCGGCAACCCGACAACGAACTCCAATGGTTGTGAAGAATACTCCAACTGCAAGGACGGCGTCAAGGTCGTTCTCTGCACCAACAAGAGCACAAACAACCACAACGGAAAAGGTCACGACCAGGGCGACGGTACCGTCGGCTGGCCGTTCCTGAAGCAGTTCACGTTGCCGTAAGGTTTATGCCGTAAAGGCAAAAGGGATATAACCTCCCCCAACACCGCCACCTTAACGGTGGTAGAGTCCTCGCGAACGCGAGGGCTCTTTTTTTTATGCAAAAATACTACCAATGACAGGAATCATATACACAATTCCTATTGATTTTATTTTTCTAATACATTCTATTGATAATTACAACGTCCAATAGTAATTAAAAAAAACGCCTCGACAAATTGTTCTCGAGACGTTTATGTATGGGTGTGGTTATGGAGTTAATAAAACTTTTGATTATTTTATGCGACGTACATAGAACACCTGATCATGAGCAACACGGCGCGCCATTTGGTTCACTTCACGAGCGTTAGAAGCAGAAATCTTGCCAAGTAACTTGCCGTTCATACTGTAAATTCCGTAAGTATGAGGAACCGCAAATTCAATATTGTAGTTCAACGGAGTTTTGCGAATGGCTATTGCCGTGGTAGAAGAATCTCCTTCAGCCGTCGACCCCGACTTCACAAAATTGATGTAGTCAATGTCCATCCAGTCGCCAAGAACGGTGAAGCGCATAATGTGTTCGCCCTTCGTCAGGTTCACCTTCGCTTCGACAGTCTTGTAATCGTCGTAGTTATCGTCGCCTTCGCCCTTCGGCACATTGACGGAATCGGTAATATCCTTGCCGTCCATGGAAAGCTTGAAGCCGGAAGTTTCGTTTGCGGAAGCAACAGAAGCGGACATGGTATATTCGCCATCGGCAGCCACATTCACGGTGTATTCGAGCCAGTCGCCCACCTGGTTGTAGCCGATTACGAGTCTGCCATCATCCTTTTCGTAAATGTCAACGCCGGTTTCCTTGCGGTATTCGCTCGTGCCCTGGTTAGTGGCATCCATGTCGTTATAGGAAGTATTCCCTGCGCCAATGCCCGAAATATCAAAATCTTCCATTTCAATCTTGCCAGGAATCGCGAGCGCTTCGCCCTTGAACGGCTTGCGGGGAACAGGCGTCACCACCAAGCGGAGGAGCACGGAGCCGTGAGCCGGGACTTCTGCAGACACGCCACTCTTGGGACCCAAATCCTTCTTCTGCCAAGCATCGCGAACTTCTACTTCGCCCGTAATGCCAAGATCTGCAAAATTGACGCTAATGGTCTGGGTCGAGGTGTTGTCGTTAAGGAGAGCAACCGCAATGTCGCCATTCTTCAAGGGCTTTGTCCAAACCTGCTTGCCTTTATCGTTCGAAATTCTGTGGCCCTGAACGCCGAGGGAATCCTGGTTAATGGCAATCATGTCCTTGTTCATGTAAAGTTCCTTGACCTGGGCAGACATCTTGCGGACATCGGAACTGATCATGATCGGAGCCGCCATGATGGACCACATCGTCATCTGGGACTTCTGTTCTTCGTAACTGAGCTTGTTGTTGTCCACTTCAAGCATGTCCGGGTCGTTCCAGTGCCCGGGCTTTGCTATTTGCCAATACTTGTCGTTGGCATCGATAATTTCGTAAACGCCGCGGTACCAGGAAGTCGATCTCCACTCAGGGCCGATATCGAAAGTGGTACGCCACAAGTTCGCGATTTTCGGCATCCAGTCCTTGTATTCCCACATGCAAATGCTGAAGACGATGTCGCGACCGGAATTGCGCAGAGCCTTCGACATACGGGTGTAATCTTCTTCTTGATCAGAACCCGGAACAACGTCACAGTTGTCGTATTTCCAGTAGTCCACGCCCCATTCGGCCAATTTCTTGGCATCGATTTCTTCGTGACCATAGGAGCCGCTTTCGCTCTGCCAGTTGGAATTGGAGTGGTGGCAGGTGCGTTTGCCATGGTCGCCGTAAAGACCGAATTTGAGCCCCTTGTTATGGACGTAATCGGCAATCGCCTTCATGCCGCTCGGGAATGTCTTCGGGTTGTTCTGGAGGGCGCCGCTCGCATCGCGCTTGGTGTCCATCCAGTTGTCATCCAAGTTCAAGAAAATGTAGCCAGCATCGCGAAGGCCGGATTCCACCATGGCGTCCGCGATTTCCTGAATTTGCTTTTCGTTGATGTTCTCGTGGAATACGTTCCAGCTGTTCCAGCCCATGGGAGGAGTCAGCACCAAACTGTCGGGGTTAGAGAACGCGGGAAGTGCAGCCAAAGCAACACTCGCTAAAGAGAATCCAAACTTATTCATACCCAATTTTCCTTGATTGTACTGTAAAAGTACCTTCATTTGGGTCGTTTTTTCACTTCACCACAACAAGTCTCGTGGACTTTTTATCCATAACTACATAACGACCAGGACCAAAACCTTGCTGTTTTAGCGTTTTTTCAGCACTTTCGTGGTCATTTAATTTCACATTCCTAAGGAATTTTCCATTCATGTCAAAAACGCGATACAAAGCATTTTTAGCGATTACAGAAGTCACCTGCGGAACCACATGCGTAAGGCCATCATTTACAAACTCAATCCAATCAATGTTCATAAGGAAGGTGTCCTCGCCACTGAATGCAAATGTGAGTTTTTGTTCGCCCTTCGGGAGGGAAATCTCGGCCTCGGATTCATACCAGTCATTCCACCCAGTCGTCTTGGAAGGATCCACCGTCAGAGTCGCAAGAGCCTTGCCCGACGCATCCTTGACGATAATTTCACTCTTTGATTCTGCAGCGGAACCAACGGAAGCCTTCAAGGTATATGTCGCCGCAGCCGGAGAATTCACAAAGTAAGTCGCATAGTCACCATCGTTAATCCAGCCCATGTTGGTATTGCCTTCGGCGTCATCTTCAATTTCGACACCGGACATTTCCACATAGTCTTCGGCGTTAATCTTGGTGGGGAGCGCAACTGCCTCGACCGGCTGATTCAAAAGCTTCAAGTTGCCATCGAGTTCGCAATCGGAGCCCGGCTTGGTCGAGATGGAGAGTTTCTTCCCGGCGTATTCCACATTCAGGGCACCGCCATTTTCGCTGGTGAGCTTCAGGTAAACAAGCTTGCCGTCCTTCCACGCGAGGGAATCGACCACCACGCCACCGCGGGCGCGAAGTCCTGCGACGCTACCAGTCGACCACTTGGACGGAAGCGCAGGCAAAATGCGAATCTTTCCGCCCTGGCTCTGCAGGAACATTTCGTTGATACCCGAGACCGCACCGAAGTTACCATCAATCTGGAACGGTGGATGCGCATCAAAGAGGTTATTGTACGTACGATCCGGAGTGAGGAGCATACGCACAAGATTGTAGGCGTGGTCGCCATCTTGCAAACGAGCCCAGAGGTTAATTTTCCAGGCAAGCGACCAACCCGTCGCAAGGTCGCCGCGTTCCTTCAAAGTTTCCTTTGCAGCATCGGCCAATTCCTTTGTCTCATCCACAGAAATCTGGGCACTCGGGAAAAGTCCATACAGGTGAGAAACGTGGCGGTGGTCGCTTTTCGGGTCATCCCAATCCTCGAACCATTCCATCAACTGGCCATATTTGCCAATACGGCTGGGCGGGAGGCGTTTGACCGCCGTTTCAATCTGAGCACGCAGTTCCTCGTCAGTTTCAAGAATCTTGGACGCTTCTATCGTGTAGTTGAACACGTCACGAATAATCTGGTTGTCCATCGTCGGGCCAAAGCACACGTTGTAACCGCCATGCGTATTTTCGGGAGAATCGCTTGGTGCCGTCACCAAATACTTGTTCCCGCTCTTCGGTTCTTCAACAAGTGTGTTGAGGAAGAATTCGGCGGCGCCCTTCAAAGCATAATAATACTCCTTCAAAAAAGTCTTGTCTTGCGTAAAGAGGTAATGCTCCCACAGGTGCGTACTCAGCCAGCCTGCGCCCGAAGGCCACACGCCCCAGGAACCATCCACAGGACCCGTACGGTTCCAGAGGTCGGTATTGTGATGAACCACCCAGCCCTTGTCAGAACCCCAATTGGATTTTGCGGTCTTGCTTCCCTGCACCACGAGGCCCTTGATTTTTTCAAAGAGCGGCTTTGCACATTCCTGCAAGTTCGCCGACTCCACCATCCAATAGTTCATTTCGAGGTTGATGTTCGTCGTGTACTTACTACCCCACATTGGAGACGTATCGCGATTCCAAATGCCCTGCAAGTTCGCCGGTTGGCCACCTTCGCGAGAGCAGGCAATCAAAAGGTAGCGGCCAAACTGATAGTACAGTTCCACAAAAGAGGGGTCATCCGTACTGTTGAAAGCCTTTACGCGGCTATTGGTCACGTCACCTGCGTTACTTGCCGGAGTTCCCAAATTCAAGCGAACACGATTGAAAATTTCTTGATAGTCCTTCAAATGCGCTTCTTTAAGTTGTTCGTAAGTCTTTTTACTAGCGGCTGAAATGACAGCTGTTGCAAGTGCCCCCGGATCTCCCGAAACATCTTCAAAAGACTTGAAGTTCGTACCGATATTCAAAATGATGGTTGCGGAATTTGCGCCAGACACATTCACGGAGCCATTCCCCGCAGAAACTTTACCGCCATCGGAACTCACTAAAACACGAGTTTGGAACTTGATGGAATTCACCGTTCCATCCATCACAAGCGTATTATCGTTAGAATTGCTGACCTTGCTATTCTTGTGCGGCGTCGTGAGCGATGCGCTAAAACCGACCTTGCCTTTTTCGCTAGCCGAAATATGCACAACAATTACCTTATCCGGGTAGCTCGCAAAATACTCGCGAGTGTAGGTCACGCCGTCGGTAGTATAAGTCGTTTTTGCAATAGCTGTATTAAGGTCCAATTCACGACGATAATTGGCCCCCTTGTGACCCACGTTCAAAACGAGGTCGCCCACAGGCTGGAAAGCAGCAATATCGTAAGTGGCAAGAGAACCCGTAATATTTTCCGCTTGGGCATAGTTCCCGGAGAAAAGGGCATCACGAATGGACTTGAGTTTGCTTGCGCCATCAGTCTTATTGTTGTTGCCCGGGCCACTATTCCACACAGTACCTTCATTAAGGCCAATGTAGTCCTTGTCCGTCCCGCCATAGACCATGCCGCCCATATAGCCGTTGCCAATCGGGAGAGCATCCGTAAACGTGGAACCCGCGTCGCCATTGTACCAAAGCACATGCGATGATTCTGGAGACGCAAATGCCGCCGCAGTTAAAAGTACAAAGGCAGCACCAAAAGCAAACAACTTATTCATTATCCTACCCTAAAAAAATGGAGCCACACGAAATAAACTCCGCAGGGCTCCTTTAAATTTTTACTGATTTACGCGAATCATTTGCTTTACAGAACCATCAAGCGTGCGAACCAAATAGGCACCCGACATAATGTTCATACGCAGCAATTCTTCGTTCACCTGAGAAATACTCGAGGCCTTCACAGTGGCCACGCGTTTTCCCACAAGACTGAACACGTAGTAATTCTGTTCCTTGGAAGAAGCCACTTTGAGCGACTGCTTTCCGCGAATAGGAAGCGTAGCTTCATCTGTTGCAATACGGATCCAGTCAATATTAGCGTAGGCTCCCGTAATCTCGACCTTCAACACATGGGATCCTTTGGTCAAGTTCCCAATCGTTCCGTCAACCGTACCATAGGTATCCCAGTCTTCTCCGGCAGGAATCTTGATTGTATCCGTGACAGCCTTGCCATCAATGTACAGCTTAAAGGAACTCCCCTCAAGACCACTAGCCACATTGGCACGGAAGAGGTAATCTCCGGCATCCTTCACATCAATCGTATACTGCATCCATTCGCCATTAGTGGTGTAACCAACGGCATATCCCTTGCAATTGGCATTGGCTTCATCGCAACCAAGGCCGACAACATCTACACCGTCTTCTGCACGATACGCTCCGCCCTGATTTGCCGTTTCGTCATCGTGGTAAGAAAGGCCTTCGCCACCCTTGTCAAAGTTTTCCATTTCAATTTGGCCAGGAACGGCATTCGTCGTAAACGGTTCCGCCTTAACCTCGGCATATTCAATTGCAGGATACTTGGCATCAACGAGACTCGTTTCCAAGTTTGGGAAACCGATGTTCGCAAGCACCGTCGGGTCTTCCATGAGGCCACGAACCGGCGTAATGCGGAACTTATGCTTGTAAGTATTCTTCGCAAAAATCATGTACTTGTCAAGAGCCTTCGCGCCCCAGCTGTTCGTGCCGCCAAGGCCCATTTGCTGAAGGTCGACTCGCAAGGTAATTTCCTTGTCACGCTTCAAATCCCACGGGAGTTTCACATTGGTAAGCTGTTCCGGAGTGTAATGCAACGTATTGAATTCCATGCGCGGAGAGCCAACAACCATGAGGCCCTTGCCCTGCGCATTAGTCATCATCATCCATTTCACGTCAGAACGCTGACCCGTTTCGCCCACTTCCATGTACGGGACAAAGAAGTCGTCAACGTTTGCAGAATAAATGCCAGCATAACTACCTTCGCGACGGCCAACGTAGTTTTCCGATGGGCCACGACCATACCACTGGACCTTTTCAAATCCACCAGGAACCGTAAAGAGCGTTCCGACATTCGGAATGGCCGGCTGGGCGGCATCCGGAGTAAACGTGTAATCCACCAAAATGTCACCGCTACCGTAAATGGTGTAGCTAAGACTCATCTTGGAATAACCAGCAGGAATTCCCAAATCAAAATCTACGCGGGTTTCATTATCAGAGACCTTGGTCACCTTGGCGCTATTCACCTTGCGGCTAGCACCAGCCTTGCGCCACACGCCACTGACATTTTCCATGTTGTAGCCCTTGTCATTATCGGTCGGGGCACGCCAGAAGTTCGGGGTTCCACCCTGCTGAATCAACGTCAATCCATCCAACTTATAATTTTCAATGGTTGCGTTTTCCATATTGATGGACACGGAGAAATCATCTCCTTCAATAGAAGCCTTTCCATTGCCTTCGCTCACCTTATGTTTGGGCAGGCTAGAGAAATCGACCTGAGGAATGTTAGCCTGGCCTAACTTTACAGCAAACTGTTCATGAGCAATACTAAAACCTGCATCAGCCCAATCCTGCTTATTCTTCAACTGGAAATCAATATCCAAATAATATTCGGAACCATCCTTCAATTCAGGCTTCTTGAAACCAATGGTCACTTCCTTCTTGGACAAAGGAGCAATATCCAAATCAGAGGCCGAAATATTTCCCTTGGCGATTTCCTTGCCATCTTCCTTGAGGCTCCAAACTGCGGTAGCATAATCCTTGAGGTTCACAAAATCGAAACGGTTTTCGATTTCCACCAACCCTTTTTCCAGAGTCTTGGCATGAACCACAACATTGCGGTATTGGTGTTTCACTTCCCACAATTCCGGCTGAATCGTACGATCTGGGAGAATCAAACCATTAGCACAGAAGTTGTCATCATTGGGCTGATCGCCCCAAAGGCCACCGAAATTAAAGAACTTGCCACCATCGCGACGGAGTCCTTGGTCCACAAAGTCCCAAATGAAACCGCCAAACACACGGGGATTGCTATAGAAGGCATCGACATATTCCTTGAGTTCACCAACGCTATTCCCCATGGCATGTTCATATTCACAAAGCATGAACGGTTTGTTATTATCGTTGTAGGTAGCAACAGTCCAGTCACCGCAATACATACAACTTTGCACATCAGCGTTATTATTGTCGCCTTCATAATGCACCGGGCGAGAGTTATCATTTTCGTGGGCATATTCGCGCATGGAGGCAAAAACGTTACCCCAGCCAGCTTCGTTACCCAAAGACCAAATAATAATAGACGGATGGTTCTTATCGCGTTGGATCATGGAACTGATACGTTCAATGGAAGCAGCGCGCCAGTTGTCATCGCTCTTTGGAACTTTATCATTTGCCCCGTGGGTTTCCAAGTTCGTTTCGTCAAGAACATAAATACCATACTTATCGCAAAGATCGTACATACGAGGATCATTGGGATAGTGCGAAGTGCGGAGTGCATTGATGTTGAACTGCTTCATCAAGAAAATATCTTTCTTCATCAGTTCAAGACTTACCGTGTGGCCATAATCCGGGTCAATTTCATGGCGGTCCACACCGCGCAAAATAACCGGTTTGCCGTTCACCATAAATTGGGTAATGCCCTGCGCATTCTTCTTCAGTTCAACTTTTTTAAAGCCAATGCGGTTACTTTCCACCTGCACGACTTTACCCGAGCCATCCTTTAACGTAAGGACAAGCGTGTAGAGGTTCGGGGTTTCGGCAGCCCAAAGCTTAGGTGCGGTCACTGTCTTGTGGAAAGTAATTTTTTCTTCTTTCCCAGCAGCGATAGAAGAAATAGAAGCCTTGTCGGAAACAATGGCAGCACCGGATTCATCATAAACGCCCATTTCCAAAGTGTAAGAAGACGCAGCAGATGAATTGGTATTTTTCACCCACACATCCGTGGTCAAATCACCATCAGTATAGTTGGACGCAAGTGTTGGCTTCGCAAAAAAGTCCTGAATGTGAGTCTTTGGCGTTGCATAGATATACACATCACGCTGGATACCAGAAAGGCGAATGAAGTCCTGGTCTTCCATCCAGGAGCCATCGCACCAGCGAAATACCTGCACAGAAATATTATTTTCGCCAGAACGCAGTTTATCTGTAATTTCAAATTCATGGTCCGTAAAGGAGTTTTCGCTATAGCCCACGAACTTTCCGTTTACCCAAACATAGTAAGCGGATTCAACACCTTCAAAATGCAGGCGAATACGCTTGCCATCCCATTCTTTAGGCACCGTAAAGTTACGACGGTAATGCCCGACGGGGTTGAACTTGGTTGGAGCTGCCGGCGGATTAATCCAGTCGCTCGCATTCCACGGGTAAACCACGTTACTGTAAATCGGGTGGTCGTAGCCATAAATCTGCCAGTTGCCAGGAACCGGAATATCGTCCCATTTAGAGACGTCGTAAGTATCGGCAAAAAACTCGTTATTTCGTTTGGCAGGGGCATCTACATGAAAGAACTTCCATGTGCCAGCCAAGCTCTGGTACCATTCGGAGCTACGACGGTCCATCTTCAGAGCTTCTTCAAGAGAATTATAAGGCATGGATGTCACGTGAGGTGTCAGCGTATTCACGCCAAAAACCTTCGGGTTTCCATTCCATTCATCGCCACTTTGGCCGAAGCATGATACAGCGACTCCCATCGCCATAACTGCCGTACCGATTTTTCCAAACATACGATTCATCCCATATCTCCTTATCGTTCAACTCGTTTCATAAAGCTTCCCACAGGCGTCTTCACCAAATAAACGCCAGGACGCGAAGCTTCAAACTTATTCAATCGGTGTCCTTGCATATCAAAATACTGCACACGTTCACCCGATTCCATCACACGAGGCTGCATATTCAAAGAGCGAGCGTCATTGTGTTTTACAATTCCTGTCAACTCATCTTCCGTCAACCCGAACTGAATCCAGTCAATATTGGCATAAGGTCCAGTAATTTTCACACGTAAAATGTGTTCGCCTTTCGCAATTTTCGCGGTTTTGCCATCAACATCAACATAGGTGTCCCAATCTTCACCCTGAGGGATTGCCACAGTATCCGTCACGGCAGAACCATCGATGTAGAGCATAAATCCAGACCCTTCAAGGCCACTCGCCACATGGGCACGGAAAAGGAATTCCCCTTCAGCAGAAGCATTCAGCGTATATTCCATCCATTCGCCAGCATTCGTATACCCAATGGCAAAGCCCTTGCAATCTTGAGTGTTGAGCGTATCCGAACATTCAAGACCAACGACATCAACACCATCTTCACGATAAACATTGCCCTGATTTTCAGCATCGTTATCGCTGTAAGAAATACCCGAGCCCCCAACGTCATAATCTTCCATTTCAATGCGTCCCGGCAAAACAAAGGGGCTCTTGAATGGATCCTGCGTAATGGAATTGGAGAAATCTGCCACAGGGATTTCCTTGTTCACGATACTCTTGTAATCGCCCTGAAGGCCAGACTTATCGGCGGTTTCCTGGCTGAAGCTCTTATTATCGGTCTCCGTGAAATGACCCGGCTGATTTTGGCCCACGCCAGACGGAGCATCCTTATAGGAATTGTGTTCCACGGCAAAACCACTAGAGCCTTCGTCAAGGTAAATCGGAAGCACCCAATAATCGGCCCACTTGGATTGGCTTATGTCATGGCTATAATTGTACTTGATTTCGGAACCAGAACCCTGATTGGAAAGCGTATAAATCGGACCGGAATCGCAAAGTAAACGAGAAATATGGTGAATATGATTACGGTTAATGTGGTTATTGGTCATCGCCGTTTCATTCTTGGTCCAGCCAAAGCCAACAGAAATACCGGAATAATTGGTGTAAGAAACTTCGTTGTTATCAATCACTACATAACGCGGGTAACCAGCGGCAATACCCACCGCACCTTGGATTTCGTTCGTCACGTTCGTCACCAAGTTATACATTATGGTATCGCGAGTGCTGATTTCATCCTTGTCGGACGGATTATAGCCCTTGTGAATTTCCGTCAAGGAATCCGGAGAGAACTTACCCACAGAAATACCGGATCCGCCAATTTCCTTAAAGACATTGCCCATCACGCGGGTATCGTTCGTACCGCTCGTGAGATCAAGACCTGTGCCCGCCATCATGGTGAATACGTTTTCTTCAATCTGCAAGTGGCTTGCATTGGTAATCTGCATGCCGGCATTCGGGTGCCACAACATAAATTCATTGGAATTCAAAGTACCTCGGTCTTCGACTCGCACAGCAAATTGCCCCGCCTGCAAATCCAAAAAGCCTTCCTTACTCGGGCGAAGGAAATTGGTGTGGGCAAAATAGATGCCCTTAATCCCGATATTTTCAACCTTATTCTTGGTGCTTTCTCCGGTAATTTCGACCAAAGTTTCAAGATTCGGGGCAACCGTCACAGAGTTTGCAGGATTTTCACCCTTACGCGCTTTGTAATAAAGAACATTCGTTTCTTCATCCAGGAACCATTCGCCCTCGGAGTCCATAAGATTGTAGTCATTTTCCAAGTAGTAAACCTGCTGCTTGTTATCGCTCATAAATGCAGTGCCAAGCATCGGATATTTGCGTTTGAAAAGGCGACTGCGTTCAGGATCCTGGGGAATCAACTTAGAAACGTTGCCATTATTTTTCACTTCATCCAAACGCAGAACTTGGTCAGCCCACGCCACCATCAAATGAATTTCTGCCTTCTTGACATTTTTCAATTCTTTGATCTGGTCGGTGAAAACATCAAAGGCACTGCCAGCGGAATCTACTTTTGCTAAACGGTTAAAATTCAGGTCGCCAGCATTTTCAACGTTTGGATGGCGAGCACGAATCACTTTTTTATTGTTGATGTAAAGCTGACGGAAGCGAGTTTCAACACCCTTTACGCACCAAATGCCGTTCGCTTCATCGCAAACTTCCCAACCCGTGATAGGCACACCACCCGTCACAAGCGGAGATTCTCCCGGAAAAGCCTCGTAGCGAACAAAATGGCCATTTGTGCCACCATCAGCATTTGTCAATTTAAAAGTGTTGGTCAACTGGTAGGTACCCTCGCGGAGATACACTACAATATCATCCGTCATATTCGCATTCACGGCACGGACGGCCTTTTGGGCCTGAGTCAGAGTTTTAAAAGGGCTCGCCTTGGAACCGTCATTCGAGTCATTGCCCGAGGGAGAGACATAAAATTCGGTAGTCGCAGCTACGGTAGTTGCCGCCATTCCGAGAATTCCAAACAATCCAACAAACAAGAATTTATTCATAAATCCATCCTTTTCACCACTTAAAAAATATCTTCATAAGAATCAATTTTGAAGACCATTTTTCATTTTACCATTGACAGTTTATCAAGAACAAAAAAGCCCCAGGCACAAACCTAGGGCTATAAGTTGGATTTTAATTTTCTTTATTTTACAGCATTAAGTTTCAACGTTTTCATTCCCGGAATACGAACAAAATAAGAACCATTCGTAAATCCGGCACTACGTAGACTTTGTAGCATTTCGTCGTATGCAGAGCTATTCACACGCACATTGCCAAGATACCTGCCATTCATGTCAAATACCTGAGCCGAGTGTATTCCTGCAACGGAGTTATTCACCAACTGCGCTTTGCCATATAGGCTTTGAGGAATGGTATCCTCGGCATTTTTGCCCTTGACAAACTTGACATAGTCAATATCAAACCAATCATTCGTAGCAGTCATGCGCAAAATATGCTTGCCTGCAGGAAGTGTCACATTGACTCTCACCTTGGCATAGTCATCAAAGTTCTGCGTCGTATCGCCTTCAGCCTTTACAGCCTTGGGAACCTCGATAGTTTCTGCAACAACTGTACTATCAAGAGTCATGCTAAAACTAGAGCCACCATCTGATGCGACCGACGCAAACATGGTATAGTCTCCCGCTTCGGCAATGTCAACCGTATAGGCAAGCCATTCACCTTTCTGAATGTAACCCACCACAATGCGATCGCCGGACTTATTGTACAAATCAACAGACGGAGCATCATCCTTACGATATTCGCTATCGCCATGATTTTCAGCATCATTATCCTGGAAAGACTTGTTGCCGCGACCAACACCCGTCTTATCGAAATCTTCCATCTGGATGGTTCCCGGAATAGCGAAAGGCGTACCCTTGAACGGTTCCTGCGGAACAGCCTGGGCATTGCTTTCAAAATACCAGTAATCAAACTTGAAGTTTCCTTCCTTGAATACAAAGTAAAGGTCCTGGACGCCGTCGGCGCCAGTCACTTCAAAGGAGCTTTCCGTCCAATCGTCGCTTGCAGGGACGTTGATTGTCGAAAGCAAATCCCCCTTGGCAGAGCCTACGTGGAGTTCAATCTTTCCAGAGCCGCCCTTGGTGCAGACAACGATATTGTCGGCGCCATCGCTCATATCCACAAAGCGAACCTTGGTATAGGAGTCCTTATTCATGTTCGTGAGGTAGACTCTCTTGCCCTCGGTTTCAACATTCTGGATAATGGTGTATCCACCGGACTTGTTCAGATTGATTCCTTCGACCCATGCCTTGGTTTCGGCTTCAACGCGAGTATACGGGTCCAAATTCTTGACAGGCTTCGTGACGCCTTCATCGGTCATGTGAATTGTCGGGAAGGTTCCATCTTCCTTCCAGGTAAATTCTTCCACGGCAGAAGTGCGGGAATAGCCGCCTGCACCCGGGACGCGACGCTGGTTATGGTAGAAGAAGTAGCTATGGCCCTTGAAATCGATAACGCCGGAATGCACCGTGAATGCGGCTCCCGATTCGTTACTCGGCATAATGGTTCCCTTGTATGTCCACGGACCCATCGGAGAATCGCTCCAGGAATAGTCAATGGATTCCGGAATGCCTCCGGCAGCGTAAATCATGTAGTACTTGTTATTGCGCTTGTGAATCCACGGGCCTTCGGTGTACTTACCATTGAATCCGTCTTTTGTCGATTGGATTTTTCCATCAAACGAAATCATGTCTTCATTGAGTTTTGCCGAATAAAGGGCCGGGTTACCCCAGTAGAGATAAGCCTGGCCGTCGTCATCGATAAACACGGTCGGGTCGATGTAATCCCAGTTCGGGCCAGCCAAATGCTTTCCATTGAGAGCGTCCTTGAAAGGGCCTTCCTTAGTATCGGAAACAGCGACGTTCACAGCGCGGCCTCCCCCAGAAGAGGATTCCACAGTCACGTAGTAGTAATACTTACCATTGCGTCGAATGCATTGAGAAGCCCAGTCACCGTTCTTCTTGGCGTTGCCGTTAAAGTCGCCCGCTTCCAGGATAAGCGTATTCATGTCGGTCCAGTTCACCATATCGGTCGTGCACGAAACACGCCAACCATGCATGGTAAAGAAGGAACCGCCTTCGTCGTTACCGGTATAGACGCAAACCGTATCGCCAAACACGACAGGAGCCGGGTCCGGTGAATAGTACGTTTGGATAATCGGATTGTCCGCAAAAGCGGCTACAGCGCCAAAAGCCAGCACTAGGCTTACTTTTTTCATTCCAAGCATCTTTGAACCCACCATGTTTATCATTCTACCTTAAAAATATTTGATATCTCCTCATAAATCTTTTGCCGCCAAGTACATTTTATGGACAGTTTATCAATATTGAATTTTTATGGCCTCAGGCAAAAAAGGTCTCCCCGCTTTCGCAGAGAGACCTAGAGGGTATGGTTATGGAGTTTTTAATGGTTCTTTTCGACGCGAATCAAGCGGCTCCCCACTCCGGGGACCTTAACCAGGTAAACACCTGCGTTCAACGTCGCCGATTCCTTCAAACGATGGCCCTGCAAATCAAAGTACTGCACATTGCGAGCATTCTTCATCATTTCAAAAGAAACGTCACCAACAAACTTGTTAGAAATAGCCATTTCCGGTTCTTCAATAACATTGCCTTCTTCAATAAACTGGAACCAGTCTATATTCACAAAGCTTCCCGTAATGGTAAGGCGGACTTCATGATCACCAGCATCAAGTTTTACCGAGCCAACCTTGACCGTATCATAAACACTCCAATCTTCACCAGTTTTGGGAGCCGTAAAAGCATCCGTAACATTTTCCCCATCTACGGAGAACTGGAATCCAGAGGTTTCAGAACCGCTAGCAACATTTGCATAAAGGTCATAAGTTCCTGCCGTTTTCACATTAATTGTGTATTCCAACCATTCGCCTTCATTGGTGTAGCCAATAGCCTTACCCGAGCCGCCCAGCACAACATCCACACCCATGTCGGCACGGAAATCCGCATCGCCCTGATTTTCGCCATCATTATCCTTATAGGACTTGTTCTTACTGCCAACACCCGGAATATCAAAATTTTCAGCTTCAATACGACCCGGAACGGCTGCAGCCACGCAGTTTTCCCCCGATTCGCAATACGGAGACTGCGGTACCGGTTCTGCAGAATTGTCGTCTAGCTTGATTTCGTCATTTGCGGTTTCGCCGACCTTAAACCAATCGAATTCAGCATAGCCGCCGGCAGTCTTTGTCGCAAAGTTGAACAAAGCAAAGCGATAACCCGTGAAAAAGTGCAGGTTGAAACTCAAGTTGACATTCGTACCAATTTTCTTCCAGCTGGAACCATCCGTGCTGTAATAGAAAGACGCCGTACCCTTGTCAATAGGAATATCGAAATCCGTGCGGAGATAAACCTGCGAGCCATCAATATCCACAGACTCCTTCATGGTTTCTCCATCCTGAGTTCCCTGGTACATCACGACCTTGTAACCGTTGCCGCTCTTCGTGAGAGCAACAAAGCCCTTGTCATCCTGAAGAGCAGCAATACCCGCCAAGTCACCTTCCTTCATGCCAGCGCCATCTACCAGAGTGCGGCCAACGCACTTGGGGCCAAAGGTTCGCTGCGTGAGGGTGTTTTTGGCATTCACAATGCGAGAATCCGTACGACCCGTCGTAATGCGGAGCTTACCATCGGTCAAAGCCCACTTGCTGTTATCCGGATTGTGGTTCCATTGCCATTCCAAGCGCAATTCTTCACCATCAAAATCATCAGAAGTCACCAAGCCATAACCCGGTTCCGGTTCATTCGGCAAGTCAAGAGTTGCAGGCGCACTCTTGGAACCGCCAGCAGGTTCCGGCCAGCCATCTTTCCACACGGTAGGAACCAAGTGAGAAATACGACCCACCGGGCCAGAATCGCGGAACAGTAACGCATACCAATTGCCATCGGGAGTATCAAAAATACCGCCCTGTGCAACGCCATTGGCCTGCAAGAAAATTCTGCCGCTAAAGCCCGAGAGCAGGCTCTTGGAACGGTAAACAATTTCACTACGGCAAGAACCAGCCGGCCAAGAAATCGTGAACAGGTAATATTCTCCGTTCACCTTTTCCATGTGGGAGCCTTCCTGCTGCACATAGTAATTGCTCGTACCCGTCACCTGGTTGACGCTTACACCACCGAGTTTACCGCTCTTGCCGCCAGCCTTCACGCCACTGGCATCATCGTTCAACTGCACATAGCTAATCTGGTCACCGCTGCCATAAAAGATCCATGCGGTTCCGTCATCATCAAAGAACAACGAAGGGTCATGATAGAACGGCAATTGAATTTCACTCCATCCGCCATTTTCAATATCCTTGGTTTTGTACAAATGAGTTTTATTGGTGGTATAAGACGGCGTAAGAACGTAGTAATAGCCGTCCTTTTCGCGATAGCGAATGCTAGAAGCCCAGGAGCCCTTACCATAGGCGTCCTTGCCACCATTCAAATTGATATTATCGTTATTGGCAAGAGTTTCGTACACATAACCAATTGTACGCCACTGGGCCAAATCGGTGCTTTTAAAAATAGGAACACCCGGAGCGTAATGCATGGTAGTGGTCACCATGTAGTAGTTTTCACCCACTCGCACAATTGACGGATCCGGAGAATCAGACCAAATAATCGGATTGCTCACGGAAACAGCACCTGCAAGGCCTACAGCCACCAGCGCGGCACCTGCAATTCTTTTAAAACATCCCATTTTTGAACTCCTTGTTCCCCTATAAAATATTTTATAAGTATCTCACTTATACACTTTTCTAACAAAGTTTTATGGATGTTTTATCAATGGCTTGCAATAACAGACACAAAAAAAAAACTCGGTACACAACCGAGGCTTTTGTTCGATGATCAAGAGAAACCTAACCGTAGATAAATCCAAGAAGGGTCGCTACAGCCGTAAAGAACACAATCTGTTTAACGACGAGGAGCTCACTTGTTTTCATAGGTTACCACCTTATGCAATTGGGTTATCTTGCTCCCTCTCTTTGAAAATACAAAATATGTACCTCCAGAAACTATGTTCTGCATCACACTTTTTTTCGCAATTTCAATGGCTTCAGCCATATTTTTAGCCTTAAAGCTCTGCAGTTGACGACCCTGCACATCGAGTACACCAAACGTAGATTCCGCTTCGGTAATATTCATACCGAGATTTTGAGCTAAAATCAACGTTTTTCCGGTATCGGACGGGCTTGTTGAAGCCTTCTTGAATTCCACGTAGTCAATATCAATCCAATCGTTCGTGATTTCAAGTTTCAATTCGTGTTCGCCCGCCTTGAGGTTGGCCTTCCCGCCACTAACGCTTTCATAAGTGTCAAAACCGGCTCCCTTATTCACGATTTCATCGCCAATACGTTCGTCGTCCATGTAAAGCACAAAACTTCCCGTACCGTTATCTCCGGCAACCAAGGCGGAAATTTCATATTCGCCATCGGCTTCCACCTTCACGGTGTACTTGAGCCATTCGCCCGTTTGATTGTAGCCAACGACAATGCCCATATTCGGCTGGTAGAGGTCAACTTCGTCCTTACGGAATTTGCCACCCTGGTTCGTCTTGTCGTTGTCCAAATACGCCTTGCCAGAGCCACCTTTATTATACTGTTCCGCTTCAACTGTACCAGGGATTGCAATAGGAGCATCGCCGTAAGGGCCGTATTCTTCAGGAGGCGCGTCCGGCACGGTGGAATTACTGGGGTCAACAAGATCCACCGCAGGAGCATCCGGGTCGATTGTCTTGTCGATGAGCTTGAGCATTTCGGAGCAGTAACGCTTGCCAAGTTCAATCACGCCTTCACGATTAAAATGGTAAGGATCATTGCCGTTCCCATGCAAGCCCGAAGAAGAGGCCAAGCCAAATTTCTTGAATTTATCTTTCAGTTGAGCGACACCACCATTCTTGCTGCTGCAGCAGCTGCCCTGGCCAGAATTGCCCGAGGGGTCGTTCATCATTTCGCCCGCGACAAAGGCCACTTCGTTTTCATCCAGGCCAAGTTCATCAACGATGCTCTTGTAGGAATCATAAACGCGGTTACGCCAGTTATCGTCGGCTCCGTCGGATTCACCCTGATGGAAAATAAAGCCCTTGATAACGCCCACTTCCATGGCCTTTTTGCCAAGGTCCACCATTCTCTGGTGCGGGTTCATGTCGTAGTCCTTAGCCCAGCCCTGAATATAACTTGCGGCAGAACTAAAATAGGCCTGGTACTTACTCGGCACAAAGGCATCGATACTCACGGCGCCAATGGCCACAGGGATAATACCCACGGTAACACCCGGCAAGGAATCTACCATGGCGCGGCCAAAGTAATCAGCAGGGGAAAGGCGTTCGGAGGGGTGGAACATTGGAGGAATGGCGGCATACCAATTACCAGTTTCGATGGATTGGTTTGTTTGCCCTGCACGGCTGCTGGCATTCGCAGTATGGGAGGCAATCATCAAGAAATTCTTGGGAGGTGTAGCCTGATCTACAGAAGGCACGATATCGCCGTTACCGGCCATATTACTTTGTCCGTAAGCGAAGTAGATATGGAAATTTGGATTCGGGGCGGCAAATGCAATACACGCAATAGCGGCCGCAAAGCCTACAGCTTTTTTTATACACGCCATAACAATCCCTTTTTTAAAAAAGTCCTGGACTAAAAATATTCTTAAAGACCGCAAAACTCCTTTTTTTTACACCCATTCTGTGGATAAAACATCCACACCAAAGCAAAAAAAATGTTACAAAAAAAGTCCCCCGACAAAACGGGAGACTTTAAGTCATAGGAGTATTAATTAAGGCTCTACTATAGCATATTTTTGTTTACTTAATAGCTGTAAAACGGAACATTTTATTACCCGTCATGGACTTCACCAAGTAGGCGCCACCGTTGCGCACAAGACCACGAGCTTTTTGTACGGCTTCAGCACCATTCATAGCCTCGACACGACCCATAAAGGACCCCATCAAATCGTAAACAACATAAATTTCCATCACATTCGAAGCATTAAACTTCATTGCAGCAATCGCCATGGTCGTATCAGCAGGCACATTCTTGCTAGAATCGGCAACATTTCCGTTTTCTGTAGTTTCGCTTTCTTCGCATTTATCACCAGCGCAGAACTGCATCCAGTCAATATTCACGTAATCGCTCATGATTTCCAAGCGAATAATGTGCTCGCCCTTCGTGAACTTCACCTTACCCAGCGAAAGTTCCTTATACACGCTCCAATCCTCGCCTGTCTTAGGCACAGTCGTTGTCGGGACAATTTCCTCGCCATCCAAAAGCATCCTGAAACTCGATGTTTCAGTACCGCTCGAAACGCTTGCCACAGCGTCGTATTCGCCATCTGCAGTCACATTCACAGAATATTCCAGCCATTCGCCAGTCTGCGTCATGCCAAGCACTACACCAGTACCTTCGTCATAGAGGTCAACGCCAAGTCCATCGCGGTACTTGGAAGCGCCCTTGTTTTCGGATTCGTTGTCCTTGTACGTATTGTTGCCCTTGCCGGAACCCGGAATATCAAAATCTTCCACTTCAATCTTTCCAGGGAGAACGGCCTTCTTGCCGCCGAACGGCTCGCGCGGTACAATAATCTGCGGGCCAACGCCCACGAGGGTCACAATGCAGTCCTTGTTGCTTGTGTTTCCGGCATCCGTCGTGATAGTCACACTGCCGTCTTTCACCTCAACTTCACCGTCGTACTTCGCATTTTTGGCTTCACTCGTCGTGTACACGTGGAAGGTCTCGATATTCGCCCCCTTCACATTGATGGTCACGGTTTTTGCATTCTTGTAATCGCGGTTCACGAGCACAACAATCGTGCTATCGCCATCGGCGCTCTTGTAGGCGCTCGCAAAAAGGTTCGCTTCGGGCTTTGCGGTAGCACCCACGCGGATTGCCCCCGGGCGCACGAAACGTGCAAACTGGCTCATCACGTAGCCGCGCTTCGAAATCTTTCCGATTTCGTTCTGCGGGACTTGCAACTTGTTGCCGAAATCCTTTTCCATGATAAGGCCATAGCAGCGGCGGATGTACCACCAGGTGTACTGATTAAAATTACCCACGACCATCGCGCGGTGGATTTCGTAAGCCACGTCCATGGCGCGCACCGTATCCATCTTGCTTTGGTTCGCCTGGTCACCCGTACGCATCACGGTGCGCCAGTAGTTGCCGCTTCCCTGGCTTTCGGTGTAGTGTTCCGTCATCCAGCGTTCAACACCCTTCTGGTCGGCGAGGGAATACGCAAAGAAGTCATCGCCCGTTTTAGCTTCGCTCGCATAGAAATGCGCACCGAGAATATCCCAGTTCTTGAGGGCGCTCGCATCGTTCAATACTTTGTTGTAAAGATTCTTGTCGTAGCGGAAGGATTCCGTAGAAATCACCTTGGTGCCGTTCTTGCGCATCTGATCGGCGTAGCCCTTGGTGAAGTTGTAGATTTCGTCGGCGCTCCAGCAGGCCCATTCACCGCACCAGTCCGGTTCGTTACTGATGGAAATGGCATCCAGCGGAATTCCCTGGTCCTTCATGTACTTGGTAAAGCTGTTCAGGTGATCAACGTACTTCTGGTAATCGGAAGACTTGATGTGCTGATTTGCGCCCGCATACGGGGAAGTCCACGGAGTCGCATAAAAGAGGAAGTCATCGCCAGCGTACTTCTTTGCGGCCTTCGCAGCGTTCACTTCCTTGTTGAAACTGCCAGAATTCGCATACACCGGAATACGGAGCGTATTGAGGCCAATGTGGCCGTCGCCCGTACCAAAGGCAAGTTCGGCATCAGCATCGGAAAGACCAGCGCCGCCCTGCCATTCATTATGCACCATGCCGCCGAAACCGCGAATCACCTGGTGTTCTTCGTCTAAGTTCACGGTCACGGTGCTTGCAAATGCAGCAGAAATCGCAAGTGAGCCACAAGCCGTCATAAGTGCAATTTTTTTCATCATAAAACATCCCTTTTTGGTTGAGCCTGCAAAACGCAATCCCCCTAACAACAAAAAATACCTTTCCCTCCATCATTTTTGCGTTAATTAAAAAAATATTCCATGAACATTTTGTATACGATTTTAAGTTAAAACTTTGTATACAATTTTATATATAAAATAAGAAAGTCTCCCAAGACAAATGTCTCGGGAGACTTTATGACGCCGACATGGCGTCGGTTTGGATGTGTGGTGTTTAGGGACCCTTTTTGGTCAATCCTTAACGGACGGCGACCATAAATTTCTTTCCATTTTGCATTCCCCGAAGGACATACACGCCCTTCTTGTAACCCGAAGCGATTAAAGCCTGTTCAATTGACATGCCGTTCAACTTTACGAACCCGACATTTTTTCCAGAGATATCAAACACCTTGAAAGAATCCATGGAACGTTGCAAAGCAATTTTTTCGCCAATAAAAGTAGTACCGGAATCCGATTCAGTAACATTGATATTCGATTCAACAGCGTCCTTGCCCTTCACGAAACTGACGTAGTCAAAGTCAAACCAATCCGCCACAGCGTTGAAACGCAGAATATGCGTCCCCGCCGTCAAAGCCACGTTTGCCTTGACACTGGAGAAATCGTCAAAACCGTTACCACCTGCAGGCACTTCCATATCGCCGGTCAATTCTTTACCGTCAAGTTCAAAGTTAAAGGTGGAACCCCCTTCCGAAGCGACCGCCGCGAACAAAGTATAATCACCGTCCTCTTTTACGTTGATGGTGTATTCCAGCCATTCACCGGCATTGATGTAACCGACGACCATTTTTCCGTCAGCTTTCTTATAAATATCGACGCCAGTCCCTTCGCGGTAATCAGTGCATTCTGCTTCCTTGCCTTCGTCGGTGCAGGAATGGTTGCTTGCATCGTTATCGGCGTAGGAATCGTTACCGGCACCATAACCCGGCTCATCAAAGTTTTCGGCTTCAATCTTTCCGGGAACAGTCCAAGCCTTGCCATCGTTTCCGAAAGTAGTCTGCGGCTCCGGTTCGCGCTTGGTGCCTTGAAATTCCCATTCCAAAAGGCCCATGGTGGAATCCTTACTGCCCTTGAACACAAAGAAGAGCTGATCGACGACGCCCGTAAGCCCCGTCATTGCGCAATCATTATCCGTAAACGTCATATTATTGCTGGTCTTTGCAATTTCGCAAGAACCGGCCAACGGACCCGTGGCGCTACCCGTGTGGATTTCGACCTTGTTGCCGTCACCCACGTTCGCCGCCTTGATGCGCAAGTTTTCGGCGCCCTTGCCAAAGTCCACGCCAGAGACGCGAATCCAGGATTCACTTCTGCTCGTAAGGGGCAACAGCACATGCTTCACGGGCTCACCCTTAGTCCAGTCGGTACGGCTGCGGATATTCATCTGCTTGGAACTCGTAGTAGCCTTGTACGTCTTGTACGGATCGAAATTCCTAATTTGCGCAGGACCTTCCCTCGTGAATTTCAGGGTGTTCATCTTGTCGCCATTCCAGGTGAGTTCATCGATACTCACGCTTCTATGGTTTTCGTAGTTCGGGTTCTCGGAGCGAGTGCCGTTTCGCGTTGTTGCCGCCGGATGGTTGTCCGAAGTCACCAGGCGACGGTCATGGTACACGGCATACCACTTGCCCTGGAATTCAGCGAAGCCCTGGTGGTTGTTTCCGCCTTCGCCATGGGCATCGGGAACAGAACCAATGCCGGGAATAACGGAGCCCACATAATTGTACGGGCCCATAATGTTATTCGACATACCGTAGTCAATCACCTGGCTGCGGTTGTTGAAACTCAAATAATAGGTACTCCCCTTCTTGTGCAAGTAAGGCGCCTCGAAGGAGTTAGGCAACTGGACCCTAGTCAGGGAATTTCTATCCAAAGTCACCTTGCCGTTGTTCTCGCTAAACTTGATGATATCGAAGTTGTTGCCAAACGGGCGCTGTCCGCTTTCGCCACCGCCGAAAATCACATAGCCCGTTCCGTCGTCGTCAAAGAGGATGCCCGGATCAAAGCAGTGCGCAATACCATCACAGTCGCCAAGGAAACTGCCCGCACCTGCGATTCTATTCTTGCCATGGGTTTCCATGATGGGGTCGGTATAGGGGCCGTCAATACTCGGAGCGGTAATCATGCCCACACCGCTCGCGCCATCGGGATACACAATAAAAATACGACCGTTATGGACAGCAATGCCCGAAGCCCACGTGTTGTTCGGGTAATTTCCGAATTCGCGATTGGACTTGAAAATCATGCCATGGTCGGTCCAGTTCTTCATGTCGTTGGACGAGAAGGCGTAAAGACCGATAATGTCGTAACTCCAGTTAGTCTGATTGTTGTAATCGTCTACGTCTGTCAAAATGTAGAAGGTACTGTCATCAGCGGCGGCAGAAGGGTCCGCCAAGTAATGGTACGTTGAAATCGGGTTATCAGCCATAGCCTGCATTCCCAAACCCGCGGTCAATACAGCCGCACAGACATAGCTTTTCAATTCCATAACAACTCCTTAAAGGGGTATTTTGTATACCCTAGCTCTAATCTATACTTCCAAAAACGCAATTTTACGCCCTTAAAAGCATGTTTTATGGACATTTTATCCACGAACGACATAAAAAAATCCCCTAAAACTTGCGTTCTAGGGGATTCTACGGTACCATTCAGTACCGATTCGATTATGTGGTGTTTAGGGAGCTCTTTTACTTAGCTACGCTAGCCATGAACTTTTTATTGCCGTTCACGGAACGCAACATATAAATTCCTTTATCAAAACCAGCCTCACTTAAAGCGCTAGCGGCCTTCTTGCCATTCAAATCCACAATGCCTACAAGTTTGCCCTTCACGTTGTACACGCGATACGTACTGAAAGCACCGGAATTAAGGTTAGCAGCAACAGCCTTCAAGGCTGTACGTGAAGAATCTCCCGGAGTAACCACTTCACCCGTCACGTCTCCCAAAGAGAACCAGTCTACGTTCACGTTGTTGCCGGTAATGACAAGCTTAACGACGTGTTCGCCTGCGGTGAGGGTCGCCTTGCCGCCATCAAACTCCTTGTAAACGCTCCAGTCTTCGCCAGTCTGCGGAACCGTGATTTCGGAGCCCACATCCTTGCCATCGACCTGGAACTTGAAGCTTGTTGATTCCATGCCCGTAGAAGCACTTGCCTTGATAGCGTATTCACCATCGGCCGGAACGTTCACGGTATAAAGGAGCCATTCGCCTTCGCTTGTATAACCAATAGCCTTGCCAGTACCACCAAGAACGACATCAACACCTTCATCGGTGCGGAATTCCGCATCGCCCTGGTTTTCGCTATCGGCATCGTTATAAGACTTGACATCGCTACCGCGACCAGTTCCCGGGACATCGTAGTTTTCGGCTTCAATCTTTGCCGGGAGTGTGACGACTTTGCCTTCGTAAGCAGAATGCGGAGTCGGCGGAGTCGTGCCACTTCCTTCAAAGCCCCAGGCCTTGATAGCCATGGTCGAATCCTGGGAACCCTTGAACACCAGGAACAGATAGTTCACAATGCCCTTGAGTCCTTCAACTTCGCAAGTGTTCTGTTCAAAGCTAGTCTTGCTCCCCGTATTCTTGAGTTCACAAGTACCAGCCAAAGTTCCCGAAGCAGAACCTGTACGAATTTCAATCTTGTTACCAGCCGCAGCACTAGCCGCTTCCACCGTGAAGCCCGTAGCGGCCGTACCAAAGTCAACGCCACTCACGCGAATCCAGGATTCCTTCGAGGAAAGCGGAAGCAAAATGTGTTCGGCGACCTTGCCCGGAGCCCAGTTAGAACGGCTGCGGATGCCCTTCTGCTTGGAACTCGTGAGAGCCGGATACCAATCGTACGGATCGAAGTTTTCGAGCTGTTCAGGGCCTTCCTTCGTAAAAGTCAGTTCCTTCATGGTGCCATCGGCATTGTAAGTAAACTCATCGATGCTTACGCTGCGGTGGAAAGCAGGATTCGGGTTCGGCAGCCCATCCTCGGCAGGAATTTTTTCCAAACCGTCGTAACCATTGGAGATACGGCGATCATGGTAAGCCACGTACCAGTGGCCCTTGAATTCGGCAATGCCGTGGTGGTTATTGTTGTTGGCGTTGATGTTCTGTCCGCCAATATTCGGGTTACCCATAAAGATTCCCTTGTATTCATAGGGGCCCATGGGGCTATCCGACATGCCGTAAGCAATGCGCAAATCAGCAGTACTATAAGACAAATAGTATTTGTTTTTGTACTTGTGAATGTATGAAGCTTCCATCGCCTGGGGGCCACCTATCTTCAAGTGAGTCTTGGTACCCGGATTGTAGCTCTTCATATCCTTGTCAAGCTTGTAGATATTAAAGATATCGCTGCCATTGTCCCTTGCCGGGCGGGAATCGCTGTCACCACCGCCAAAGGTAAAGTAACCCTGGCCATCGTCGTCAAAAAAGATAGCAGGGTCAAAGCACCAACCGATACCGTCGCAGTCCGAAATGCCGGCATTGCCCCAACCAATAAGCCTCTTGCCGCCATTCAGCGGGTTCGTCCAAGGCCCTGCAATGCTATCGGCACCAATGAGTACAATACCGCCGCCACCGCCATCGGGGAACACGATGTAGAGTCTGCCGTCGTTTGGGTTTTTAGCAATGCCAGATGCCCAAATGGCATCGACACCGTCGACCTTACGGGCATCGTAAATAATGCCGAAATCGGTCCAGTTCTGCATATCCTTGCTGCGGAAGCCGTACAAGGCTTTAATCTCATAGCCGCTCGCATTTGCCGGAGCCGGATCATCGGAGTCCGTGATGATGTAGAAATATTCATCATCGGCGGCGGCACCCGGGTCCGCCAAGTAGTGATAAGTAGAAATTGGATTATACGCAAAAGCGCTTGCACCCAACCCAAATGCAAGGCACGCACTGGCACAACCCTGCACAAAACGATTCCATGCTCGCATATATACTCCTTTGGAAATCACACCCTCAACGCTTATAAATTATGTTCCACAAACACAAAAGCGCCGCCAAAGGCAGCACTTTTTATGGATAAATTGTCAAAAGTTTAGTGAACTTTTAAATTTTCAATCGTCTTTCTTTTTCAGTTCTTTACCAACAAATTCATTGTAGCCAAAGACCTCAATATCATCGACCCAAATCTTACCGCCGATACCGCCAAAAATGGAAATATTCGTCACGTGAGATTTAACAGCATCCCAGCCAATGTTTCCGCCATTCTTGTTACTGTCCGGATCCATAAGGATACTCGGCTTAACCACATAACGAGACCATTCTTCGGTCAAATCCATATGCACCCAAGCCTTGCCGGATTCGAATCCCGAAGAGCTGTCCACGTTCACGTCAAACGAGAACGACAGATAAACCCCAACGGAATCATTTTTCGGGAGACCGCGAGCCCAGAACACAATAGAATCAAGTTCACTCATGTCTACGGCTTTTTCATCAAAGCCATACCCGAACAGAGCCCAATTCAGGTTTGAATCATTTTTGCAATTGAAGTACGCAACAATACCGCGAGCGTCATCCTTATCCTTTACCGGGAGAAGTTCGCCCTCGCCATATTCGGAGTGACGCACAAACCAGTTGTCAACGCCATCTTCAAAATCGTCCAGCATAAAATGCTTCACGGTATCGGCAGGGAGTTCAATCAAGACTTCCACAGAATCACCCGATTCCACTTCGGCAGGCACAGAACCCATAGAAGCGTAGGAGTCCGAAAGAGCCAACACTTCGAACTCACCTGCAGGCAAGCTTTCAAATTCAAAGAATCCAAGGGAATCCGTCTTGGCGTAGTAGTCCAAGCCCACAATGGCAACCATTGCGTACTTTTGGCCCTCAGGCAATTCAACCTGTCCAACCACGCGCCCAGGTTCATCCACCGTAATAGAAAGGGAATCCGAAATAATCTTGCCATCATTTTGCTTTACGGCAAAAGCGTCTGTCCCCTTAAGGGAATCATTACCAACTTCAATACGGTAATCACCTTCAATCAAGCTCGAAATCGAAATAAATCCATTACTATCGGTTGTATCATCAATAAAGAGGGAGCTATCAAGAGCGTCGACACCTTCTCCTGCAGCAACAAAATCAACAGGACGCACACGGACGCGCATTTGAGCAGCGGGGGAACCATCGGCTAAAACCACCGAATACGCAATTGAGTTCTCAGTCTCCATTGACGATCCAGCGACGTCGCCACTACCGCCACCGCTACACGCGACAAAGGCTCCACCCAATGCCGCTAGTCCATATTTCCACACCCTGGTCATCATTTTTTGTCTCCTGCGCCTTCCCCCATAATAGTATTTTCCGGAATGCCACCTTTGCGGGCTACCGGGTAAAAAGCCATCGAAAGCTGCATAACGCGGTCCGGGGTCTTAGCCTCGTCCACACGTTTTTGCACCAAACGGCGAAATTCGCGCAACATATCACCCAAATCATCAAAACACGACTGATCAACAGAAAGCGTAAGTGTCGAGATATTGCGTTCGCTTACTGGAATATTATCGAGCGCATCGCTTGCAAGGCCCAAAACCTGACGTTGGAAGCTTCGAACCGCCTTCGCCTTTTCGGGGCCGCCCACCGTGAGATGGGCATCCGTCAGAGCCAGTTTGCCCGAAGCAAGCTTCTTCACCAAACCGACCTCCTTCAGTGTCTCAATGGCTTCGGCAGCTTGTTCCTCGGTAATAGGAGGGCAAATATCTTTGGCAATTTGTTTAACGTTCACCACACCACCATTCAATTCCAGGTAGGCGCGAACGGCAGGAATCCACCAGTTCTCGAGGAGCTTGAGTTCAGCCGCCTGCAAGCTGTGGCGTTCCACGTCGCGAAGGGAGAGAGCCTTCGCCATCAATTCTTCTTGCTTTGACTTGTCCTTGCTAACCGCAGCAGAGAACAAAAGATCAAAGTATTCTGCCTGACGCCCGCTTAGGGCCAGGATCTCTTTAGCAGCCGGAAGCGCATGGGCAGGCAGGTGCTGTTTCTTTTGCAGCACACGATACAGGTAGCTGGAATCCAGCCCCAACTTATCGCCCATCATGCGATAGCTGTAGAAAGGCATCTCGGCCTTGCGCCGGTCGTAGAAGTCTTTCAGGAAGTCGCGGTAGTCCGCTATGTCAGAAAAAGTAACCATCAATAATAAGATACCTACTTCAAGGTAGCTTTTTTAAGAATCGTTTACATTTCCTATGGACGTTTTATCCACGGCCAAATGTGCTAAAACCATGATCCATGTGATTTTACACACATTCAGCACATTTTTTTTAAAGAAACCCTTGATATTTTTCACAAAAAATTATGATTAAGGCAACCTATCGAGTGTTTCGCTCATCAAAATCACAGAATGAATCAAACGGTAATCCTAAATAGCTTAAAGCAAGGCAAGCGCGAAGCATTGGAACTTCTCTGGAAGGAGCACAGTTCCAACATGCTGAACCTAGCCTTCAGAATGCTTAAGGACAGGGACCAGGCCGAAGATATTTTGATGGACGTCTTTGTGCAAGTTCCCACCGCCATTCAAAAATTTCGAGGCGATAGCGCCCTCAACACTTGGCTTTACAGGCTCACAGTAAACGCATGCCTCATGAAGCTTCGCGAAAGCAAGCGCCACAGTGAACTCGAAGATGAACATCTGGAATCCATCATAGAGCAAGTCCTTGGGAAAACCAGCGAAGACCCGAGTTTCGATACCGAATTTTTGGAAGCGGGACTCTCGTTACTCCCCGCGCAAACCCGCAGCATGCTCTGGCTCAAGGACGCCGAAGGCTTGGATTTAAAGGACCTCGTAGACATTTACAAAATGCCCGAAGGCACCATCAAAGCACGCCTTAGCCGCGCAAGACACTTTGTGAAAGAATTTTTAAAGGAGAAATTGAACTATGCCTAACGCAATCGACTTCTCAAAACTAAAACGCCTCACACCCCGCGAAGACTCGTGGAGCAAAGTTTGCGCTCGTCTTGACGCCGCCGAGGCAAAAAAATCCAATGTAATCCACATTGGTATCCGCACCGCAATTCCACTCGCGGCAAGCTTGGCCATTGTCGCCCTGAGCATTTTGCTCACTTACTTTGGCAGCCCCGAATCTAACCCCATGCCCATGCAAAATTTGCAATCCACCGAAATCAGCAGCTGGTACAACACTCTTGGCGATACCGAATCTGACGATTTCGAAGACATGGACGAGATAAATATGTTAAGTTATCTGTTAAAGGAGGACCACTAATGAACGGTTCAACAAAAACATTCATCGCAAGCCTCATCATTTTCGCTTGCTCCATCGGTTTCTTCGCAGGTTCCTTTTCTGGAGGTTTCTGCGGCATATCCAAATGCCCCCAAAGAGACTGCCCTATGATGCAACACATGATGGCACCGAACTTTGAACATCCCGGGGCTCACAAAAAACATCACGGCGACAAGCGTCACGGAGACTTTCACAAAAAGCCGGACTTCAATAAAGAAAAAGGACACGCCTTTATGGATTCCCTGCTTCAAGTAACTCCGGAACAAAAGGCCGCCTTGGATGCCCAACGCACAGAAATGGATTCCTCCTTCAAGGTTTTGCGCAAACAAAAAATGGATGCCGAAAAAGCCCTCAAGGATGCGCTGGACACAGGAGACGCAAACCAGATTGCTAACGCAAAGCAAGGGGTTCTCGCTGCCAACGAAGCTTTACTTGACCAACGCATTAAAGGCATTTCCTCGTTCAACAAGGTGCTCACGAGCGAACAGTTACAAAAGTTCCACGCCTTCCAAAAAGAGAAATTCAAGAATTTCAAGCACCATCCAAAGTTTTAATACATAACTTTCAGGGAACCGGCACTTGCTTGTTCCCTTCTTTTTCTACATTTAAGGCGAAACAAAAACACCCGCTTTTGCGGAAAGGATTAAAACAATGTCCAAATTGACAGATTCTAAGGAATGGAAGGCCCTTGAGGCCCATGCCGAAGTGGCAAAAACCTGGCACATGCGCGAAATGTTCGCCAAGGACCCGGCCCGCGCCGAAAAGTACAGCGCCGAAGCCTGCGGTCTCTTCTTGGATTACTCCAAGAACATCATCAACGACGAGACCATGGCCAAACTCCAAAACCTTTTGAAGTCTGCCAATTTTGAAGAAATCCGCGCCAAGTACTTTGGCGGCGAAAAGATCAACACCACCGAAAAGCGTGCCGTGCTTCACACCGCACTCCGTTACAAAGGCAAGGATCAGATTTGCGTCGATGGCAAGGACGTGATGCCCGAAGTTCGCGCCGTACTTCAGCACATGGAAGACTTCACCCACCTCGTTCGTAGCGGCAAGTGGAAAGGCTTCACCGGCAAGTCCATCAAGTACGTTGTGAACATCGGTATCGGCGGTTCCGACCTCGGCCCGGTGATGGTCACCGAAGCTTTGAAGCCGTATGCCGAAAAGCCGATTGCCGGCGAAACTTCTCCGGAAGTCTACTTCGTCAGTAACATCGACGGCACGCACATGGCCGAAACCCTCAAGAAGGTGAACCTCGAAGAAACGCTCTTCATCGTCGCTTCCAAGACATTTACGACTCTCGAAACCATGACGAACGCCGAAACCGCGAAGAACGCCGTCCTCAAGGCATTCAATGGCGACAAGGCCGCCATCGCGAAGCACTTCGTGGCCCTCTCCACGAACACCGAAGCCGTCACGGAATTCGGTATCGACCCGGCCAACATGTTCGCCTTCTGGAACTGGGTTGGCGGCCGCTACTCCCTGTGGTCTGCCATCGGCCTTTCCATCAGCCTCCGCATCGGTTTCGAAAACTACATGAAGCTCCACCAGGGTGCCTACGAAATGGATCAGCATTTCAAGACCGCCCCTGTGGAAAAGAACCTCCCGGCCATCCTCGCCCTCATCGGCGTGTGGTACAACAACTTCTTTGGCGCATCGAGCTACGCCATGCTCCCGTACGACCAGTACCTGCACCGCCTCGCCGCCTACTTCCAGCAGGCCGACATGGAATCTAACGGCAAGACCGTTGACCGCGATTCCAAGCGCGTGAACTACCAGACTGGCCCGATCCTCTGGGGCGAACCGGGTACGAACGGCCAGCACGCCTTCTACCAGCTCATCCACCAGGGCACCAAGATGATTCCTTGCGACTTCATCGCCCCGGCCAACAGCCACAACCCGGTCGGTGACCATCACCAGAAGCTTCTCAGCAACTTCTTTGCACAGCCGGAAGCCTTGATGAACGGCAAGACCCTCGCCCAGGCCCAGGAAGAACTCCGCGCCGCCGGCAAGAGCGAAGAGGAAATCGCATTCCTCGCCCCGCACAAGGTGTTCGAAGGCAACAAGCCGACGAACTCCATCATGATGGACTACGTGAGCCCGGAACGCCTCGGCGCCCTCATCGCCATGTACGAACACAAGATCTTCACGCAGGGCGTTATCTGGAACATCAACAGCTACGACCAGTGGGGTGTTGAACTCGGCAAGCAGCTCGCCAAGAAGATCCTCCCGGAACTTGCAAAGGCCGACGCCGAACTGAAGCACGATACCTCCACCAACCAGCTCATCAACTGGTTCAAGAGCCACCAAAACTAAGCGAAGTTTAGTTTTGTAGTAAACAGTGGTTAGTGGTTAGGATTTCTAACCACCAGCCAACAAAAAAGACGAGAGTGAAGGCTCCCGTCTTTTTTTATTGGATACTCTAAAAAAATATATATTGTCCCAAAGGCTTGATTTCGGCACGGGGTTTTGACTGATTCAACATAACAACAGTAAAGCATAAAATGGACGGCAAATACTGATCCATACCAGTCACCGTTACCGCTTTTTAACGGAAGAACTTATATTAAGAAAAATGGTTCGAGGTGTTTATGGATAAGAGGTTCCTGTTTGCAATAGGGTTTGCGCTGGCGGTCGCCCAGGCATTCGGTTCCGTTTACTACGTGGCGACCGACGGTGACGACAGTGCGGCGGGCTCGAAGGAAAAGCCCTTCGCTTCGCTCAACAAGGCGAATTCGGTCGTTACGGCGGGCGATACCGTGTGGATTCGCGGAGGCGTGTACGACTTACGCGACACGGTTTACTATAAGCGCTACAGGATGACTGCGGGCATTCTTTTGACCGCGAGCGGCGAAAGCGACGACAACCGTATCCATTATCTGGCGTACCCCGGCGAGCGTCCGATTTTTGACGGGGCGAACCTCCCCATCGGTCAAGGCCACAGCCACAGCGACGCGGGAGTCATCGACAGCGTCACGTACACTTCGCCCATCGTGATTTCCGCGAAGTACCTGCATTTGAAGGGATTCGAAGTTCGCGGCATCACCATGAAGCACAATTCGAATTCAGGAATTTTCCTTTACGCGAGCAAGCATATCTTTTTGGAGCAAATCGAGAGCCACCACAACGCGGGCCCGGGATTCTTCATCAACGATGGCGCATCGGACGGCGGCGGACACCTCGTCTTGAACTGCGACGCACACGACAACTACGACCCCACAGGCCGCCAGGGCGATGGTGAAAACGCCGACGGCTTCGGTGCCCATTACCAGGAGCCGGGCGATGGCGACACCACGAAGTTCATCGGGTGCCGTTCCTGGTGGAACAGCGACGACGGTTTCGACTTCATCAACCAGGAATTCCCGGTTGTGATGGAGAACTGCTACGCCATGGGAAACGGCTACAGCCATTACGGCGTCGATAGGCCGCCTAACGGGAACGGTCACGGAATCAAGATGGGCGAAAGCACAAAGGGCGGCGGGCACCACCTGATTCAGTATTGCGTCGCCTGGAAAAACAGGTCCTCCGGTTTTTACGCCAACTATACAGGCGCCGGAAGCAGGTGGTTCAACAACACATCGTACATGAATGAGGACCGCGCCTTCAGCATGGCCTCCACCACGTTCGACGCCGAAGGGCACCGCACCGCCGATGTGGCCCCGCTAACGGGAGACAACGCCCACGTACTCAAGAACAACATCGCTTTTCCGAACAAACTATCGCAAATTGGCGAATGCTGGTACAAGACAGCAACAATCGACGAGTACGTGGAATGCACCGCCGGCGAGAACAACACGTGGAACCTGAAACTTGACTTGACCGAAGACGATTTTGAAAGTCTAGATGACCCGAGCATGACAGTGACGGGCGAAGACATTTCCAAGATTCCTGGAATCCTGGGCCCCCGCAATGCGGACGGCAGCATCCCGGTCGTTGGATTTTTACGACTCAAGGAAGGGAGCCGCGCCATCGACAAGGGCGAAGACTTGGGCATGCCTTTTGCCGGTACCGCCCCGGATTTGGGCGCATACGAATTCGGGATGCCGGCGTCGAGCAGCTCACAGGAGCCAGAGAGCAGTTCCGGCACGACATTCATCGCAAGGAGTCTAGGGATTTCCGCAGCGGCACAAGGCCCGGCGAGCGTATTCGATTTGCAGGGCCGTTACCTAGGGACACTGCAGACCGAATCTTTGCGCAACAAAAACATGAAGGACGTCCTCAAGGCAACCTTTGGAGTTCCAGGCATCTATCTGGTACGTACAGGTAAAACGCTGCAAAAAGTAAATGTAAGATAATCGGCGGTAAATCAAGATTAGGAGTACGTCTCTGATTTTAGAACGATATTAAAAACTTTGGTACCCTTTTTATTCTAGATTTACAACAGATGAGCGCAACCGAAAACATTCGCGATGTTATCAAGAACCTTTCCCCGTTACTCGAGGAAAGTTCCGAGGTATTCCGCGAACTCGCGGTATTCTTTGGCGAAGGAGCCAAAATCCCCGTAGACCGCAAGGACCTTTCGAGATTCCTTGGACGCAAGCGGCTTTACCGCGTAATCCGCCTGCATGGGGAATCATACAAAGATTGCGTTTACCAGCTTATTGACGACCACCCAGAGGCTCTCGAGGCTCTTGGCATGTTACGCTACTACAGTGCGCCCACAGGTCAAATCAGGTGGGAAGAAATCGAAGCTGCAGAAATTGCCATGGGCAAGGAACTCACGACAAATGCCTACGGCTGGGCTCCAGACGCCTGGACCGCCTTTGACGCAAGCGCGGACAACGTGGGCTCGGAACGCGCTGACAACGTAGGTTCGGAACGCGCGGGCTACAAGCTGACCGCCATTCTCGCCTTTGACTACGGCGACTAGCAAGCCGCGAGTCGGCTTTTATTATCTCGGCAAAAATTCAAAGAACGCAACGCCGGGGAGTTTACCCTTGCGACTCACAAGATATTCGGCCAAGGGTTGTTCAACAACCTTTTTCCGCAGCGAAGATGCGTGACGGAGCATTGGCTTTTGACCAGGGCGAAGCACCACAAAACCAGTATGGGTCGCATCAATTTTTTCGGATTTACCAATGAACGCAATACCGATGACCTTCAAAGAGTCGCCCTGGGGTGCGTTAGCCCACTCCAAGGCCTTTTTGTAAGGCAAAAACGACATGTTCATATTCGGGTCCCGAGCAGCCTCTCCATTGACCAGATACTTTAACTTTTGGGACTTGAAAAATTCGTTCTTGGGCATAATTCGCTGAACAACGGAATCGCCAGGCATCGGGATGATTCGAGCAAACTTGCCCTCGCCCACCCAATCCAAGAGCAGGTAATGTTTACGGGTTGTATAGCCAATTTTCCCGTCGAAGTAACGAATACGTTGGTGGACGGCGAAAATGGAGTCTTCACTCGGGGCAAGCGCCATTGCAAGCGCATGCTCCACAAAAGTCACGCAGTCCACGGAATCCAAATAAACTAACGGCTTGTTTTCAATGGAATCCAGGTAGCTTTCGCCCATAGGGCCAAGTCGGTAAGGCTTACCAAAAAGCGCTCTAGAGAAAAACTCCAAGCGAGCATGGAGTCCGCGCACATTCTGCGCCGAGAGCCACAAGCGTTTCATTTCCATGAGGGATGCATAATTGTCATTTGTGGCGGCAACGAGTCTTGTCCAAAGCGTATCCAGAACATCCTTGCATTTTTGGTCGGGATTCTTGCCGGTGTCATTCAAGTACATGGCAACCGTAAGTGTATCGCCATCCATTGCAAAAATGTAGCCTACAAGCGCATGGGCTTCGCCAATAAATCCTGTTTTAAAATGCGTGAGCCACGGGAACGGCATATCGAGCATGCGCTTGCCGCCGGTGCCAACACCGGGACTTGCAAAACTGTTTATGTAGAATTCTCCCTTGGGGTGGCGCGCCATCTTGGCAAGCATCTGCGTTTCCACGGAAGGTTTCAATTTATTCTTGGGCGAGAGGCCGCAACCATCCCAAACTTCAAAATCATCGGGATTGATGCCCATTTCGGTAAGGAACTTGCGCTCCATTTTTTTACCACCTTCAACGCTTCCCTCGCCAGCTTTTTGCGCACCCAAATTGCGGAAGAGCGTCTCGGCATGGAAGTTTTGGCTGCGCTGGTTGATTTCGTCCAAAATGCTCAGGAGCGGCGCCGCCGAATAAGTAAACCTGCAAATTTCAATGCCCTTTGGCACGGCCACGTCTTCGATAAATATAATACCGCGTTCCTTGAGAGCCGTCATAAACGCAGCACGGAAATAGCCCACCGGATTTCGAATCGGGAGCACAAGGCTTGCCGAATCCACATTCTGGCCAATGGTTCCACCAAGCGTAACGACAGATTTTACGGAGTCAATGGCATAGGTCCACTTTTTCTTTTTGCCCGCCACCGTCACAAGTTCATTTTTAACAGTTACGTAGCCCACATCGGGGAGAATCGACACGATGGCAGTATCGCCTTCCTTTTCGCCGGGCTTGAAGCGCACCATGGTGCAATTATCGTTAAAACCAAGCGGACCTATTTCGGCCCCATACCAAGAATTATAAAAATTCTTGCGCCAATGTTCCGCTTTCCAGGGGCCCGTGTAATAAGAGGAATCCAAATCAATTTTTCCGCGGATGGTATCGACCCCAAGCACCTTGATGGAATCGGCCATCTGGTTCAGCATGTAAAACGGGTCAGCAAAATAACGTCCAGAAAAATTCGGATCGCCTTCGCCATGCACATGCACGGTTCCCCAAAAAGCGCCATTGCGCACGCTTCCATCCAAAGACATTTGCGTTTTGGGTTCATAATCGAGCGGCAAAAAATGCAGTGCCGTCGCCGTGGTAAGCGTTTTGAGAGTACTCGCCGGAGTGAACTTTTCCATGCCACGCAAATTCGCAATTTCTTTGCCGGTCTTTACCGAACGCACTGAGACGCCATAACGCGACCCAGGAACCACAGAATCCACGTAAGTCTGGAAAGAAGACAAATCTATTCCGGCATAAGTCGCTGTCACCACAGCCAAAACAAGGCAAGCAATTTTATTCATTATCGAGCCAACCGTTTAAAATCATCAAAGAAACGCGGGTAGGTTTTGTTCACGCACGAAGGATCCATAATCTTGATGGGAACTCCACCAAGAGCGACAAGGCTAAAACACATGGCCATGCGATGGTCATTGTACGTTTCGATTGTGGCCGGCTGCAATTGTTTTGGCGGAATAACGCAAATGAAATCTGTAGATTCGCGGACCTCGGCGCCAACCTTGCGAAGTTCCGCCGACATTGCCGCAATGCGGTCCGTCTCTTTCACGCGCCAACTTCCAATACCTTCAATTGTCGTAGGTCCATCGGCAAAAAGCGCAAGAATCGCTATCGTCATCGCCGCATCCGGAATTTCAATGGCGTTAAAATGACCTAGGCTGCGGAGTTTCCCTGCAGGGCCTTCACATTCAATGAAATCAGGTCCCCACGTAATTTTTGCGCCCATGGCTTCAAGTACATTTGCAAACGCGATGTCACCTTGGCAACTTTCGGACCCTACCCCAAGCACACGGACCTTGCCATGCGAAAGAGCAGCTGCCGCAAGCGGATAACTTGCAGAACTAGCATCGCCTTCCACGGTAAAATCTCCCGGCGAATTGTAAACGCACTTGGGCACATCAAAGCGAAGCGGCAATCCTATATAGGCAGAAGCCTCCACGCCAAAGCGTTTCATCACATTCATGGTGAGTTCAATGTACGGAGACGAAATCAAATCGCCTTCGACCTCAATGCTCAGCGGAGATTCACAATAAGGGGCGCAAATCAAAAGTGCCGTGAGATACTGGCTCGAAATATTTCCGCGAACCTTGACGTTACCACCGCGCAGGCCTTGAGCCTTGATGCAGACCGGCGGGAAACCATCGCTTTCTTCGTATTCAATTTCGGCCCCTAAGGAGCGAAGGGCATCGACCAAATCGCGAATTGGGCGTTCGCTCATACGTTCTTCACCACGCAAGTGGAATTCGCCATGGCCAAGAGTCAAGACGGCCGTCAGGGAACGCATGGCCGTACCGGCATTCCCTAAAAAAATATCCACGGGTTCCTTCACCGAAATCGGAGAAGCAATCCCTTCGACAACGGCTTCCGAAAAATCCTCATTAAATTCAATCTTCACGCCAAGCTTACGCAACGCCTCGCCCATATAGCGAGTGTCGTCACTCTTGAGCAAATTGTGAAGCCGGGTCGTTCCTCGAGAAAGCGCGGCAATCAAAAAGGCTCGATTAGTAATACTTTTGGATCCAGGGACGCGAACCTCCCCATTAAAGGAACTTAGCGCCGATAACTGCACAAAACTGGGTCTAAATTGAAACTCATCCATGATTTAAATTATACATTAATTATGGATGAAACTTTAAACGGGAGACAGGAATGGAACAAGAAATCACTACGAAGAATTTTGACGTTCGTTTTTCGGACTGCGACCACCATAGCCGACTCAAACTTTCGAACCTGTTTTTGTTCATGGAAGAAACCGCCATCGCCGATGCGGAGCAAAACGGCTTCGGACTCTGGAAGATGATGAAAGCAGGCTACACCACGGTCATCACCCGCATCAAGATTCGCATTTTGCACCAGCCCGTGTGGGGCGAAAAAATTTCCGTGTCCACCTGGGCCAAGGATTTCTACAAGGACAAGGTCTGCCTCAAGGACTACTCCATCATGGATTCGCAGGGGAATTCAATTGCGCAGGCCACGTCTTCGTGGCTCCTCGTGAACATGAAGACAGGCAAGTCCGAGAATCCAGCCAACAGCCCCTACCCCATTCCGCTGTTCCCCGGCAAAAGTGCACTTCCCGAAATGATGGAAATTCTGGACCCGCAAATCGACCCTCGCGTAGTTCGCACAGAGCAGGCCAAGTACAGCGACCTCGACATGAACAACCACGTGAACCACTGCCGCTACGTGGACTGGGTCATGGACAGCCTGGACAAGGACGAAATCAAGAACCGCAGAGTGCGCTCCATACAAATGAATTACATCACGCAGATTCCGCTGGGCGCCAAAGTGAACATCGTGCGGTTCAAGAACACGAATCACCACGCCTACATTTTCGGGATGAACGCCGACGACATGAGCGTATGCCATTTCCAGGCGCGAATCGGATTCGCGGACTAAAAACCGCACGGAAAGCACGAAAAGCGCGGGATGCGCGGAAAGCGCGGGATGCACGAGAAGCGCGGAAAGCGTCGCGTACCTGCTAAAAAGACATTTTCTGCGAATTAGCAGGTACAAAATTACTTTGTCTGTAATAAAATTGACAAAAACAGGGCAAACGTACCTGCCAAATAGGGATTTTCAGCAATTTAGCAGGTACATACCCTCGAAAAGCAGAAGCAGAACAGGCCAGCGCCCAGATTTTCTCACCGTTTTCTTCATTTTGTACCTGCTAAAACGAACATTTTCCGAATCTAGCAGGTACAAATCCCGTTTGAGCACCTGAAAAAACCTTTTTCACACCTGTCAGCAAAGCAGATTTCCGCGCCGTACCTGCCAAACAGGGATTTTCAGCGATTCAGCAGGTACATACCCCCAAGCCTTTGACACTAGACAATCAGCTACAGACAATCAACCCCAAGCCATCCACTTCCAAGCATCAAGCCCCCCCAAAAAAAATTAAATCACCACACCCCTCGCAATCAGCGATCCATCACAAAAGAAACTTTTTCACCAGACGTTCCGCCTTACAAGCGTCAAAAGGAGAATAACTCGTTTCCATGGAACAAATAAGTTCACTCCCTAAAAACATTCCATTTGTTTCATAAGATTGCAATTTCATCATAGTCGAGGCCAAATATTCCGAATCATCCATTTTTCCAAAATGTTCCCAAACAATTTCTTTACGCAACCGCACATTCAGACACGTAAAATCAGGATACACTTCGATTGTTTTCCTTTTCAAAGAGAGAGTCAAAGGACGTTCATATTTATACGGCACATTATAGCGATTCAGCACATCCGCAATAATGACTTCCGATTTTGACCGAACCCGTTCGCCATTTGATGTAGTCAGCAAAGCTTCATCAAAATTTTTTCCTACGTACTTCTCTGATTTCCACTGTCGGACAAAATCCTCATCGGACAAATATGCAGGATTCACGAGTTGCTGACGGCAAGGTATCATCATTTCATACAAATTCTCAACATTCCTTAAAGCATTAGACTTTAAGATTTTCCGAAGCGACGCCAACACAGGTTTCAATTCCATCAAAAGTTTCGTATCATAATCTTTTTGCGCCAAAGCCTTCGCAAGTTTTATTTTCGGTAAGGGAATGTACTTGCCATGCTCCGACGATTTCTCCGTCACATGGTACCATTGCATTTGCTTTTTACATTTATCAATTCGGAGCCTTCCCGCAGGAGCATTTTTCAGTTTTTTTTCAATGTTGGCTAGAAATGACGAAAGCCCTAAAAAGCCTTGATTCATCAAATCGTACATTGCATCCAACATCTTCAGATCGAAATTTTCCATAGATTTCTCCAAAAAAAAATATCCATCCCCACATAAGGGACAGATATATAAATACGGTTAACAGAACATCTAGGAATATACAAAGCTTTTCAAGAAAAAACAAACATTTTTTTAATTTGTCCTATTTTTCGTGTTACGTGCCGGCATGGTCGTGGCTGGGTGCCGGCCTGATTGTGGTTGAGTACCTGCAAATTTTGGCCGCATACCTGCTAAATAGGGATTTTAGGCAATTTAGCAGGTACCTGAGCGAGTTTTTACCGAAGCGTACCTGCTAAATAGGATTTTTCTGCGATTCAGCAGGTACAAAATTACTTTATCCGTAATAAAATTGACAAAAACAGGGCAAACGTACCTGCCAAATAGGGATTTTCAGCAATTTAGCAGGTACATACCCTCGAAAAGCAGAAGCAGAACAGGCCAGCGCCCAGATTTTCTCACCGTTTTCTTCATTTTGTACCTGCTAAAACGAACATTTTCCGAATCTAGCAGGTACAAATCCCGTTTGAGCACCTGAAAAAACCTTTTTCACACCTGTCAGCAAAGCAGATTTCCGCGCCGTACCTGCCAAACAGGGATTTTCAGCGATTCAGCAGGTACTAGAGCGAGTTTTTCGGGGTGCGCTCGCAGAAAATACAACTTCGGCGGTATCGGGCGCATCAAGCACCCAATATGGTATCGAAGATTTCCTTTTCCAGGTCAAACGCGAGAGGTTTATCGGTGGACGTAAGCGTTGGCCCCGTCCCATACAAGTGCTGCATCATTTCGAGCAAAGTGTATTCGCGGTTGAAGTAAGCGATATTCGGGCCCGGGCAGATTGTCACCGGTTCCTTGACGCGGGCAGTTTTGGCCCCACGGGCAATAGCGATTTTTTCAGGGTCGTAATGAAGCGACGGACTTTTGGCTCGAATTTCTTCACGGCCGGCGTTTCCAAGGAATCGGCAGATGCATTCGCGGGAAAGCGTCTCGCGGCGAATGGCGTCAAACTTTTCGCGGATGGATACGGCATCGGACGGCACCGTTTCTGCAGCATCGGGCTGCGCAGATTTCAATGCGTCCAGCGACTCGGCTTCCTGGCGATCAATTTCAGCGAGGCGATGCATCACGTATTCGCGCGAAGCCATGCAAACCGGATGGTTGAATCCAGGAATGGAGCGGCACAGATAATGCTGTCGGCAAGGGAACCCCGGAAGATTATCGGCAGGTGCCGCGACAGTTTCAGCATTTGCCCTGATTGCGGCCATCGCAGCCGTTTCTGCTGCGGGCGTACTTGCAAAGGCTTCATTTGCAACGGCAGCGGCGGCTGTTGCGGAGCCAGCTGCATCGGCCTCGCTTGTTTCGGTGCCATGTGCGGCTGCATCGGCGGCTGTTGCGGAGCCAGTTACATTGGCCTCGCTTGCCGCTACAAGCGATTTACTTTTTTCAATGCGGGCTTTGAAGTAAGCATCCGTCTTGCGGCGGCACGCTTCCGCGGCTGTGGACGTTACAAGATTCATGAAGGGGACGCCGAGCGGCGACGCATGTGTAAGCCGGACGTCCGCCCTCGTCGCCGCCGCGAGCAGGGCTCGCGTTTCTGCGTCGCAACTCGTGGCCTGCGGGACAAGCAGAAACGGCGTCCCGACGCCAACGCCATCTGCACCAAGCGCAAGGACCTGCGAAATCTCTTCGGCGGTACAGAGGCCTCCCTGTGCAGTAATGCGAGCAGGAACACCTCCCGTCGCGCGGAACAGTTCCTCTTTTTTCGCCATAAATTCCCGGAGCACTTCGAGCATCGGAACCTTCGCCCCAACGAACGCGTGTCCACCGCAGTTTACGCCCGACTCAATACGGTATTCATAAACATCCAAGCCTTTTTTTGCAAGGTAGCGTCCCTGAATCATCGCCGAGCGGAAATCCGAAACCTTTAGAATAATCTTTTTAGTCGGCGCGGCACCAACCGGCGCGGCACCAACCGGCGCGACACCAACCCGCGCGACACCAACCGGCGTGGCACCAACCGACGCGGTAGCAGTCGGCGCAGAATCCGCCATCGAAGCAGTTCCCGAGCCCTTGCGATAAAAACATTCATGCTTTGCGACTTCTTCAAACACGCCCAGGTTTACGCCCGCACTAAAAACGAGCGAACCCTTCACCTTCGAAGCCGCAAAGCCGCGCACAGCATCAAGCGCCGCCTCTTCGTGATTCAGGTTCACCATAATGTTCGCCTGAATCTCACCACATTCCATCTTCTCGGTCAACGCAACTTCTGCGGCCACACGCCGCAAGCCCGAAAGTGCACAAACTTGTTCGTATTCCGCACGCAATGGCGAATGTGCGGGCAGCATCAAAAAATAACGGTCCTTGTCATTCAGGCAACCCGCAACGCCAGTCATTCCCGAATTTGACAGCGCACCCGACTCCACGCAACCCGCAATCCGCAGGCCACGAATCCAGTCAAACTTGCGGTCCACTTCTTCTGCGACAAAATCCAGATACGCACGAATCCGGCCAATGCGGGTTGTTTGCGGGCTCCCGACATCAACCCCCAGGCGTTCGCCATAAGCCATGCGGTATTCTTCAAGCAGGCCATCGTCCACCAGCGAAATCACGGACGTGAGCCCCATGTGGGCCACACGCACCGGCGTATCTGCCGTGTAGCAAATTCCCATGACCGGAATGTGAATATCGTGAAGCATGCCTAAAGGGCCCTATTCCTGAAAAAATTTAGAAGCAACGTTTATGCAATCTATAAATTTTTGAGGAACTGAACAATCACCCCGAGGTCGCCATAAAGTTCAAACGGAACACTTCCGTCAGCATCCGTGCGGTAGACACGCGAAGAATCCCCAAGCACAAACCCGAGCTTGCGGATTACGCCCGACGCCGGATGCCCGTACCGGTTATGCGCCCCGACGCTCACTACCGCATAGTCGGGCGAAACCCGACTCAAAAACCGGAGGGAACTACTCCCCGCTGAACCATGATGCCCCACCTGCAAAACATTCGCCGAGAGCGTCGGTGAGAGTTCCAACAAAAGCCGCTCCCCTAAAGAGTCCAGGTCCCCCATCAACAACGCCGAAGCTTCCCCGAATTCGACCCGAACCACCACGCTCGCCCCGTTCTCCCCCACCCGAACGTAACTTGGCGGCCACATCACCTCAAAATGCGGCGCGACCTCGGCACCCGCGGCGATAACAGATTCGGCACCCGCGGCGATAGCAGATTCGGCACCCGCGGCAATAGCGGATTCAGCCCCCGCAGCAATAGCGGCTCCACCACCCGCAGCCGTCGTAGGCTCTCGTCCAAAAGCATCCCAAAGCTCCGCACTGCCGCGCACAAGCGTATCGACAGGAATATCGAACCGACGCGCGACCCGAAACACGCTATCGCGAATGAACCCACCCGCAGTATCCGTCCCCACGTACAACCTGCGAACAAACACTCGCGGCACAGTCTCGAGTTCCATAAACCCGCCACAGTGGTCCCGATGGTAGTGACTCAAAACCACCCACTCCAGCGTATCGACCCCATGAGCCGCAAGCGTATCCATCACCCCAACCGAATCTGGCCCCATGTCAAACATCGCATACCGTCCGTCATACTCCAAAAGCACGGCAAGCCCCTGCCCCACATCGAGCACGGTCAGCCGGAGTGGCCCCGAATCACCCGCCCCGCCACCACTCACATAAGTGCATCCAAACAAACCCAAGACAAGCCCCAAGGCCAGCCAAACCCACAGAATTCTTATCCAAATCCATTTTTTAAGGTATCTCATACCTATTAAGACGGATTTTTAACCCAAATTGTGCCTTTTTCAGCCTTTTTTTTACTAATTTTTAATTTAAGACGAGTTTCGTCTACAAAACGGAGTCCTTATGCAGCTTCCCAAATACAAAAAGAAAAAGCGTATCAAGCTCAAGATTTGCCAGGAACCCGGCTGCGGCCGCGAATTCTGGGGCCATCCGATTGCCAAGTACTGCGAGCTGCACCGCGACATCAAGCTTCGTCAAAAGCAGAAGAAGAACGTCGAGAGCATCGAGTCCAAGAACATCATCTTCCGCCACAACTACACCGAAGCCATGGACCTCACGTTCAAGTGCTGCCTTGACGGTTGCAACGAGCTCTTCACCATCAAGGTTTTCCCCAAGCAGACCGTCTATCCGCGCTTCTGCATGGAACACCGCAACGACTTCAAGCGCGAAAACTTCATTAGAATCATGGCCAAAAAGAACGGAGATTAACCGTTTTTTACAGCAAAAAGCCATTTTTCATATTTTTTTAAACTCCATCCCTTGAAATTTGGGATGGCTTTTTTATATTTGGGCTCACTACACGGTGGGTGTAGCTCAATTGGTTAGAGTCCCAGATTGTGATTCTGGATGTTGTCGGTTCAAGTCCGGTCACCCACCCGAAAAAAAGTCTCGCAGCAATGCGGGACTTTTTTTTGCAAGCTAGAAACCGACAAAAAAAACGAATAACGCTTGCATTCGTACCAACAATACAGAATACGCAGCCATGCTGCGGGAAATCAGCAGTCTGGATTTCTTCGATTGTAGCGCTCCAGATGTTCGATACCTGGCCGGACTCCAAAAATTACAGGCACAGCATACAACTGCGGAATCAGGACAACGAGGTGTTCTTCAAAAAAGCAGAACCTCACCTTGGTTGAAATCAAAAAAATTTCTGCGCAAAGGCTACAAATTCGACGAAACGCCTCTCGCCCTGTGGTTACGCGCCATCGACATGATCAACAACGAATGGACGAACCAAGCCGCAAGGAACGCCCACAACCCCTAGCGGGTCGTTATACACAAAAGAACCCGTGGCGTTAACCACGGGCTCAAATTTTGCGAGTTGTTCCGCGCGG
>JAKSIM010000019.1 GCA_024398845.1 Fibrobacter sp. | reverse complement strand
TTCTCCGCCTGGTACGACAATGCCGAACATACCGGTGACGCCGTGACGAAGATTGAAAAGGGTGCCTTCGGCGACAAGGCGTTCTACGCTCTGTATACTCAAGACATCACGGTTACTATTGGTGAAAAGACCTTCCCGGTGACAATCGTCAGCGACGATGACGCGGATGATATCAACGAGAAGATTCTTGCTGAAGCCCACAATCAGGGAATCGAAGACCCGACGAAGACGGATCCGGACGGCAAGATTACTTACGAGTTTGAAAAGTACAACTGCACCGCCGGTGTCAGCGGATACTCTTGTGAAAATGTCTTCACTAAAACTTATACGGAGTACACGGTATCTGTGGTCCTTCCGGAAGGTGCTACTCTTGATTGTGTCGAAGGCCATAATGGTGCTGTAAATTGTACTGATGATGGTGCGGGCATTAAGCATACGTATGGTGATGAAACCAGACCGCTGCCTGGTGCCGTAAAGGAAGGCTGGGAATTTGCAGGTTGGTATGATAATGCCGACGGTATTGATGATGGCGTGAATAACCATTTGATTGATGCTATTGGTGCAAGTGAATTCGGTGAAGATATCAAGATATACGCGCTCTTTGCTAAGGAACTCACAGTTACCCTTTCTACAGATCCAGATGTTTCTGTAAAGATTGCTCTTGATAATAACGATAATGCCGACAGCGTTTCAAAGAAGGTTAACGAGGCTTACGGAAAGCTCACTCCGAAGCCTGCCGCCCCGACGAAGGATTCCGACGACAAGTACGATTACACGTTTAAGGAATTCGTTTGCGAAGGTTCTGCAGAATCTTATGCATGCTCTGCAAAATTTACGCCGACAGGTCGTGAATTTAAGGTTGCTGTCAATTTGCCTGATAGTATTTGGCTTGTTTGCAAAATTAGCAATGGGTGCGCCAAGGATGCTTCTGGCAAGGATTATGTTAAGCATAATTATGGAACAGAAACCCTGTTGCCCGAAGCACGCATTATTGATTCTGATGGCGAAATCATACGCGATTGGGAATTCAAGGGTTGGTTCGAAAATGAAGATGGCCTTGGCGATGCCGTAAAGACTATTGACAAGGAAGTCGCAAAAGATACCACCTTGTATCCGTTCTTCACGAAGGAAATTAAGGTTTCTCTTGATGTGACGAAGCCTGCCACCGTTATTGATGTGGTCATTGACAACAACGATAATGCTGACAGCGTGAGTGCCAAGGTGACGAAGGCCGCGGCCGAACATGTGCCGCCTATAGAACCGACTCCGAAGCATATTGAAGAGGCTCCGAAGCTTATCGACTTTGCTGGTTATGAATGCGAATTCAAAACCGACGCCTACGTTTGCAAAGCGGTTTACGACACGACGGGCATGACCTACGAAGTGGCCGTGAATCTGCCGGATAACGCACACCTTGTTTGCACTGAAGGTGCTGTCGGTGCCGAAAACTGCACCGAGGATGGTTCCGCTATCAAACATACCTATGGAACAGATACGAAACCGCTCCCGGGTGCTGTGATGACAGATAAGTTGGGTGAAGTGGATGATTCTTGGAATTTTGTGGGCTGGTTTGACAACAAGGACGGCATTGATGATGCCTCTCTGCCTGATGACAAGGGCAACAAGGTTGAATCCATCAATGCCGAAGCCTATGGGTCTGATCTCGAAATCTTCCCGTATTTCGAAAAGGTCATCCATGTGGTTCTCTCTGAAGATCCGTTGCAAGAAGTTGACGTGGCCATTGACAACAATGACGATGCCGATAGTGTGAGTGCAAAGGTGACAAAGGCCGCTGAAGATAATGGCTTTGAAAAGCCGAAGAAGGATTCGGATGGCAAGTACGACTATTTCTTCTCGGGCTACGAATGCACTGAGGTTAACGATAACTATGAATGCGAAGCTGGATTCGATCGCACTCCGATTGTGTTTGAGGTCGCCGTGAACCTGCCTGCCAATGCTAAGCTCATTTGCGATGCTGGAGCCAAGGGTGCTGAAAATTGTGCAGAATATGGTACGGCTATCTATCATACCTATGGTATCGAAACTACACCGCTTCCAGATGTCGCAATAGTTGATGGCAAGGGTATTGTTGATGAATCTTGGAAGTTTGAAGGCTGGTTTGATAATAAGGACGGCATTGACGATGGTGCAAACGGCAACAAGGTGACCTCCATTGTGGCGGATGCTACGAATGGTGAGTCCATTTACCCGTACCTCACCAAGACCATTGTGGCGAAGATTGGCGATGAGACTGTTGAAGTTGTTATCGATAATAACGACACGAAGGATAGTATCAACGCTAAGGTGACGGAGGCTGCTGAAAATCGTAATCCGCCTATTCCGACTCCGAAGAAGGACAAGGATGATGAATACGAATACGAGTTTACCGGTTACGAATGCGATGCCGACTTTGTATGTGAAGCGACGTTCGATGGTAAACCGTATGATATTGATATCGTAGTTGCCTATGGTGACGGCAGCGATGATACCTTGGAAGTCACTATCTCTAGCACCGATACGGATGCCGATATCGAGAAGAAGATTGAAGACGCCATGAAGAATCATGTGCCCGAAATCCCGCTTCCGACAAAGGATGAAGATGCTAAGTATACGTATGAGTTCGATAAGTTCGAGAAGAATCCGCAAACGGGTCGCTTTGAACCGACGTTTAACTCTAAAGCAAAGATCTTCCAGGTTTCTTTCAATTTGCCTAAGTCTGGTAAGTTGACTCGGGAATTCAAGGGTTATGTTTATGGAGAACGCACTGAATTGCCTGAAGCTCGCATAGAGAATGACGGTGAATGGGTGTTCAAGGGCTGGTACACCAAGAAAAATGGTGCTGGCGTTCGTGTTAAGGTTATTTTGGAAACGGAAACGGGTGAACTCTCGTTCTATCCGCTGTTCCAAAAGACAATTAAATACGATGCTCGTGGCAATAAGGGTGAAATCATTGTCATTTACGAAGATGACCCGACCAAGACCATTGAACGCGCTCTTAATGGCGTGATACCTATGGATTACCAAGAAAAGGGTAAGACGTACACCTTTGATAAGTGGGTCTTGAAGAATGGCGTTTATACGGCGACATTCACTGAAAAGACTTCTGTTATCGAAGTGGCAAAGCCGAGCTTTGGCGTGAATGTTAGCGGTCATACGCTGGAAATCAATGGCGCTCCGATGAATGCTCGCGTTGCCGTGTTCAACATGAGTGGCCGAATGGTGGCTCAGGGTATTGTTGAAAATGGTACCCAGCGAGTTGAACTCACGACACCGGGTAGTTACGTGGTCCGCGTGAACAGCCAGGTGGTCCGTGTAAATGTGAAGTAATCGGCCATAAAACCTAAATCCGTTGCGATTGGCTAAATATTGGGGCCTCCCGTTAAAAAGGGAAGGCCCTTTTTTTGTACATTTTGCAACATGAAAATTGTTTATTTTTTGATTCTTACCGTTGGTTTGTTTTTGGTGGGGTGCTCTAAAGAGGAACCCGCACCGCTTCCTCCTTTAAAACCGGTAGATTTGCCGACTAATGTGGCAGGTCTTTATTCGGGTAAATTGCCATGCGATAAGTGCAAGGCCCGCATGATTCGTGTGACACTTGCCGAAGATAGTTCTGTTGTGGCGACCGAAACGCTTATTTCTGATTCCATTAAAGTGGATTCCTTGAAGGGCTCGTATTCTATTGCTGGCGAAAAACTTTCGCTTGTATTTGCGGAACGCAATATCCGTTGGAACTTTAAGCGCGGTGATGCCTCTGGCAATATGGTTTTGCTTGCTGGCGATGGTGGTGTTTATACGAACGCTGATGGTGAGACTTTTGACTTGATTCGCATTTTCACTTCGCCAAAATCTAAAGAGAGTTTGGCTGACAGCGCGTCCGTCGATAGCTCAAAGACTGATGGAGCCAACTAATGCAGTGCAAGGTTCTTGTTGTAGATGATGAACCGCTGGCTCGCATGCGCTTAAAAACGTTGTTGGAGCCCTTCGCCTCGGAACTTGAGGTTGTGGGGGAGGCTTCCTCTGGTACGCAGTGCTTAGGGCAAATCAAGGAACTGGACCCGGATGTGGTGTTCCTCGATATCCAGATGCCTGACATGGACGCCTTTGAGGTTCTAAAGAATATAGACGAAGACGACATGCCGCTGATTGTGTTTACGACGGCGTACGAGAACTTTGCCCTTCGTGCCTACGAAGAGAATACGGTGGATTACCTGTTGAAGCCGATTGACCCGGATCGCTTGGAAGGAACGATAGAAAAGCTTCGCAAATTCTTTCCCGATGAAATGGATATGCAGCAGATGCCTTCCGATTTTTCTTGGGAAAGTTTCCGAAAAATGTTCAATGCAAATGAGTGTTATTTGCAACGAGTTCAAGCAAAAATTGGTGACCGCATTCTCTTGATTAACGTGGACGAAATCATTCGTTTCCATAGCGAAGAAAAGTACACCACAATATATACGGCCAATAACCAGTATCTCATTGATACGCCATTGGTGGAACTCGAAAAGAAATTGGACCCGCGTATGTTTGTGCGAATCCATAGGGCTCATTTGGTGGCTATCGACTACATTGCCGAAATCCGCAAGTCGGATATGAGCCGTTTGAATGTGATTCTTCGCGATAAGAACCATACGCAGTTGATGGTGAGTAGAAATTTTGTGAAAAAGGTTCGTAGCCTTTAATTATTGGAGCTGTAATGGAACAACCGCAAAAGAAATTTTCGCTGAAGGCCTTTTTGAAATCCTTCACCCGTGAAATTATTGTTCCCATTGTACTTGCATTGGTCGTTATACAGTATGTGATACAGGCTTTCCAGATTCCGAGTGGATCCATGGAAGATTCCCTGTTGACGGGCGATTTTTTGCTTGGCCTCAAGTTCACCTATGGTTCGCCAATTCCGTTTACCAACCAGAAGTTCCCGGGATATACGGACCCGAAGGTTGGTGATGTGGTTATTTTCCGCTATCCGGGTGAACCTGAATATCCAGACCACAACCCGAGCCGCTATACGCATTTGTTTAATGCGCTGATGTTCGGTAACTACTACTGGGATCATGAACCAGAAGCGGGGCAACCGCACTTGGTGCATTACCCTGATGGTCCAAAGGATTACATTAAACGCTGTGTCGCTACGAGTGGCGATACCATTGCTGTTCACGAGGGCAAACTTTATGTGAATGGAGAACGCTTGAATACCATTCCGGGCCATGGCAAGTGGACCGCCAGCACGAGAACCGTTTCTCCACGTGATGAAGTGGAAACTTTTGCAATTCCGTCGGTTGGCGATACTTTGTTTATGGATTCCGTTTCTCTGGAACGCCTGTGGTGGTATCGTTCCATTGTGATTCAAGAAAACCCGAATTCCCATGTGGAATTGAATCTGAGCCTGCTGCAAGATGGCCGAGAAAATAATGGCTACGATTTTGAGGATTTCAGAATTCCCATAGAGAATGACAGGGCTATGGAATTAGACGCGATGTTTACGCGAAATCGCATGGTCGTCCAGCAACCGTTGCATCAAGGCGATACGGTTTCTGGTGCAATGAATTTTGGCTATTTTAGACAACTTGCGAATCTCGGCTTTTTGCCGATGACTGACCCGCATGCACCGGCTGGGTGGGTGCGTAACGTGAGTTACATTGGTTTTGAAGGTGCCATGCTTCGCGACTTGGAAGGGAATGTGGCTCGCTTGAACGAGTCTGCAAAGGCCTCGGATTCAAGCTCTGTAGATTCGCTTTCTCAGGATTCTGTACAGACGGATTCTGCAGTTGCCGGTTCCCCGAAGTTTGAAATTCACCGTTCGCTTACCATAGATGGCAAGCCTATTGACCATTACGTGGTGCAGACTCCGCAGTTCTTTATGATGGGCGATAATCGTGATAACTCTGCCGACAGTCGCTACTGGGGTACGGTCACTTTGAGGAACATCCGCGCCAAGGCATTCGTGATTTACTTCTCGTTTGAAAACGAAGATCAAAAGTTCGCTTTGGGTAATCCGTTTACCTGGTGGCGCATTCCGTTCTGCATTCGTTGGTCTCGCATCGGTAAGGTTATTCCGCTAATTAAGTAATGTGCAAATGAAAAAACGCCGTTTGACATACGTCCTTTCGCTTGGCTTTGCTCTGTTGTGCGTAGCCCTCTTGGCGTGTGCCACTCAGGTGGCTCCCGGTGGCGGTCCCGAAGATAAGCTTCCGCCGAGAATTGCCGCGGTTTACCCAGCCCCAAATACGACGAACCACCCTAACGAACTCTACGTGAAATTGGAATTTGACGAATGGATTAACGCGAGTATTCCGCGTAGTGCCGTTTCTATTTCGCCGCCGATTGAAAAGAAAATGAAGTTCGAGGTGAGCGGGAAAACGTTGGAATTAACGTCTCGAGCGGAGTTGGACGAAAATACGACATATACGATTACGTTTGCTGGGGGCGTTAAGGATCTGCGTGGGAATGCTTTGGCAAAACCGTTCCATGTAGTTTTTTCGACGGGAGCCGTCATTGATACTTTAACGATTGTCGGTCGCGTTATGGTGAACGACACCATGCTCCGTAAATCGCTTTTCCCGAGTATTGGCCTCTTTTTGATGGGACCGGAACGTGAACAACGTAAGTATTTGAACAAATATCGCGATACGGTAACAAAGGCCCTTGATTCTTTACCAATGCTTGCAAAGGAACCTCCGCTGTTTATTACGCGTACCGATAGCTCCGGTAACTTTACTCTGACGGGTCTTAAGGCGGGACTTTATCGTGTAGTGGCTTTCTTAGATGGCAATGGAAACCAAAAGCTGGAACCGGCATCTGAAATTGCTGGCGTGTGGACGCAGGATTTGCAACTAGACGAAAAGACGATGGATACGATTTGGGTCCCGCTTGCTGACCACGATACAACTCATTTGGAACTGGAATCGGTGAACCAGCCGTATGCTGATGTTATGGAAGCCGTGTTTACAAGGCCTGTTTATTTTGATTCGGCTTTTGCTGATACATCGAATTGCAGTTTGGCTTCTTCTGAAGGAGATACACTGCATCCGCGCAAGGTCTACCTTGGCGCAAGTTCTAATAAGCCGCAGTTCTATTTTGATCCGGCACCCCAAAAGGAAGTGCTCTACAAGTTCCTCTGTAAGTCGGGTAAGGATTCTTTGTTCCGTACGTTAGATACAAACCGCAACGAAATTGATTGGGAGTGGGTGGAAAAGCCTTCGGATACGCTTCCGCCGGCCGTTGCGAAAGCTACGGTTCGCTCTCGTTCCAAAACGGCCATGCCCGAAGACTCTGTGATTGTCGCCTACAATAAACCGGTTTCCGACTCTTTGGTAGATCAATTCTTTGTGGTTGTCAATAAAGATACTGTTGAAGTCCCTGTTGAACGTTTGGACCCGATTCGCTTTGTGGTAAAGAACAAAGAGCCCTGGCCAACGGATGCTAAAATTTCGTTTTTACGAGGGTATCAAGATACGACACTTGCTAAGGCCGATAGTAATGGCGTACGCGATACGGTTATACAGCTCAAGTACAATTCCCTGGTTCGTTTTGAAACGGTTCCGAAGCTGAAATTTGCAAAATTGAGGGGAAAAATTCCCGGTGCAAATGCCAACGCCTATGTTCGCTTGAAATCTATAGAAAGTTCTGCCTATTATTACGCCTCTTGCGGGGCTGATGGCAGTTTTGCGTTTAACGATTTGGTTGAAGGTAGCTATTTTTTGGATTATTACTATCCAGAGGATGGAAAACGAGATCCTGATGCCGGAAGTTTGTTGCCGTTCCGTTATGGATTGGCTTGGCGTGCTCCTACCGATACGGTTAAGATCGCGAATGGAGACAACGAGCTAGAAAATCTAATAACGAATCTGCCAACATTAAAATAATTGATGAGGAATGAGAATGAAGAAAATGCCTGCTTTTGTGGCGGTTGATTTAGAAACGACCGGCCTTGATTTTGAAAAGGACGAAATCATTGAAGTCGCGTTGGTCCGTTTTGAAAACGGCAAGCCGACGGATTCCGTTGATTATTTGGTGAAACCTGTGACGGCGGCTCTTCGTCCGTTTATTGAATCCTTAACGGGAATTAAGGAAGCTGACATCGCTTCTGCAGAAGACTTTGCTTCGGTTGCGGGAAAGATTTGTTCCTTTATAGGTGACCTTCCGCTTGTCGCCCATAATGCGGCGTTTGATTCAAAGTTCCTAAAGCAGACGCTTGCGAAGGTCGGCGTTGCTTATGACGATCATGTGTTTTGGGATTCCTTGACGTTCTCGAGAATTGCCTACCAGGATGTGGCCAACCACCGTCTTGAAACTCTGGTTCAGGCTCTGGATATTGAACGCAGCCGTGCGCATCGCGCTTTGCCCGATGCCGAAGCCTGCGGTAAGCTTTTTGTGCTGGCCTACGAAAAGATTTGTGCAATGGATCCGTGGCTTGTAGAGGCTTTGACCCGTGTGGCTGCAGACTCCGAAATGAAGGGCCTGTTTGGCGAAGTCGCTGCCGATTCTGTTTTGCCGCCGGCAAAATATGTTCTTCCCGAAGTGGATGTAAACCCGGAGGCACTTCCCAAAACTCCAGCTCCGCGCGTGAGCGAGTTCTTTAAGGAAGGTGGCCTGCTTTCGTTGAGTATGGAAGGGTACAAGCCTCGCACTACCCAGCAAGATTTTGCAAATGTTGTGGAACGTAACATGCATAAGGGTGGCTTGTGCGTAATGGAAGCTCCTACCGGTTCCGGTAAAACGCTTGCTTACCTTGTGTCGGCTGCCAACAAGGCGGTGACGGGCGAACGCGTGGTCGTTAGTACGGCGACTCGCGCCCTGCAAGATCAGCTTTGGAATCAAGATATTCCGCAGGTTGCGGCCATTTACAACGGATTTTTGAAGCCAGCCCTTTTGAAGGGGCGCGATAACTATCTTTGCTTGCGCAAGTTCGAAGACGTTTTGAAATCTCCGTCCATGTTGCTGCTGCCCGAAGAACGCGACTCGTTTATGGCTCTTATGCCGTGGGTGCTTTCTACAAAGAGTGGCGATATTAACGAATGCAATTCGTTTAGCCATTCCCGCAATCGTGTTTTGTGGTCTAAACTTTCGAGTAACGCTGCTTCGTGCCAGGGCGAAAGCTGCCCGCATTATGCAAAATGCCCTGCCCTTTGTGCTAAGCGCCGCGCCATGAGTGCAAACTTGATTTTGGTGAACCACTCGTTGTTCCTCGCCGATTTGAATCTTGACTTTGCTCTGCTTCCGGCTTATGAGCACATTGTATTCGATGAAGCTCATCGCCTGCCTGAATTCAGCAATCAAGCTCTTGGCCGTACGGTATCTTTCTTTAGCTTTAGGAATGTCGCCAAAAAGCTTGTGCCGTCCCGTGGCAATCGCGATGGTCTTATTGCCGAAATGGAACGTTTCCTTGCTCCGGACGATACCGCCCACAAGGAAGAGTGCGAACAACTTATTTTTGACTTGAACGAAACCGAAAAGGCCTTGCACCGCTTCTTTATGAAGATTGGTAAAAAGGTGTCCAAGCAAAAGAACGGCAAAAGCGGCTGCATTTATACAAACGGTATTCTTGCCGAATATGAAGTAGACCCCAAGGGTGTATTTGACCAATTTGAACAGGCTCGGGCAAGAGCCGAAAAGCTTTTTGCGGCCTTGGCCTGCTACGAAGCCAACCGTAATCTTGTGAAGGATGCGTACGGTTGCATGGAGGAACTCTCTCGCTTTATTGCGGACTTTGAATTTACCGTCAAAGCTGGCCGTAACGATTGGGTGTTCTACCTCGAAGAACCGTTTAACCCGCATACGCTCAAGATGAACGCTTATCCGCTTTATAGCGGAAAAATGTGGAAAGAAAAGTTCTACCCGTGGGTAAAATCGGCAACATTTACTTCGGCAACGCTTGCTGTGCAGGGTGACCTCAATTACTTTGTTAAAAAAATGGGCATGGATACCTTGATTGCGGCCAAGCGCCCGTTCTTGCGCGTGTACAATGAGGAAGTCTCTGCTGATACTCGCAGGTCCGTTTTGGTGACCCGCTATTTGCCCAAGCCGACTGTGCCGGAATTCGGCTCTGCCCTTAACGAATGCTTGGTGAACATCCTTCCCGATGTGGAAGAGAATACGCTTGTCTTGTTCACGAGTGTAGCCATGATGATGAAGGCTCAGGAAGCCTTGGCTCCTGCATTTGCGGCAAAGGGTAAATTGCTTTTGTGCCAACATGTGGATGGCGCTATTGATGGTCTTGTTTCTATGTTCCGTCAGTCCAGAGGTGCCTGCCTGCTGGGCTGCCAGAGCCTTTGGGAAGGCGTGGACCTTCCGGGCGATGCGTTAAAACTTTTGGTTATTACCAAACTCCCGTTCCCCAATCCGGCGGATCCGCTGGTGGCGGGTCTTGCTGCCGATATCAAGGAGAAGGGCGAAAATGCGTTCAAGGAGTTCTTTGTGCCTGAAGCCTACATGGAACTCAGGCAGGGCATTGGACGTCTTATTCGCGGTGAAGAGGACTCGGGCAAGGTCCTTATCCTCGACAACCGTGTGGTGTTGGAATCCTACGGGAAGTCGTTCTCCCGCATTTGGAAATTCAAGCACTGGCAGGCCAATTCTGTAAATGACATCAAGCGTTTCTTACGCTAAATTGCCATAACGCGTTTTTTTTTCTATCTTGCAGCCCCTATTCAAGGATTGTAAGATGTTAGATTTGCGCGAATTTTTTGAGGGTATGTCAAAGAGCATGCTGAGGGATGTGCATGCTCGTGCTTATGGAAAAAAGGGCTTGTTGAACAACGCCCTGATTCAGGCTGAAGTTCAGGATTTTTATAGTGCCAAAGAACGTGTGTTGACTTTGTTTTCGAAAATGGAAACATGGCAACGTCGTTGTATAAATCTTATTTATCATAGCGCCGGTCGAGGTCTTTCTTTTAACGAACTTCGACTGACTGTTCCGGTCAGCAAGAACAACGATTTGCAGGCGTTCTTGCTTTCGATGTGTCGTGAATTTTTGCTTTGGCGTTCCCAAACACCCTCAACAGCGGTGTACCTTGGCTTTAAGGATTTTGTGGGATGTTTTGATATTCCCAGTGAAGTGGAAGTGGATCTTGCAAAGACGAACCAGAGCTATGGAAACCTTTTGGATTTCCATATCTGCTATACGCTCGCTTTGGCCAAAAAGGGTGAACTTCATATAAATTCCAATGGAACGCTTCACCGTCGCAGTCGCCAACTTTGTACGGATGCTTTTACTTCGGTAAAAAAGCTTTCGGAAAATGCTTCTGAACACGAAATCGCCTTTATTTTTAGTTTCCTTACGCAAAACGCTTGGCTGGAACAAGACGATGCGACGTTGTACCCGTCTGAATCTTCTATGGAATTTTTGCGCAAGAACGGCTTCCGCTTACATCAGGATGTTCTGAACTGGTGGATCAAGGCTCGTTTCCGCGGTGACGTTAATCATTGCAAGCGCTTGCTTCGTTGCTTGGTGAACGGACTTTCCGTTACTGATGCCGCCTTCCTGTTCTGGGTTATGGACCCGACCTTCCGCCTTCAGGATTCCAGCAAACCGTTAGCTTGGGAATACCTGCCGCGTCCTTTGCGTGAACTTTGGTTGATGGGTTTGGTGGGTTTCCAGACGAACGGTGATAAGAAACTCGAAAAGATAACTGCCGTGGTTTTGACCGAAGCGGGCAAGGAATGGGTGCTTTCTGGCATAATGCCTTTGCCTGAATCCTCGGTATCATCGCTCCCGAACTTTGATTTGATTGCCACGACAGGCACGTCTCCGCGAGTGTTGTTTATGCTCGCTTGCCTTGCCCAAGTAAAAAACGATGAAACCTACCTTTGCTTTAATTTAAACAAAGAATCGTATGTGGCAGGTCTCAAAAGCGCCTTCCCGGAATCCGAAATTGAACATTTCCGCAACTGGATTAACCCGCCCCCCAATGTGGCTTCCACGTTGGACGAATGGAATGCCGCCTTCTATGGAGCCCGCGTTCGAACCGTTCGTCTGCTAAAAATTGACGACCAGAACATTTTGCAGGAATTGTCCAAGTTCGGCCATTTTATGGAATGCACCGAAGAATATATTCCTGGTTACGGATTTGTGCTGAAGCAAGAGATGGAGCGGCATGCTTTTGAAATCCTTGAAAACTTTGGTTTCAACCCGAACGTGGATAAGTCTACCGAAAATAGAAAACCTGCCTCTGTGGATGAATGGCGTAAGGAATTTAATGTAAATTGGCCGGGGGCATCCACTGTGGATTATGACCTCAAGGACGAGGTTGATGAATCTACCATACAGTCGGCTCTCAGTACGACCAAATATGGTAATTTGTATCAAAAACTGGACACGTTTGACTTGGTTAAGGTGCTTCGCTATGTGAAAACGACGGGAACGCTACTTTCTGCCAAGGTCAAGGATCCGGCCAAACGTACCGACAAGGAACGCGAATTGACGTTCTTTGTGCATTCCCTGCATTTGAGTCGTGCTCCATTCAATATTGAAATACAGGAGTTTGGCGCCGAAGCCAATTATACTTTGGCCCTCTCGTTTATTCAAGAAGTGAAGCTGCTCCACAAAAAGACAATCTAGTTTTACGGCAGAGTTTGTGCGTAAGCTGCAATGTCGCGCATTTCGTCGATGGAGATTTCGTCGATGTATGCTTCCATATTGCGTTCTTCGTCGCCAAAGTTCATTTGATGCCAAAATGTGGGTAAGTCCAGACGTGCGCGGGTGCCAATATATTCAGGATTGCCCATAGGGTTGAAATCTATGCGCCGTCCATCTTCGCCGTGGCAGGGCCTGCAGTTTTGGTAAAAAAGCTTTGCGCCTCGTTCGAGGTTGGCTCCAATAATGTTTCCATTTTTGTCGAGCAATTTATAGATGAGGTACGCCATGCGCTTGTCTTCTACGGTCAGCGTGTCGCCCTCGGATCCCGGTTCCTGAGCCTCTGATGGCTTTGCCGTTGTAACAGAAGTTTTACCGGACGTTTGACCGGCGTCACAAATAGCTGCCCCAAGGATTAGACTGTAGAGCAATAAAGCAATTTTTACTTTGCTAAAGTGGTTGCGCATACCTAAGAATATATATATTGTGCGCATGAAAAAATGTGTGTGTGTATTGGCTATGCTCGCTTTTGCGGCGAGTTCTTTTGGAGGTGGTTCAATGAAGTCCTCTATGCTAGACAAACTTTTGTTTTCTGGACGCTGGGAACATCGTGCAGAAGGTTCTTGCGCGAGCGCTCCTAATGTGAACGTTCAATTCAGTGCAAATGCAAAGTTTGTAACCTTTGATTTGGAAGGCTACTCCCGCTGGCGGTTTGATTTAGATGGCAAACCGGTTACTTATTTCCAGACGAGTGGACGCGCTACCAAAAAACTTGGCGCTGCAAGCGATGGCAAAAACCATTTATATCGTTTAATCAAGATTAGCGAAAATAATCCGGGCGAAGTTTGTCTTCATTCTGTAGGGCTAGATGCCACCGGAGCCTTTGGCGCAAAACCGCTGCCGTCCAATCGTAAAGTTGAATTTATTGGAGATTCCTATACGGTTGGCTTTGGTAACGAGGGCTCGGATACCGACCCTGCCGAAATGGAATTCGAAAAAACGGACGCGTCCAAGAGCTATGCTTTTGTATTGGCCGATGGCTTTAAGGCCGATTTCCAGATAAACGCCGTAAGTGGTCGTGGTCTGGTCCGCAACTACGCTAATATTGCCCCGGGCTGGAATCTTGCTAAGCTCTATAACTATACCGTAGCTGGTTCCGCCGCGACAAGCGAAAATCCTGCATTGTGGAATGCGGAACAGTTCCATCCGCAAGTGATTGTCGTATTTGTGGGGATTAACGATTTCCAGGGTGAACCTCCCTATGCGGATAAGGAAATTTTCAAAGCTGCCTATGCCCGTTTTTTGGATAAACTTCGCGAAGCGCATCCGGGGGTGAAATTCCTGCTTCTTTCGACTAAAGTTTGGCCGAACGACGACTTGACTCCCACGATTCAGGAAATTTATGACGCTCAAATAGCCGCGGGGTTCCGCGATGTGGAATACAAGGATATCCAAACCGAAAATTCGGGACTTCTTGGGCACCCCAATGTACTCTCGCATCAGGAAATTGCGAATATAATTAGGCCCATAATAGCCCGTTTAGGGGGGTGGCTGAGCCGTTAAGCCCACATTTTTTGTATTTTTCTCTAGTAGAATATTCAATAGGGAACAGAAAATGTCTCGTTTGATGGAAAAAATCTATGCGCTGTTCAGGATGAACATCCTGATTTTTGGGCTTTTGGCTGCTACAGTCATAGCGCTTTTCGCGTATCAAAACGGTCTTGATGACATAGAGTTCCTGAATCTCGCCGATTACCCTTACGTTATAGCCCAGTCGGACTCCATTGACGGTGGTGAATCCGCTATTGCACTTGCCCGTACGGACTCGTCTATTATCGTGGACTACGAATTGCGCGAAGGTTATGCCTACCCGTATGCCGGCGTAAAGATTTTCCTTGGCGATGGTAAAATTCGCGGTAAGGACCTTTCCCACTACGACAGTATCTTTGTGTGGATTAAACCGCGTGGCGAAGGAACCGTGCGTCTTTACATGCGTGCCTACGATTCCACGTTCTACCGTGAAAACGATGAAACCTCGCTCAAGTTCAACGAAATCGAATTTTTCCCGCTCGAAGAAACCTATCCGGCTGTGTTCGTTCCTCAGGAATTCCGCGTGGCGAGCTGGTGGGTTGCCCAGAACGAAATCAACGTGCATAATGCTCGCGTTGATCTTTCCAATATTCCGCTCATTGAAATCCAGACGGGTACCAATGCTCCTCTGGGCTACGGAACGCTTGAAATCAAGGGCCTCTGCTTTAAGGGTAAAAAGATTGCCAAGGTGGACTTGGTGACAATCCTTGTGGCTCTTTGGTTTGTGACCTTCCTTATCATTTTGGTCATTCGCTTCTTTGACTACAGCCGTGAACGCGCTGCCGCAAGAAAGAAACAGGAAGAACTTGAAAAGAACTTGGAAGCTCTGCAAATTGAGAAGAGCGAATACGAAAAGTCTAGCAAGGAAGATCCGCTTACCGGTTGCTTGAATCGTGCGGGCTTCAGTAGCATCTTGTTGCGTGAACAGGAAAACCTGAGCAAGAATGGTAGCCCGGTTTCGTTTGTGATTTTAGATATCGACCACTTTAAGGAAGTGAACGATACTTATGGCCACAACGTGGGCGACGAGGTCCTTGTGAACCTTACCAAGCTCATTCAGGGCAAAATCCGTAATACCGATGCGCTGGTACGCTGGGGTGGCGAAGAATTCGTGGTTCTCTGCGGTGATACGCCGATCCAGAATGCGCAGTTCCTTGCTGAAAAGCTCCGCGTTGCCATTGAAGGTACGGCGCTCATTAAGCAGCAGCAGGTGACCTGTTCTTTTGGTATTGCCGAAATGATACCGAACGAAGATCCGAAGAAGCTGTTTGAACGCGCTGACAAGGCTCTTTATGCGGCCAAGCAGGGCGGACGAAACCGCGTGGTTAGCGCCACGTTCAAACATCGCTAGGTACAAAATGCTTAGAACAAAGTTGATATGGGGTTTATTTTTAGTTGCAAGCGCAATGTTGTGTTCATGCGCTTCAAAACCGGACCCCGAAGTCGAGTTTAGACCTCTTCAGTTGAGTTGGAACGCCTTGTCTCCAGAAGCCGAAGCGCACCCGTCCAAGGATGCCTGTGTGATTAAAATCACCGCGCAGTTGATGAGAGAATCGGTTGTTTTGCAGTCTAAAAAAGAGAATTTGGATTACCGGGTTTCGTACGGTATAAGCGGTGAAAACCTTGAATTTAAAGGTGTTTTGGCAGATGATAGCCTTGCGGGTGCGCCCGAATATGGGTGGACTTCGACCTGTGGTTCGGACGAAAAAGTCGTTGTAAAATTCCACAACGGACTGTGATAGTTAGGTGTACTTTTTTTTGCATTCGCTTTTTATCTTTATAAATGATAAGGACTTGGGCGAATTGTTGATACCTAACTTATTATAAGGAAGTTTACCGTGGAACCGATCTTCGAATATACCGATTATAGGGAATGGCTTCGAGACGCTTTTGATGATTTCAAAAAGCGCAAGTCTGTCATTTCCTGGCGCTATATGGCGATGAAGCTCGGTGCGGATCCGGGTAACCTTCTGCGTGTGTCGCAGGGCAAGATCCACCTGACCCTTTCGCTTGTGCAGCCCATGGCCGAGTTCTTTGAACTTAACGAGAAGGAATCCGCCTACTGGACGGAACTCGTTTACTTTGGCCGAGCCAAGACTGATGCGGAAGCTCTGAACCATTATGAGAAAATGCAGATGCTCAAGGGAATTCCCCTCAAGCGTCTTGCCAAGAAGGAATTGGAATTCTATAGGCATTGGTATTGCAATGCGATTCGTTCTATTATTGGCATTAGCAAGTTTAAAGACGACTATGAGGGCCTTGCGGAGTGCTGTACGCCGGCAATTTCTGTTGAAGAGGCAAAAAATGCCGTCAAACTTTTGTATGATTTAAACATGATTTCTAAGGATCGGGATGGTTTCTGGAAGGTGAACGACACCTTTGTGAGTACCGGTGGCAACTGGCGCTCCGAGGCTGTGCGTACATTCCAAAAGGAAACTATCCGATTGGCTGGGGAATCTTTGGAACGCCATGCTCCGCCTCTTCGTGATATTAGTACGGTGACCATGACGTTCAATATGAACGATATTGCCTTGATTCGCGAAAAGATCAAGGAATTCCGTAGCGAACTTTTGCGCATGTCTCAAGAGGGTTCCGGTGACGATACTGTGTTCCAGTTGAATGTGCAGTTGTTCCCGCTTGGTTTTACAAAAAAGAATCGGGAGGAAGCAAAATGAAACGTTTAGCTTTGCTCCTGCCTTGGCTGCTCCTCGTTTGGGGCTGTTCAAGTAGTGAAGTTGCCGGTGGTCCCGGTAGCGAAACGACTAATGGTATTGTAGCCGTGGTCGATGGTGCTCCTGCATCGTTTGCCAGTGTGGCTGTACGTAAGGTCGATTTCACGGTTCGCGAATATACTCCCGAAAATGCGATGGTCCAGGCCGATGAATATGCCGATGAATCGGGTAAGTTCTCGTTGGACTTTAAGGCTGGGGAGTCGTTCCGCTTGACGATTGTACATGGCGGAGCTGCATTCTCGCGTGTATTTACGGGCGCTGAACTCGATGATGTCGATACTCTTGAACTTTCGCCGACGGCCTCGGTGTCTGGTGCGGTGACGGTTCCTTCTGGAAGTGACTTTGTTTGGATTGGTGTCCAGGGCTTGGACGTGATGGTCAAGTCTGACTCTCTGGGCAACTTTGCAATGCCGTCATTGCCGTCAAACGACTCCTTGAAACTTTACTTTGTTAGCGATAAAAAACATGACGTAATCGCTACCAAGCGCGTGAAGCTTAATTCTTACCAGAATGAGACTGTAGAAGTTATGGTAAAGGATACGGCAAAGCCTAAAGAAGATGGAGCTCATTTTGTGGCTCTTATCGATGGAACTCCGGCAGCATATGCGGTGGCTGCTCTCCGTGAAGTTGATGCCAAGGCTCCAAAGGCCGCAGTTCAGATGTCGATTGTTGAAGCCGATGAGTCTGCTGATGCCGAAGGTAAGTTCTCGTTTGATTTGCCCAAGTCTGGTACTTATCGCCTTACGGTAACGCAAACGGGTTTTGCCTATAGCAAGGTTTTGACGGTAAAAGAGATTGCTGAACTCGATACGATTGAATTGCTTGGTGCAGCGTCGCTTTCGAGTCGTGTTTCTCTAATGACGGGTATGTTCTTCTCTTGGGTGGGCGTGTACGGCCTCGATGTTCTCGTAAAAACCGATTATATGGGGAACTTCGTAATTCCGGGCTTGCCTGCCGAAGACTCGCTGAAACTGTATGTCTATACGGGTCTTTACGATAGTTTGTACGTAACCGAAACGATTGTGCTTGACCAGTATTCTATGGACTTTATCCCGCCGGTCATGGTATTGCAGGATTTTGAAGGCGCCATGGACGGGTGGTATTGCAGTGCGGATTCCCTGGGCTCCAAGATTACTCCGGCAGATGCTTCCGATGGCATTGAAAAGGATTCTAAGCGCGGAAACGTATTCCACGGAAAGTATTCCTTGACGGCCGAAAAGGGACCTGCTTGGGCCTTGCTTGGAACCATGTTCAGCGACAAGATTGCTTGGAACCTTTACTCTCTCGATTCTTTGGTGTTCTACGCCAAGGGCGATGGTGATATCCGCATGGCTTTTGAAAACTGGGATGTCATTTCGGAAGCAATGAAGACTTCGCACAAGGCTGCTAGCGATTGGCTTGCCTTGACCCCTAATTGGAAGCGCTATGTGCTGAAACCTTCGGATCTTTGTGTGAATGCTCAGGAGATGAAGGACTGTTCCACCTCTTGGGAGGTCACCAAGGATAAGGTTCGCCAGTTCCATATCTTTGTGAATGGCGGTTCTGAATTCTACATCGACGATGTAACGCTTTACGGCGTCCTTTTCTAGGGTCTAGCCCTTTCAAGAACACCAGGAATTAAGTATCTTTGGTGTGTATGCAATCTATTGAAAAAGAAGCAGTTATTGCTCAGGAATATCTTGCCCGCATCGCAAAAGAAGCGGAAGCAAAGTTTGATGAACACCTTCCTCCGGTGAGCGACCGTCCGAGTCGCTTGCACGAGGCTATGCGCTACTCTATGTTCGCGGGCGGCAAGCGTTTACGCCCGGGACTTGTAAAGGCAGCCTTTGACATGTTTGGCGGTAAAGGCGATACCATTTGGTATGCGACGAGCGCCCTTGAAATGCTCCATACCTTTAGCCTTATCCACGATGACCTGCCGTGCGTTGATAACGACGACTATCGCCGTGGTAAGCTCACGAGCCACAAGAAGTTTGGCGAATCTACCGCCGTGATGGCTGGGGACGCCCTTTGCGTGCAGGCTTTTGAGCTCATGGGCAAAACGGGTAACGCCAAGGCTATTGAAACTTTGGCCCACCTGCTTGGCACCTATGGTATGATCGGTGGCGAAATGACCGACATCGAGTGCGAAGGCAAGGAAGTGGACCTCGAAATCGTGGACTACATTCACTACCACAAGACGGCGGCCCTCATCGAGGCTTCGCTTTTGGTGGGCGCCTTGCTCGCCGGTGCTAGCGAAGAGAACATGGAAATTATCCGCAAGTACGGTCGCTCCATTGGGCTTGCCTTCCAGATTGTGGACGATATTCTGGACATTGTCTCTACGACCGAGGAACTGGGCAAGGATGCCGGTTCCGATGTCGAAAAGGGTAAGGCCACCTATCCGTCTATCATGGGTCTCGAAAAGTCCAGAGAACGCGCAAAGGAACTCTACGAAGAATCTGTCCGCGTGTTGGATGGTCTTTCTTGCGATACAAGTATCCTCCGCTCTATTGCGGCCTTCATTATTACTCGGGTTAAGTAATGGAACTGAAAGACGTAAAGTCCCCACAAGACATTAAGCATTGTTCTGTAGAGGAACTTTATAGCCTCGCTGCGCAGGTGCGTGAGACTATTATTGGCCAGGTCGCCAAGCATGGCGGTCACCTGGCTTCTAGTCTTGGCGTTGTTGAACTGACGCTTGCGCTTCACTATGTGTTTAACGCTCCCGATGATAAGCTCGTATGGGACGTTGGCCACCAGGCTTACGTGCATAAGCTTTTGACGGGCCGTTACGACAGGTTCGATACGCTTCGCCAGCAGAATGGTATTTCGGGCTTTTTAAAACGCTACGAAAGTGAATACGATTGCTTTGGCGCGGGGCACGCGACGACCTCCATTTCGGCGGCGCTCGGTTTTGCAGTGGCCCGAAACCACTTTGAACGTAACAACAACGTGGTTGCGATTATTGGCGATGGCTCCATGACTGGCGGTATGGCTTACGAAGCCTTGAATAACGCGGGCCTTGCAAAGCAGAACATGACCATCATCTTGAACGATAACAAGATGAGCATTGCCCCGAATGTGGGCGGCTTTAGCAAGTACTTGAACCGCGTGATTTCGGACCCGGTTTACAACAAGATGCGCTCTGACCTGGACCGCTTGATGAAGCGACTTCCGGGTATTTTGGGTTCCCGATTCCGCGACCTCTTTTTGCAGGTCGAGAATGCGGCGAAGAATGCCGTGAAGCCGGGGACGTTCTTTGAAGATTTAGGCATTCGTTACTTTGGCCCAATCGATGGCCACGATATTAACGAGCTCATCATGATTCTGGAACGTGTAAAGCACCAGCCGGGCCCGTGCCTGGTTCACGTGCTTACCGAGAAGGGCCGTGGTCTCGACGCTGCCGAGAAGAACCCGACCAAGTTCCATGGTTGCGGGCCTTTTGACCCGGAGAGCGGCCTTCCGCTTGCGCCCGGCAAAAAGAACCCGTCGCTTACGAGCGTGTTCGGCAATACCTTGCTGGAACTTGCGAAAAAGGACAACCGCATCATGGGCATCACTGCGGCGATGCCTACGGGTTGTGGCATGGACATTGTGGCTAAGGAACTTCCGGATCGCGTGATTGACGTGGGCATTGCCGAGGAACATGCGGTTACGTTCGCTGCGGGCCTCGCTTGCGATGGTGTTGTGCCTGTCGTCGCTATTTATTCCTCCTTTATGCAGCGTGCGTACGACCAGATTATCCACGACATTGCGCTGCAGAATTTGCATGTGGTGCTAGTCCTCGACCGAGCGGGCCTTGTCGGCGCTGACGGCCCAACGCACCATGGCACCTTTGACCTATCGTTCTTGCGTACAGTTCCTGGGCTTACGCTTATGGCTCCCAGTAACGAAAATGAATTGAGGGATATGATAACTGCCTCCATCAACATGGAAGGCCCTGTCGCTATCCGCTATCCTCGAGGCACGGCTCTTGCCGAAGAGCTTGCCGAACCTGCCGAAACCTTCGATGCGAAACGCCCGAAGATTTTGGAACAGGGTAAAGACATCCTGCTCCTTGGCGCAGGCTTTATGACGAATGAATTGAAGAAGACTGCAGAGGTCTTGAAGCAAAACGGATACAGCCCGACGCTCGTGGATGCCCGCTTTATCAAGCCCTTGGATGAGGATTGTTACCGCAGCCTCTTTGATTCCCACAAGGTCATTGTCACTCTGGAAGACAATACCCGAATTGGCGGCTATGGTTCCGCCGTTCTGGACCTTTTGACCGACCTCGGATACACGGACAAGAAGTTGTTCCGGTTCGGGCTCCCGGATAGTTTTGTGGAACAGGGCAATATCCAGGATTTGTACAAACTTTTAAAAATTGACGGGGAATCCGTCGCCAAACAACTGATGGAAAAATTATGAGCGAAGAAAACAAGCCGCAGCGTACAGTAAGATCCACCTTTGACCGCAAGTTCGGGGTGAGCGAGAAGAAAGATGAACGTCATCCGCGTGAAGATCGCGAACGTCGTGAAGCCGGTGAAGGCCGTAATTTTGGCGACCGTCCGTTCCGTGGGGATCGCCCGCGTGGCGCCCGTGGACTCCGTGAAGATGGAAGCCGTCATGATGGCGAAGGTCGCTTTGACCGCGAACGCCGTCCTCGTCGTTTTGGCGACAAGCCGTTTGGTGGTCGCGATGGCGGACGCTTTGGTGGTCGTGGCCGTTTTGGTGGCCGCGATGGTGACCGTTCGTTCCGCAGTTTTAATCCGGACGAGCATACGCCGGTTTACCGCCAGCGCCCGGAACAGAAAGCCGAGATGGTCGGTGACGAAACTTTGGATGAAACCGCTCTCGAAGCACGCGCCGCGCAGGCCGCCGCTGTCGAAGACCCTGTATCTAATCCGCCTTGGTTCAAAAAGCTTTTGGCTCTTACGACCGAAAAGGGACGCGAACGCGAAGGCCGCTTCCTTGGTGAAGGCGTGCATGTGGTGTACGAACTTGTGACCAAGCATCGCGAAGTCGTTATTGCCGTTTATGCCGTTGAAGGTTTTGAAGACGAAGAACTCATCGAAAAGATTAACGATGCCGAAATCACGCTTCACATGCTGACCGCCGATCAGATGAAGCAGCTCTCTTCGACCATGACCCCGCAGGGTATTATTGCTCACTGCCGTATTGCAAATACCAAGCCGAACTATGACCAGAGCCGTAGCGTTCTTACGTTGGTGGATGCTGTGCAGGATCCGGGTAACCTGGGTACGCTTTTCCGTACGAGCCTTGGCTTTAATTCCGATGGCATGGTGCTTGGCCGTGGCACGGTGAGCCCGTTCAACCCGAAGGTGGTTCGCGGTTCCAGTGGCACTTTCCTTCGCGTGCCGTTTGAATTCGATATCGACATGGTGGAACATATCAACTTCCTTCACAGCAAGGGCTATACCGTTATCGCTACGGATTTGCACGCCAAGCAGAGCCTTACCGAAATTCCGCCTCACAAGCTTCGCAAAATGGCGTTCCTTGTGGGTAACGAAGGCGCCGGCACGAATCCGCATCTCATTGAACTTGCCGATGAAACTGTCAAGATTCCGATGAGTAGCGAACTCGAATCCCTCAATGTGTCTGTGGCCCATGGCATTCTCTCTTATGAAGCCGCCCAGATTAAGGAGGCTTTGAAGTAATGAATTTTCATGACCGCCTAGAACAGCGTATTGCCAAGTGCGGCAATCCGGTTTGCATGGGCATGGACCCCGTGCTCAAGCTCATTCCGCTTGAAGGTAGCGCCGAAGAAAAGATTAAGCGTTTTTACCTTGAAATTTTGGAATGTGCCCTCAAGCGCAATGTGCAGCCAGCCGTGGTGAAGCCGAACAGCGCTTATTACGAATGCGTGAGCGTGCAGGCGATGCTTGTACTTCAGGAACTCATTGAAGCCTACAAGAGCGCGGGTATCCCGGTGATTCTCGATGCCAAGCGCGGAGACATTGGTAAATCCAGTGCCGCTTATGCTAATGCCGCTTACGATGTGTACAAGGCTGACGCTGTGACGGTTTCGCCCTGGATGGGCGCTGATTCTGTGGGCCCGTTTATTCGTGAAAATTCGGAGAATGGCGCCTATGTGCTGCTCCGTACAAGCAACAAGGGCGCTCATGACTTCCAAGATATGCAGGTGGTTCGCAGCGATGATCCGCGCGATATTGCCCAAGCCTTCTATTCTGTTGCAGACAAGATAATGGAATGGGACGGAAGCCTCGGTTACCTTGGTGCCGTCGTTGGCGCAACGCACCCCGAAGAACTGGAACAGATTACGGCCTATTGCTCTGCCAAGGGTCACGAAATTCCGTTCCTCATTCCGGGCGTGTCTATTCCGGGTGTCCCTGGTGGACAGGGCGGTGACGCAAAGACTGTGCTTACCGCTATTGCTCATGCCGGTGGCAAGCGCAAGTTCCACGTGCTTAATAGCAGCAGCGGCTTGAACTTTGCCTGGCAGCGCAACAATACTCCGGCGAACTTCGCAAACGATTGCATTGACGCTCTCGAGCGTCTCGCAGAGGCTTGCGCCATTTAATTCCTGGAGGCAGAACCATGCGATTTCTTGCCTGCATCGTACTTGCAATTGCACTCGTTGCGGTGGCTTTTCATTTTGCAAAGCCGCTCCCGAGTACGAATTTTGACGAGTCTTTTTTGCCGAAGGCTTCTTCGGTAAGGTACATCGCTGCAGGCAATGACGCTTCGGTTGCGGGTCTCTTTTGGATCAAGGGACTTACCGAGCTTGGAGAAAGCTACCTCACGGGTAAGGAATACGCTTATTTGGGTCACGTGGCAAACCTTGCGACAGAACTGGATTCCCTGTTCTATACTCCCTATTACTTTGTTGGGGGCGTGACTCCCATTAACGCGACCGATACCTCCGATTTTGTGGTGCTGCGCCGCGCGTCGCAGGTCTACCCCGAAAATTGGCGTCTTTCGCTTTACTACGCCCTCCGCCTGGCTCGTGGTCCTTACCCGGATAGGGCCGAAGCCGCTCGCGTGATGCGCCGTTATTTCGATAGCCCCGATACGACAATTCCAGACCATATTCGTACCATCTATCGCAGTTTTGAACTTGATACCATGCAAATGGAAGTGGCTCTTGAAACGATTTTGAACGACGTGATGCAACCGCGCTTTAAAAAGTTCCGCAGCAGTTTTTATTCAAAAACTTATAAGCTGCTTGGCTATACAGGCGTTCTTCAAGAAAAAATGAACGATCCTGCTTACGATGAAATTAAGCGCGTTATTGATGGACTTTCCGATGGCAAAATTCATCCGCAACTTGCTTACAAGCATTTATTGCAAATGAAAAAGCCTGAAGTTGCTCCGGCTGATACCGCAAACGGTTCTGTAGATAGTGCCTCGGTTTCGGAGGCAAATAATGCGGCTGCCACCGACGCTTCTGTAGTGACTCCGGCAGATTCTTTAAATTGATTATTTTTCGCCGCAACGTTTGGCGTTTTTGGGAAGGCCCATCAGTTCAAAAGCGTTTTTGCAACGTTCCTTGAGGTCCTTTTTACTGGCATCGGAGATTCCCTTGAGTTGGGAACGTTTGTAGAGAATCGTCGCTGTTATGTACGGCTTGTTGCTCTGTATTGATTTGGCTTCGGCAATGCGGAATAGCGAATCGGCACTGGCTTTGCCTTCAAAGGCTGCGACTTGAGCGGCTGTATAAGCGTAAAAGCCGCCGTCGGTATCGGTAACGTCGCCTGTTTGGTCCAAATATTTCTTTGTTTCTTTTTTGTGCCTGGTGCCTGCGCTTGCTATGGCACACTCGGCGTAGAAAGACGCTTGGGAAATATCATCAGATTCGTCAATGGAATCGGCGTTGGCGTTTTGACATATCTTAAAAGCGTCGCCGTATTTTTCGCGTGCGTTGAGAAGTGCGATTTTTGCAGATTCCAAATTGGTCTTGGTGCTTACGTCCAAAGCTTCTTTGCGAACCATGGCGAGGAGCGAATCGGCAATATCAAAATTTAAACTTTGGGTACGAATCTGCGCCAAGGCTATCAAAATACGGCCTTCCGAGAGAAGATCCGATTCCCTATGGGTGGCGACGAGAGCTCGTTCAAGTTGGTTGTAAGCTTTGACGTATTTCCCTGCGCTTAGAGAGCGCTGGGCACGGCCTGAGAGAACGCCTGATTCCGAGGCGCTAGCAAAGGCGGTAAGGCCGAGTAAGGCGAGTATGGCGAGGCGCTTTACCATAGAGTCTCCACCATAAAGGGTACGGAATCCTTGCTGGGTACATGCCTGCTAAATGGCCAGGTGTTCGAAATGCCTTCCATAAGGTCGTCTGCGTTTTGCAGAGTGCCTTCTGTCGTCTCCATAAAGTCCGAAATATTGGAAGTCATGAGGCCGAGGTTGTCAACCATTCCGTCGACACGGTTCATGGTTGTGTCAAGCGAATTCAAAATTCTTTCGGCGCCGCCAAATAGGTTGTCCATTTTCCCGGGCATCGTCTTGAGGTCCGTCATGAGTGACGAAACGTCTCCGGTAATGCCTTCTACGTGATTGATTAGCGGAGGAATCGTTACGCTGAGAGTGTCTAGCAGGTTGCTCGTTTTGATCAATGCGTTTTTGCCTGCATAGGTAATGTTGTCCAAACGATTGAGCTGTCTATTCAGGTTATCGTACAACGTTCTAGATCCAAACAAGGCGCCAATGGTCGTTGCCGTGTCCATTGCCATAAGAACTAGGGTGTCGGCAGCGTCGATAAGTTCGTTTACGCGTCCCAAAAGCTGGTTCGCCGTTTCAAGAACCGTCTCGATATCTTGAGCCTTGCCGGGCGGCAAAAATTCACCATCTTGCAAAACGCGTCCCTTGCCACGACGCACGTCAATGTTAATAACACGCGCCGAAATTACGTTCTGGTCACGGATGGCGAAAACTTCAGCGCTGTCGGTAATCCAGTTCTGGAATTCCTTGCGAATGGTAAATTCCATAAAGACGCCTTCGTTTTGAATTTTCATTCCCGAAATTTGACCGACGTCCACACCGCTAATTTGTACACGAGTTCCAGGGCGTAGGCCGAGTGCCTTTTCGAAGCTACTGTGCAGTTTGTACTCTTCGACGCCAATCATTCCGCTGGTAAAAAGTTTCGTATAAAGGACGATTCCAAACACCATGACGGCAACAGTGAACAGAACGCCGACCAGAAGGCCGGACATTTCCATCCAGTTGATTTGCTTGATGGGTTTTAGTCTCATACTGCGTAATATATATAAAAATTTTGAAACATAAATCGAGCGCAGTCGTTATAAATCATTGTCCCACATTTATTTATTGAACGCCCTTTTCTATTTTAAATGATAAAATCCCCTAAAAATTCAAATTTTGATGTTTTTTTGGGGGGGATGAATACGATAGGAGCGAAAATGCGTTTTTTTGATTTTTTGAATTATGCGGTGACTCCATACCATACGGTGGATTTTTTACGCAACGAGTTCTGCCACGCTGGTTTTGATTTTTCGGGCAAAAACGGTCAAAAGTTAAATCTTGACGGGGCGTACTTGGTGGAACGCGGTGGGGCTCTCATCGCTTTTCGTACGCCAAAGACTATCTCCTCGACAACGAGGATTCGCCTTGCCTTGGCCCATACCGATTTCCCCGCGTTGAAGGTGACGCCTAAACCCGATAAGATGAATGCAGGCGTTTCAACACTCCATACCGAGGTCTATGGAAGCCCGCTCTACACAAGCTGGCTCGATCGCGATTTGGGCTATGCGGGTCTTCTCGCTTTTGAAAAAGATGGTGCTTTGCAGACCAAGCTTGTCCGTGGGGGTAAGTTGTTCCGAATTCCGCAGTTGGCGGTCCACCTGAATCGAAACGTGAATCAGGACGGCTTAAAGCTGAATCCGCAAACGGATTTTGATGCTCTGTGGAGCGCTGCCGGAGTGAATCCAAAAAACTTTGTGGATGCTTTAAAGAATGAACTCCAAACAAACGAAAAACTCTTGGATTTTGACATACAGCTTTTTGATGCGCAGTCTGCGAATTCAGGCGGCTTTAATGACGAGTGGGTTTATTCGGGCAGGCTCGATAATTTGAGCAGTTGCCACGCCATTGCCGAGGCGATTCTCAATAGCCAGAACGACGATAAAGATATTTGCGTTGCGGCGTTCCTCAATAACGAAGAAGTCGGTTCCACTAGCCGCGATGGAGCGGCGGGAAATTTCTTGAAATCAACACTTGAAGAAATTTGGACATCCCTTCGAGGTCAAGTGAATTTGTCTGCAGTTCTTGCTGAATCTTTCGCACTTTCTGTGGATATGGCTCATGCGGAACACCCGAACCACCCGGAAAAACATGAATCCAATCATGCTCCGGTACTCGGTGGTGGCGTTGTGCTAAAAATGAATTCTCAAAAACGTTATGCGAGCGATGTCTTTAGTTCTGCGCGATTGCGTCAGCTTTGCGAACGGGCCTGCGTTCCGTTACAAGAATTTGTGATGCGAAACGATATGCCTTGTGGTAGCACTGTTGGACCCGTGATTTCCGCTTCTCTTGGAATCCCGACGGTAGATATTGGCGAACCCATGTTGAGCATGCACAGCATTCGCGAGATGACAGCAATAAAAGACCATCAAGATATGATAAGCTTGGTTAAAACTCTATTTGCGGTAAAGCTTACATAAAGGCTTGTTCACTATTAGACTCAAAGGGGAGTATTTGAGAATAACGTGAACGACGGCCGAGAACGCAATGCAAAAACAAGTCATTGTAATGACGAAGGTTATGTAACTTGGGCTAGTTACTGGTTGGTAAGCTGCGCTGTACCACCAACTTTTGGCAATGAATTGGCAAAAGAAGGGTATCGCAAAAATTTGGTGCGTGGCCAATAGGGCGAGATTGATTTCTACGGGTTTTGCTAGCACAAAATTCGTAATGCCTCGGCATAAAAGCGTAAAACCAAAACAGCCTATAATGGCGCAGGGAATAGTGATGTAGTGGGCGTTGTAAAAGCCTCGAAACATCTCTAAGTGCATTTTGTAGGTAGTGTAGTTGTAAATGCTCAGGTGATAGGTGACCACGAGGAGCCCGGTGCCCACAATAAAGGAGACAATGCGTTTGTCTGTTAAAAGGTGGTAAAAGCGGGAGCATTTTTTGTGGTGGAATAAATATCCGAAATAAGTGAAGATGAGCCCGAACAAGGAAGCGTCAAAATTCCAAACAAAAAAAGTTTTGCAAAAGAGATTGAAGGAAATCCCGATGCCAAGAATTCCCAGTGTCGTTATTCCCATAAGGCTGAGTTTGTCTTTAAAGACTTTGCTTAGACCGAACATTATCAGGTCTACGAAGAACAGCGCTGGCAAAAACCAAATGGTGTAGGCTCTTATTTGGTTAATGATTTTGGCAAGGTTTAGCAAAATAAAGTTGTCTGGAATTGGAGTGTTGGAAATGAATTTAAGGAACCATTCCAATAGAACGCAAAGGGCGCCTAATCCAAACATGGGCAGAATGTAACGTTGCAGTTTTTTAGATAAAAACTCACCAAAAGTTTGGTTTTCGAGCTTTAGTGTCATTCCGTTGAGAAAATAAAAGACGGGCAGGTGAAAGGCGAAGAGAAAACAGACGAGTTTCCCTTCCCTGAATCCATGGGAAAATACAACGAGAACCATGGCGAGGAACTTGGCAACGTCGATATATTCAATTCTTTTTGATTCCATAATCGCCTAAATAAAAGAGTGCAACTAAATTTATTATTTTTTAAACGTGGTCAAAGACGATTCAATAAAGGATTTGCACAAATCCCATGTGCCCTCGCGGCAGTCCCTAGTTGGGCAGTTTATGCGGTATTTGGTTACCGGCGGTGTTGCCTTTGTTGTGGACTTTGGACTTTTTGCCTTGTTCCTCTATGTATTCGATTGGCATTATTTGCTGGCGAACTTGATGGGGCTCTTGGGTGGCCTTGCCGTGAACTATTACATTAGTGTAGTCTGGGTGTTTTCGACTTGCAAAAGAAACGTTAAAAGCAAAGGTGCAGAGATTCTCATTTTTGCGTTAATTGGTTTTGCCGGTGTGGGAATAAACCAGTTGTTAATGTATCTCATGGTCGATTATATGCATGTCATGGAAATGGCTTCAAAGATGATTGCCGCCGTGATTGTGCTCATGTGGAATTTTGGTGTACGTAAGGCACTGCTGTTCCGTGGAAAGAAAATTTAAAACAAAAAGAAAGGTGCGTAAATATGGTTTCTGATTCATCTAAAATTGCGGTTATTGCAGGCGCCGGTCCTGCCGGTTTGACGGCTGCTTTGGAACTTTTGCGTACCACAGATGTAAAACCTGTTATTTTTGAATGCGAGAACGTTATTGGCGGTATTTCACGTACGGCTTGCCATAACGGGAATCGCATGGACATTGGCGGTCACAGGTTCTTTAGCAAGAGCGATGCCGTGATGGACTGGTGGCAGGGTATTTTGCCTTTGCAAGGAGCGGCGAGCCGCGACGATATTGAAATCGGTCGTAGCGTTCCTTTGGTGGCGGGCGGCCCGAATCCCGAAAAAGACGACAAAGTTATGCTTTGCCGTAGTCGCCTTAGCCGAATTCTTTTTTTGCGTAAACTTTTTGACTATCCGGTAAGCCTGAATGCCGCGACCATCAAGGGCCTTGGCCTTTGGCGCATGTTCAAGATAGGCATGAGTTACCTCAAGGTGAAAGTGACTCCCGCCCGCAAAGAAAAGAGTCTTGAAGACTTCATGATTAACCGCTTTGGCGTGGAACTCTATCGCACGTTCTTCCGTGATTATACCGAGAAGGTGTGGGGCGTTCCGTGCAGTGAAATCAGCCCGGATTGGGGTGGACAGCGCATCAAGGGTCTCTCCATCACGAAGACCGTTCTCCATGCGGTGAAGCAGATTTTTGCAAGCAAAAAGTCTGGCGACGATGTTCGTCAAAAGGATACCGAGACGAGCCTTATTGGTCAGTTCCTTTACCCGAAGCTAGGCCCGGGAGAGTTGTGGGAAACGGTCGCCGAACAAGTGCAAAAGATGGGCGGCGAAATTCATTTGAATAGCACAGTCAAGCATGTGAACCGCGAAGGCAATCGCGTCACGAGCGTTGTTGTAGAATGCAATGGCGAATCGCAGACCGTCGCTTGCGATTATTTTCTCTCGACCATGCCGGTCAAGGATCTTGTGAACGCCATGGACGACGCCAAGAATCCCGTTCCCGCCGAAGTCAAGCGTGTTGCAAATGGTCTTGTGTACCGCGACTTTATGACGGTCGGTCTTTTGCTCGACCGCCTGCTCATCAAGAATCCGGCCAAGCCGGGTACACCCGAAAGTAAACTCAAGTTTGTCGCCGACAACTGGATTTACGTGCAGGAGAACGACGTGAAGCTCGGACGCATCCAGGTGTTTAACAACTGGAGCCCGTACTTGGTAAGCGACCCCTCCAAGGTTTGGATTGGCCTTGAATACTTCGCCAACGAAGGCGATGAAATGTGGAACATGAAGGACGAAGACTTTATCAAGTTCGCCATCGCTGAACTCGACAAGATTCACGTGGCAAAACCCGAGGACGTTCGTGATTCCGTTTGCTTCCACATCAAAAAGGCTTATCCGGCGTACTTTGGAACTTATGGCGAATTCGACAAGGTGCGCGAATTCGTGGATCCGGTGGAGAATATGTTCCTCATGGGCCGTAACGGCATGCACCGCTACAACAACATGGACCACAGCATGCTTACCGCCATGGAAACGGTCAAGTGCATTCGCGAAGGTAGCCTTGACAAGCGCGACTGCTGGAACGTGAACACCGAAGAAGAATACCACGAAGGTAAAAAGTAATGGCCTCTTTAAAACCAAAGAACTTTTTAAAGGTCATTCAAAGGTTCCCGGAACTGGTCATCATTTTGTTGATGATTGTTGCTGTACTTTTGAATTGTTGCGTACAAGCGAAAATTTCTAAATCGGTTCTTCATCGCGAAGGTCAAACGGTAGAGAGCGATCTCCCGATTAGCATTCCTATGCAAAGGGGAGAGGTCTTTGCCGTTGAGATGGACGTTGACGGCGGTGTTGGTGACGATTTTGTGTTGGATATTCATCCTGACGATTGCGTCATTGGGCTTAAGGTCAATGGAATTGTTTTTCCGCACGAAAGCTATCCTGGTTATTGCAGTTGGAACAAGGGTTTCCTTTTTAGCAAAAGCGAAATTGAACGACTTCTTGGACGGGGGAAAAATCATTTTCATATAGAATTGAATATTCGAAATGGCGGTGGACTTGGTGGCATTAATGCGACAATTACTTCGCCCAGTGTTGTTTCTAGCATTATTTCGGTAATATTCTTCCTTTTGCTTGGCATGCTTGTATTTGCCGTTGGCAAGCGATTTAAAATAGACCGCCGTTTGCTGCTGTGTTTTTTTATTGGACTCTTGCTCCGTGTGGGTTATACGCAAAATACGTTCTATGACGAACGCGGCCATGATGTGGGCGGCCATTTGTCGTACATGCAAATTATTGCGGATCAACATAAGATTCCCTCGGCAAAAGAATGCTGGAGCTGCTATCATCCGCCAGTTTATTATGTTGCAGCCGCTGGAACTTGGAACTTTGCAAAAATCATCAATTTCCCGTCGACAAATCTGGTTCAATGGCTTGATGTGTTATTCTCGCTCGTTGCGTTAGCGTTTGGACTTGCCTGCATTAAAAGCTTGCTGTATGGAAATGCACGCTTGATTGCTGGACTTTTGTGGAGCGTGTGGCCTAGCTTTATTTTGGCCTCCCCGCGCGTAGGAAATGACATTTTGTTCTATGCTTTTTATGTCGTGAGTCTGTGGGGAATTTTAAGCTACCTTACGACGAATAAGGGCAAGTTCTTTTTGACATCGATTCTTGCTGCGGCTTTTGCCTATTGGACAAAATCAACGGGGGCCATTGCTTTTGGTATTATTGGCCTTGTCACCTTGATTCATTTTGTACCTCGCTTCTTTACCAAAAAGGTGAGCAAAATGGAATGGGCGTCTGTTGGAACTCTTGTGGCTATAGGGGCCATTGTGGGTTATATGACCCTTACGGGAGAAGTCGTCGGTAATTCCGGTGGCCTTGATAATTCAGTTCTTGTTCTGAATAAGCCCGGGAACTTCCTCTACTTTGATTTAGAAAAGTTTGTGACGAACCCGTATATTGACCCGTGGCACGATGAACTGGGACGTCAATATTTTTGGAATTACTTGGCGAAAACTTCGCTGTTTGGCGAATTTACGCTGCTCAATAGTGACATGGGGCGCTGGATGGCCTGTGTGGCGAGCGTTTGCTTTATTTTGCTAGCGGTTTTCACTGTTGCCGGACTATGGCGTAAAAAGTGGGGCAAAAAAGATGTTTTGCTGGTGGTGCAATTAGTCGCTTTTGTGGCGGCAATGATTATGCTCCGTTTAAAATACCCGTTCTCCTGTAGCAATGACTTTCGCTACATTGTGCCTGTTCTTTTGAGCGTCCTCCCGTACACAGCCGAAGGCATTTGCGGTGAAGGGACTTCTGTAAAGAGACGTACTCTTGGGTGGATTACGGTTATTGTTTTTTCGATTTGCGTATCTGTGGTGGTTGTCGGAGCGTAGTTTATGTGGAATAGTTCTAAAAACGTAAGATTGTTTGTCACGTGGGGCGTTCTTTGCGTTATCGTCAATGTTTTGTGTACGTACGCGAGCGCTTATGATGGTGATCAGAGCTTTTGGGTGGGGTGGGTCCAGCAACTAATGGATCACGGCTTTGGAGGCTTTAAAGGGAATTATCCGCCACTCTATGTTTTTTGGCTTTGGGTTGTAGCGCAAGTCCATTCCATTTTTGGTATTGTTGTTGGAAAGACTTTTTTCTTGAAGTTCATTTGTCTTTGGCCTGTTTATTTTTCTCATTTGTTCCTGGTTGATTGGTTTAGCCGTTTTGTGTCGAGGTTTAATTACCCCGATTGGAAACGCCACATTATTATGGGCCTTGTGGCGCTGAACCCGGCCTTGTTGATGGCCGGTCCAGTGTGGGGGCAAGTGGATTTGTTCCCGATTTTATTTGCAGTCCTTGGCATTTACTGCATGTTTAAACCGAATAAGGTTTTGCTTGCGTCCATGTTCTACGTGCTTGCGCTTTTAGCCAAGTTCCAAATGATTCTTTTTTTGCCGGTGTTTGGCGGTTTGTTCCTAAAGCATTGGCGTCATTCGTGGAAGGGCTTGCCTATAGCACTTGGCGCCATTGTACTGGTTCTTTTGCCGTTTGCCATTACTGGAAACTTGACGGGCATGCTATCACGTGCTTATGTCCAAACGACAAGCCAGTACCCTTACGCTACTTACAATGCCGCAAATTTATGGTACTTGATTGCGGGCAATGTCGCTCCGGATAACGTTCCCGTTTTTCATATTTCGGAATATGGCCTGGGCTTTATTTTTAAGCCAGCAATTTTAGGCAAGGTCCTGTTTATATTGATTTCCATTTTCTCTTTGATTAAGACCATTCGAAGCACGAGAATGGATACGGTGTGGTCGCTTGCGACTTTGAACGCCCTTGCCTTTTTTGTAGTGCTTCCGGGAATGCATGAACGTTACTTGCTGTATGCTGTTCCTGTATCTCTTTGCTGGTGCGTGTGGAACATGAACAAGGGGACCATTTGGTGCGTTTTGATTTCGCTTGCGGCCGCCTTGAACGTTGCCTTTATTAACCCTTTGAGTGGCTATTTCACTTGGAATATGACATCCGCATTTACTTGCGTGATTCTAGTGCTCTGCCTATTTACTCTCGCTTTTCCGGATCATGGAAAGCGGTTGTGGAATTTTGTTTGGGAACATCGGATTCCGTGTTTTGTTCCCTATGTTTTGTTGTCGGTGATGTTGGTAATTGTCTTTGTCGTAAACATCTATATGATGCGCCCCATTAGCGTGCCCAAAACAAATAATATGGTGTTCTTGACAGACATGACTATTGAGAAATTTGAACAGGAATATAAATCACCTCGCGAAAATAATTCTGTAGAAGGAAATCTTTTGCAGGCGGGGTATAGGGTTTATCGCAATGGCATTGGTACCCATGCCAACTCGAAAATCATTTATAAATTGCCGGAACGAGCGGATTCCCTGTACTTTGGGGTGGCTATTGATGATGAAACCTACGGAAAGGGCGATGCTGAGTTTGCTGTGTATTTGGATAACGAACTCGTTTGGAAGAGTAAAGCACTGCGGGGCTTTGAAAAGCCTGTCTTTATGTCGCTTTCTGTAAAAAACAAGTCTGTTTTGGAACTGAGGACCAGTTCGAGAGGGTCTAATTCGAGTGATCATACGGATTGGCTAAACCCCTATATCAAATTGTTCTAGCGAAAGTACTTTTTGTATATTCTTGATATGCGATTGAATTTTACCGTTTTTTGTCTCTTATTGGCGGTCGTGGCTTGGGCCCGACCCATTAATGACGGCAATAAGCTTTTTGCCGCCGGCGATTTTGAAGGTGCCCTTAAAAAGTATATGGAGGCCCGCGAAGCGGAACCCGCAAACCCGATGTTGTTTTACAATATTGGAACCTGTCAGTATAAGTTGGGCAATTTTGAAGAAGCCAAGAAGGAACTTGAGAGCGCCATGCGCATGCCCGATAAGAAACTCGCTTCTAAGGCTGCTTACAATTTGGCGAACACGCATTTCCGCATTGGCGAAAAGTCAAGCGAAGGCAGCGAACGCATTGCCGCCTGGCGTGAATCCGTGGGGTATTTAAAGAAGGCGATTGACCTCGACAATAGTTTTGAAAATGCAAAGAAAAACGTGGAAATTGTTCAGCGCAAGTTAAAAGAAGAACTCGACAAGCAAAAAGAGAACAAGGACCAGAACCAGGATCAGGATAACGACCAAAAGCAACCCCCACTTTCTGAAAAGGCTAAGGAAGCCCTTGCCCGCGCCCTGCAGCTGAGCAAGGACGGCAAGTATGCCGAGGCGAAGGAACTTTTGGAAAATACGATTGCCGAAGATGAAACGGCTGGCCAGCTGGGTTCCTATGTGCAACGCATTGATGATGTCATTGAAATCAAGGCTGGGCGCAAACCCAAGGCAAAGATTGACGCAAGCAACACCGACAATGACCTGGAGGTGATTTAATGACTAGTAAGCAGTGGCTAGTGGTTGGTGGTTGGTTGATGCTCCTGGCTTCGGCTGCGGTGGCGGCTCCGAAGAGTGCTAGCGCCTATTATAGCGATGCAGCCTTCCAGTATATTGAAAATCGTTTGCCGAGTGCCGAAATCACTTGCAACGAGGGCTTGCAATATTACCCGAACGATCAAAAGCTGCAAATGCTCCTTGACCGCATTCACGAGGCCAAGGACGAACAAAAGAACGAAAACAAGAAGAACGACAAGAACCAGGACCAGAATCAGGATCAAAACCAAGATCAGAATCAGGATCAGGATAAGGACCAAAATCAGGACCAGAACAAGAATCAGGGCGAAAACAACCAAGATCAAAATGGCGAGTCCAGCAGTTCTGAAGGTTCTAGCGATAGCGAAGATGAAAATCAGGGCCAAGGTGGCGCGAGCAGCAATAGCGAAGGCGAAAGCAGCAGCGACCAGGGCGGTGCGGGTGAACAGCCGGAACAGCCCGAGGAGGGCTCCAGCGACAGCAGTGGTGAAGAACCGCAGGAACAGCCTGTGCAGATGGGCGAAATGACCCCGGAAGAGGCAAGCCAGCTGTTGAAGGACTTTGACGAACAGAATGGCGAACGCAAGCCTTGGAAGCCTATTCGTGGCCAAGCTCGCCCAGCTAAGGACTGGTAACGCTGAGTGCCGCAAAAAGCGCCAGGACTGGTAAGTCGGCAGTTTGTATATAAACTTTTTCTTGTCATTTTCAAAAGTACGCTGTATCTTTATAAAAGGTAGCGTATGAGGAATGTTTTTATTTACATCTGGAATGTTTTCAAAATCATCAGCCCGATGATTGTTGTTTATGGCGCTGCCTTTGTTTTGGCCGCCTAACAGGTGACGCACTCCGGTTGCGTTCCGTTTATTTCACTATAAAAACCTAAATTTACCTATATGAAGCATTTTCGTTTAGGCTTGTTTTTTGCATTGGCCTTTGTGGCTTGTGGCGGTGATTCCGATTCAACTTCTACTGTGGTGGAACCGGTGACGGAGCCCGAGACTTTATTGAGCAGCGATGATGCGAAGAGCTCTTCTGCTATGTCTAGTGCAGAATCTTCGAGTTCTCGTGGCGAGAATGCTAGCAGTTCCCTGAAGGAGATGAGCAGCGAAAGCTCTCCGGTGAGCAGTGCGCAAAAAACAGATAGCAGTTCAGAAAAACCTGAGAGCAGTTCGGCGAAGCCGGAAAGTAGTGCCGAAGTTGTCTCAAGCAGTTCCAAAGAGGTTTCGACGAGTAGTTCTGCGGTAGATTCCGGTGCAGGATCCTCTGCAGTGGTTCCGCTTGAATACACCTGTGAACTTTGCAATAACTTTACCGCCTCTGATCCGGAGTTGACCGAAAAAGGCGGCAAGGGCTCCATCACAACTTACGGGAGCGTGACCGCCAAGGAAACGAGTCTCGGCGGCGCCTGCAATTACGGACAGACCAACATCCAGTATTACGCGGCCATCCATGTGAATGTTTCTCCCGGTGATGACGAAGGCCCGTGGGATGGCGGCCTTGCCTGCGGTGGTTGCGTGCGCGTGCGTGCGGCGACTCCCGAGGGAACCAAGATGGTGACCGTGCGCATTACGGACCGTTGCCCCGATGCCAATTGCGGAGTCGACTTGGGTGGCGCCCCGGCAAGCGATATTATGGGCGACCTCGTAGGTCGTTATTATGGCGAATGGGAATTCGTGAGTTGCGAAGGCGTTGAAGGTGTTTGGGGCGACTCCACCAGTATTTGGGTCAAGGAAGGCGCAAGCGCCTTTTGGAGCGTGATCCAGGTGCGTAACCCCAAAGATGCAGTGAAGTCCATTACCGCGCGCGGAATTGCTTCGAACGATGCCTTTGAATTGAAGAGCGCTATTGAGGCAGAAAACTTCTGGACGGTGCCGCAAGAGCTTTTGCAAAGCGAAAACGAATACGCCATTACCGTAACTTACCGCACGGGTGAACCGGATACGTGGATTATAAAGCCCGCCCTTTTTGCGGAGGGTGAAGCGACGTATTACCTGTACGACTATCGCAAGTGAGGCGTATGGCTCCCGCTCCCGAAAAACGCGCAGATGGAAGTCGCGCCGCCGAAAAACGCACGTACATCGCCATCGACTTGAAGTCGTTTTTTGCTTCGGTGGAGTGCGTGCTGCGCGGGCTTGACCCCTTGACCACGAATCTTGTGGTGGCGGATGCGAGCCGCACCGAGAAGACGATTTGCCTTGCGGTGACGCCGAGCCTCAAGGCGTACGGGATTCCCGGACGCGCGCGCCTTTTCGAGGTGAACCAGAAGGTCCGCGAGATAAAGGCCCGCACGGGGAAAGTCGTCGATTTCATCATCGCCCCGCCGCAGATGGCCCGCTACGTGGAATTCTCCACGAAGGTTTTCAATGTGTACCTGAAGTACGTGAGCGCCGACGACATTCACGTGTATTCCATCGACGAATGCTTTATCGATGTGACGCAGTACCTTAATTTGTACAAAAAGAGCGCGAAGGAACTCGCGAAGACCATGATCCAGGACGTATTCAAGACGACGGGGATCACGGCGACGGCGGGAATCGGCACGAATCTTTACCTGTGCAAGATTGCGATGGACGTGATGGCGAAGCATGTGGAGCCCGACGAAGATGGTGTTCGCATTGCGGAACTCGACGAGATGAGTTTCCGCAAAAACCTGTGGTCGCACCGGCCGCTTACCGGCTTTTGGCAGATTGGTCGCGGTATAGCGGAACGCCTGGAAAAATGCTACCTGAACAACGGCCGCGGCATTTACACGATGGGCGATTTGGCGCGAGTGAGCGTCAAGAATCCGGAGGCGCTTTACAAGATGTTCGGCGTGAATGCCGAAATTTTAATCGACCATGCGTGGGGTTACGAACCCTGCACGATTGCCGACATCAAACGTGCGAAGCCGAAAAGCCGCAGCCTTGGCGGCGGGCAGGTGCTGAGCTGCCCGTACGATTTCGCGAAGGCCCGCATCGTGGTGCGCGAAATGGTCGATACGCTCACGCTCGACTTGATTGAAAAGAACCTGGTCACGAACGGCCTCACACTTTTGCTGATGTACGACCGCGAAAACGTGGACAATGGAAAGTACACGGGCGAGACGGTCGTGGATTTTTACGGGCGCACGGTGCCGAAGCCTGCGCACGGAACGGCGAGCATCGGGCATTACACGAGTTCGCAAGAGACGATTGCGAAGGCGGTCATGGACTTGTACGATCGCATCGCGAATCCCTCGCTCACTGTGAAAAAACTGAACTTGACCGCGAACGACGTTGTGGACTCGAGTAACGAGGGCTACGACTTGTTTACCGACGTGCAGAAGCAGGAACGCGAAAAGAAACGCCTGCAGGCGGAACTGCTCATCAAGAAACGCTTCGGCAAGAACGCCATCATCAAGGGCATGGATTTGCAGGAGGGTGCCACGACTGTGGAACGCAACGGCCAGATTGGAGGGCACCGTGCCTAGTTTCGATTACAGCGACATCATCGATTTGCCGTACCCGCGCGACGATTGGAACTTCTTGATGAAGCATCCGCGGATGGCGACCGTCGCCCGTGCGAAGATTTTTAGCCCGTTCGCCGCCTTGCGCGGCCATACCGACGCTATCGATGAAACTGCGAAACGTAACCTGAACGTGAACCGCGACGACCTCCTTGAAGACGGGATGTCGGAACTCGAGGATTCCTTTGCGCTGTTGGTTTCTGCGCTGGATGCGGGCGAGCATCCGGAAGTGCGCGTGACGTTCTTTGTGCAGGGGGCTGAAAGTTCCGAAGGCGTCGGCACGTACGAGACCGTAGTCGGCGTGGCGAAAAAAATGGACCCCGTGACGCGAGTGCTGTTTGTCGCCGACAGGCAGATTCCTTTGCAGGACATCCGCAAACTCGACGCATAAAACGTCACCCTGGAGCTCTCGTTTTGTGCGTCACCCTGGAGCGCAGCGACGGGGCCCAGGATGACTCCTCAAAACGCGTCATCGTGAAGTAAAATTTTGCAGAGTCATCCTCAAGGGCCCTGCCCTTGGGGATCCATACAGAACCAATTGCGTGAAAAAACGGCGATAATTTCATTATGGATCCCCTCTCGCGCTACGCTTGGTCGAGGATGACTGCGAAAAGGCTGCGTTCAGTCAAGGATGACGTCGCTTTTTCTAGATTTCCCTTCATGAATAAAGTGCTTTTTACTGTTCTTGCGCTGCTCCTCGTGTTTGCGGGGGAGTCTTTTGCGAAGGGGAATCCGTCGAAGTCCGCGGCTTCGAAACATGCGAAGTCTTCTGCCGCGTCATTGAAGTCCGCGAAAAAGTCCCTGGAATTCAAGGACCCTCGCGACAAGCAGAAGTATCGCCTGGTGCGCGTTGCGAATCTCGAATGGTTCGGCGACAATCTGAATTACCAGGCCGATGGCAGTTTCTGCTTTGGCGACGACGAAAACAATTGCATGGCCTACGGTCGCCTATACATGTGGGAAGCCGCCCGCAACGCTTGTCCTGCGGGTTTTCGCTTGCCATCCCAGGCCGATTTTGAATCCTTGTGGACTGCCGCCGGCGCCGATTTCAACGCGGGATATTTGCTCAAAACGACCTACGGCTGGAAAGGCGAAACGAACGGCAACGATACGCTCAAGTTCAGCGCCATGCCTGCCGGGAACCGTTTTGACGACGAAACCTACGGCAACATGGATAAATTCGCATTTTTCTGGAGCGCAGACGATTCGTTGGAAGGAATTGAACCGGGAAATGCCCGCGTCTGGTACCTGACGAACAAATCTATGGCTTTCGGTTACACCAGCAAGCCTAAAATCTTTGGATTTTCGGTGCGTTGCGTGCGTTGATTGCTACATTGTTTTTATAAATCCAACAAAGCGAGGTTTTTATGCAACGTGAAGAAGAACTCCGTTTTCGTGAACTCCATGATAAGGATAAGGAACACGACGAGCGCTTGAATGTTCAGGCAGAAAAGGACTTTGAACATGATGTTCGCATAGACGCTTTGTATAGCAAGGAACGCGAACAAAGTTTTAAGTTGAAGTTTCAGACGGCAAAAGATGCCGAACATGATTTTCGCTTGGATTCCCAGGATTCTAAGAATAATGAACAGGACTTGGAACTTCGCCGTCAACGCGTGAAAGATACCGAGCACGACACTCGCCTTGCCAAGCTGGAAGCGCTTTGCGAAGATCTGGCCGATCGCGTTGCCGCGCTTGAAGCAAAATTGAACGCATAAAAATCGCAGACTGCCATGCCCCAATCCATCAGGAACATCGCGATTCTCGCTCACGTCGATGCCGGCAAGACGACGCTCTCGGAGCGCATCTTGTTTGCCTCCGGTGAAGTGCGCCGGCCGGGCAAGGTCGAAGAGGGCCTTGCCACGATGGACTACATGGTGGAAGAAAAGGAACGCGGCATTACGATTGAAAGTGGCGTCGCGCATTTTGAGTGGAAAAACACGTGGTTCAATTTTGTGGATACGCCGGGCCATGTGGATTTTGGCGCCGAAGTCGATATGGCGCTTTCGGCGGTGGAAGGGGCCGTGCTTGTGGTGAGTGCGGCGAGTGGTGTCGAGACCCAGACGGTAGCCGCCTTCAAGAAGTTGCGCGCTGCCGGAGTCCGCACGATTCTGTTTGTCAACAAGCTCGACAATCCCGACTACTCCCTTGACGAAACGCTCATCAACATCGAGGAAGTGCTGGGAGTGCGCCCGGTGCAGATGACGCTCCCTGAATATACCGACGGCAAGATGACCGCCGTGTACGATGTCTTGAGCCAGAGCCGCTTGGAACATTCCGAAACAGGCGAAGAAGTCGTCGACGACGGCTGGAATGTGGAGGATGGCTGGGACCATTCGCGTGAGATTAAAAGATGCTACGCGGAGGCGGTGGATTTCGCGAGCAACTTTGACGATGACGTGCTCTCGCTTGCGATGGACAAAAAGCCCGTGCCGCCCAAGACGCTTCTCAAGGGCTTGCGCAAACTTGCTGCGAGCGACGATTACGCACTTTGCTATGCGGGGTCTGCGATGGAAGGCTTTGGCGTCCGCAGCCTCATCACGGCGCTCAGTTTCTTTTTGCCCGAAGTCCCCGAATTCAACAGCGAGGAACTTGGCCAGGTGATTCGCTTGCGCCATTTCAAGGGCGTCGGCGAAATCTCGCTGTTCCGCGCGCATTCGAACATGGAACGCAAGGAATGGCCCGCAGGTTTTGAATTCTCGCGCCTCAAGGCGAACCTGCTTTTGCCTGTGGAAGAAATCCGTGCGGGCGATATTTATGCCATGCGCGCCCCGTTCGAAACGGAACTCGGACAGGCCATTTTACGCGACGGAACTGTAGAACCCCCCGCGTCATCCTGGAACCACGATGAACCCCCCGCGTCATCCTGGAACCGCGATGAACCCCCCGCGTCATCCTGGAACCACGATGAACCCCCCGCGTCATCCTGGAGCCACGAAGTGGCGAACGGGACCCACAGCGACACAGGCGCAACCTCGTTATCCTGGAGTGCCGAAGGCACGACGGGATCCATCCGGGATCGTTATAAACCGCTGTTGCAGACGCGCATTGAATGCGTAAGCACCGAAGATTACCACCACGTAGAAAAGAGCCTCTTGACGCTCAGCCGCATGGACCCGAGTTTCCGCGTGCAGCATGACGATGGCGGCTTCTGGTATTTGCATACCGTGGGCGAGGTGCAGTTGGATGTTTTGCTGGCGCGCTTGCGCCGTGAATTCGGCTGCGAAGTGAAGGCTGGCGAACCGGAAGTCCATTGGCAGGAACGCCTGTGCCACGATGTGGGCCCTGTCGAAAACACCTTCCAGATTGGCCCGCACAAAATTTCAATTCGACTTTCCGCGGAACCGCTTGAAACTGAGGCCCATGACATTCGCCTCTCTGCTGAATTCATGGAAAAGGCCCCACGCGAAATTCTCGCGGGTGTGCGCTCCGCCCTTTTGGAGACAACCGAAATAGGCGTGCTCGGCAAAGGCCCGCTCGTAGGTGTACGCTTTGAAGTCCATGACTTTGAATGGACCGAAGGCGCGCTCCCGCCCATGATTAAAAAGTGCTGTGCCGATGCGGTCATCAAATTGATCAAACCTGCCGATATAGAACTTTTCGAGCCTATGATGGAACTCTCGCTGGAGTGCCCGGTGACTTTCGCGGGCCTTGTGACCGATGACGTCCAGGCTCGTGAAGGCAAAATCAAGGAAATCGGCGGAGACGGCCGCATACACACCTTCAAGGCCGACATCCCACTGCGAAAAATTTTCGGCTACGCTACCGGCGTACGTTCCGTCTCTAAAGGCACGGCCATTTACAGCTTGAAGTTCCTGGAATATCGAAAAGCAACCGAATAAAATTCAAGGGGAAAAAAGACAAGGCGTGTCAATGAGACCTTGTCACAACGAAACCTTCCTTTCCCTCGTGTCACTGCGAGGCCGTCCTTTCCACATTGTCACTGCGAGGCCGAAGGCCGCGGCAGTCCATTGCTTTTTCCACCATCCCCTGGACTAAAAAAAGAGTATATTTGGGTTATTGTGGAGTTTGTTTACAATGAGAACCTTTTCTAAAGTGTCATTGAATTTTTTAGCCGCCGCATGTTTGGCCTTGTCGCTTGTCGCCTGCGGAGGCGACGACAGCAGCAGCTTCGTTGAACCGGAAAAGGAATCTTCGTCTAGCGAAATCCTGAGCAGCGGCGACGGGACCAGTGACGGCAATGGAGACAAATCCAGCAGCAGCGTCTCGTCCTTATCGACGAACAGTTCGTCGTCTGCGAAATCCAGTTCGTCTACAGGAGACAAGAACAGTGGCGGTGAGTCTAGCCCAGCCTCGTCAAGCGTTAAGTCGAGCAGCTCGGGGACTTCTGCTGGGTCTTCGGCGGGGAATAGCAGTTCTAGCAAGGCGGAGGATTTAAGCTGTACTCCGGAAGAAGAGGGGCAAACATTTGAATTTACGCTCACTGGGAAAAAATATATCTGCAAGAATGGATCTTTGATTGAAATAGCCTCCTCCAGTTCGGCTGTGCCCACTAGCAGCTATTTCGACATGTCGAAGCAGTTCAACGAGAAGGTGTCATACGGCGAGTTCACAGACCCTCGTGACGGACAAAAATACCGTACGGTGACGATTGATTATAAGTACCATATGCGCGGCGTCGACTCTGTCACCATATTTGCCGAAAATCTCAATTTTGGAAAGATGATTGCGGGCGGCACGGTACAGGGCGACTCGACCAAGTACTGCTACGATGACGACCCGTGGTACTGCGAGAACGGCTGGGGCGGTCTCTATACCTGGAGCAACGCCATGGGATTCCCTGCTGTGTGCGATAGTGTATCCATCGCTTCGGAAAAATGTCCTAATAAGTTTGACTATAGCAATAAGAATGAAAAATTCGACGGATATATCAATTTTCTCCAGCATCAAGGCATTTGCCCCGAGGGGTGGCATGTGATGAACGAGGATATATGGGCACTTCTGTCTGAAATGAGCCATGGTGATGTCGGCTACTACATGGGCTCGAAGGTTGCCGGATTCGGTAACGAGAACTTGTACGGAATGTCATTACTGCCTACCGGTTATTGGGAACGCTATCCAAACGGTACAACGGTGTTTCAAAATATAAAGGAACAGACGCTATTTTGGCTTCCCGAACAGAATTCTGACTATCCGGATGAGGCTAAATTGACAAACGTTATGGATAACCAAACGTCTCGAGGCGGGGCTCGAAAGAAGAATGATTATGCGCATTCCGTCCGCTGTGTAAAAAACTACTAATTATAACAAGATTTTAAACAAATTAACAAGGCTTTCCCATGGAAAGCCGATGGGGTTATATGTCCAAATTCAACAAGAATAACAAGAAATCTGTCAAGAAAAACAACCGCAATAATTACAAAATTGAGTCTCTCGAACCGAGACTTTTGATGGACGCCAATTAGGATGTCTGTCAAATTTAATTTGAAATTTTTTGTAAGGGGACTTGACGCCGGCAAATTTTGTATTTATATTTATTAGTGAACAAATGAGTAGTTTACATTCTTTGTTCCCCCGCCGGTGAGGTTTCACACGGCTTTCATGCAGCGAATGCTGCATTTTGTACTTCGGCGGTCTGTGCGCCAGGGGCTTCGGCTCCGCGGCAGAACGGGCCTTTCTATGGAGAGGGCGCTCTCCCACGTAAATGCCGCAAGTCTTGCTATATGGTTCAATCCGTCGCTTTCAAGCGTGTAGCGACAGGAGGAAAAATGGGCAGAATCCTCGGCTCAGTAATAAAAACGATATGATTCTTACATCCGGGCGGCTTTCGCGCGGCGTCTAAAGTGCTCGATGAGCGGGGCCACGGTATCCTTGAAGTCGTCGTGCGTCTCGATGCGAACAAAGTCGATGGACATGCGCTGGAAGAGTTCCTTCACGGCCTTGCCCTGGCGCTTTGCTTCGCGGGCGAACGCTTCGCGGAAGGCGGCGTCGCCGGTATCTATCAAGAGCGTCTCGCCGGTTTCGGGGTCTTCGAGTTCCACGAGGCCTGCGGGCGGCAACTGCATTTCGCGCGGGTCCACCACGGAGACGGCGAGCACGTCGTGGCGCTTGCGGAGAATCTTGAATGCGTTTTCGAATCCTTCGTCCAGGAAGTCGCTCATCACCACGACCACGGCGCGGCGGTTCAAAATTTTGCCGGCGTATTCCAGGGCCACTTGCGTGTTGGTGCCGTGGTGCTCGGGCTTAAAATAAAGGATTTCGCGAATCAGGCGCAGCACGTGCTTGCGGCCTTTTTCGGGCGGAATGAAGAGTTCCACCTGGTCGGTGTAAATGAGGAGGCCGACCTTGTCGTTGTTCTTGATGGCGGCAAAGGCGAGAAGTGCCGTGAGAGTCGCCATGACTTCGCCCTTCATCTGCTTGCCGCTACCGAATTCGGAGCTGCTACTGGCGTCGACCATCAAAAGCATGGTCATTTCGCGTTCTTCGATAAACTTCTTCACATACGGCGTGCCGGTTCGTGCGGTCACGTTCCAGTCGATGGTGCGCACGTCGTCGCCCGGCATGTATTCGCGGACTTCGCTGAACTCCATACCGTTCCCCTTGAAGGAACTGTGGTAGGCGCCGGTCATCACGGTGTCGAGTGTGCCGCGGACGCTGAGTTCGATGCGGCTGACGGTTTTTAAGACTTCTTTATCGAGCATTTCTGCAAAATTCCATTTTTTACACCTTGAATATACAAAATGGCGACGCGAAAAATGCCCTGAAATTGCGAAAAATTACGCAATTCCTTCGCCATCGGCCATCCTGTTGACGCTTCTTGCTGGCGAGTTCCCCTGCGGGTCTTCCTTGCGGGCCGTAGCTGCGTGAGGCGTTGCCGATGAATCGTGCAGGGCCTACCCGCCTAGGATGGCTTTTTCCATGCGCTTGACGGTTTGGACGATGTGTTCCTTTTTGATGCCGCTGTAGTTCACGACAAAGGTTGTTTCGGAATGTTTTGTGGTTTCGTAAAAGTAGTCGCGAAGAAGTGGAAGGCGAATGCCTTCGCGGCGAAGACGGGCATCGAGGATTTCTGCGTTGAGGGTGGCTCCATTTTGAATGCGGTTGCCGAGTCCTGAGCGGTTCTCGTTGGTTCGCTTTTTTAAACCCGGGTGTTCGTCTGCTTTTAGGGTAAGCAAAAAGTGTAGGCCCGCTTCTTCTTCGCGGATAGTTGCCATGTCCTTGAATTTACTTTGCGTAAACGCCTGGATTAAGTTGTTGCGAAGTGTGCGGTAATAGTTCTTCATGCGGATGATGTGCTTGCTGTAGTAGCCTTGGCTAATGAACTGCGCGAGCGTGAACTGTTCAAAGGCGCTCACCTGGCACGAGGCGAATTCAAATTTTTTGCGGAAGGGCTCAACGAGGTTCGCGGGGAGTACCATGTAGCTGATGCGAAACGAGGGCGCGAGCGTTTTGGAGAACGTGTTGATGTAGATGACGCGGCCGAACTTGTCTCCGGATTGAAGCGTTTGGAGGGGCTTGCCGTTAAAGCGGAATTCGCTGTCGTAGTCGTCTTCAATGATGTAGCGGTGAGGCTTTTCGCTGGCCCAGTTCAGGAGCTGGTTTCGACGGCGAATGGGCGTCACGATGCCGGTCGGGAAGTGGTGCGATGGAGAAAGATGCACGACGTCTGCGCCCGCGCGCTTCAGGAGTTCCGGGTTCATGCCTTCGGAATCGATTGGGAGTGCGGTGACGCGCGCGCCTTCGAGCTTAAAGACGGAGGCGACCTTTTTGTAACCGGGGTTTTCGAGCGCGTAACGCAATGTGCGGCCGAGGAACTGTACGAGCATGGAGTACAGCGACTCCGTGCCTGCGGCAATGAGGATTTGCTCGGGTCGCACCTGCATGTTGCGAAATTCCAGCAGGTACTTCGCGATGGCCTCCCGCAGTTCCCACACGCCAAAAACGTCCTGGCGTTCGAGGAGGGCGTCGTCTGCGCGGTTCAATACTTGTCGCGAGATTTTTGCCCAGACGTTGAACGGGAATTTTTCGGAGAGCGTGGAGTTGCTGCGAAAGTCGGTAAAGAACTTTGGCTCGGGTTTCGTGTTGCTCAAGGCGTGTGCGTGGCCCGCCTTTTTCGTGGCTTCATGACTGTCGCTTGTCGCAAAGCTCTGCACGGGCATAATCTCGGTGACAAAGAATCCTTTTTTTTCGATGGAGTAGATGTAGCCCGTGGCGATGAGTTCGTTGTAGGCGTTCTGTACGGTAATGACGCTTACGCCGAGGTGGCTTGCGAGTGTGCGCTTGGAGGGAAGTTTTTCGCCAGCAATGAGTCGGTTCGTAAGGATTTGTGTTTTAAGAGAATCTACGAGGAATTCGCAGAGGCCGGCGGAACCGCGCTTGTCAAAATCAATGGTAATCATCTGGTATTATAAAAATAATTGATTTTTGGATATACAAATATAACCAGATATAGCTAATTTATGCGCCGAAAACCAATGGAGGTTATCATGGACAAGCGTCTTTTGACGATTCAGGACATTTCTTGCGTGGGTCAGTGCTCCCTGACGGTGGCTCTCCCCCTTATTTCGGCTTGCGGTATCGAGACCGCAATTCTCCCGAGTTCCGTGCTTTCGAACCACACGGCTCCTGGTTTTTCTGCCTGGACTTTCCATGACCTCACTCCCGAAATGCCGAAGATTATGGACCGCTGGCTCAAGGAACACATTGACTTTGATGCGTTCTACACGGGGTATGTGAGCGAAGCGCAGATTCCGTATATCCTCGACATTATGGAGAAGGTGGCCCGCCCAGGTGCGTTGCGCATTGTGGATCCGGCCATGGCCGACAACGGGAGTCTCTATGCGGGCTTCGGTCCGGATTTCCCGAAGCAGATGGCGAAGCTCTGCAACGGCGCAGACTTTTTGCTGCCGAACTTGACGGAAGCATCCTTGTTGCTTGGCATCCCGTATGTGGGTGCGGATTACGACCAGGCTTACATCGAGAAGGTCTGCCATGATTTGACAAAACTCGGCGCGAAGAACGTGATTCTCACGGGCGTAAGCTTTGAAAAGAGCAAGCTCGGTGTCGCCTGCCTGTACAATGGCAAGATGGAATACTACTTCACCGACCGTTTGGATGCCGCGATGCACGGCACGGGCGACGTTTATGCCTCTGTGTTTGCGGGCACCCTAATGCGCGGCAAGTCTCCGCTTGAAGCCGCTTCTATCGCCGCTGACTTTGTGGTCGAATCCATGAAGCAGACTCTGGGCGATAAGGATCATTGGTACGGCGTCAAGTTCGAGAAGGCGATTCCTTACCTCGTGCAGCGCCTCGGCTAATTTACTTTAGGTCACCTCTAAAAATTGCTTTACACAGAGTGTCATCCGTGCGACTCAGCCATAGAGGCAAGCAAGCTTGCCTCTGCGGCGTTCGTCTAAAACGGATGTGGTTAAGAAAATTTGAGTGAGACCGAGCGATGGCAGGAATGAGTAGTTCAAAAGCCGAATGTTGCAAAAACACATTTATGTGCTTTTATAACTGAGGCGTACTACTGATGCCTTCGGCATCAAAAGTGGCGACAATTCCGTAAGCCGAGTGTCGCGAGTAAACTTGTTTACTCATGACCGAGGCCAGGAATTGGCATATGTGCAATACTGGTGGTATTTGCCCTTCGGGCCAAGGTTGTTCACCTCGGTCCTGCCAGAATGCAAGCATTCTGTCGCGACACTCGGTTCCGGACCTTTGCCACTTTGAATGACGACAAAAGCAAAGGCCGAACTCAGCGATCAAGCTTGCTTGATCATTGATGAGGCCCAGCTTTTGCAACTTGTTGAACCAGCGCGAAGAGTCGCAACCAACTAAGCGAAGCGAGGAAAGTACCGGACCATTTATGGGCCTGCATTTGACGCTTTTCCACAAAGTGGATAACTCAACTAAGCCACTGAAGTGGCAAGTTTTGTATAGGCGTCCGCTGCTGCGACTCGGATATAGAAAAATAGCTTGCAAAGTGCAAGCATTTTTCTGCATCGCTCGTCTTGCGAGCTTTTGCCGAGCAAGCGGAGTGGACTGTGTCAAATTTTTGAAAATTGAATTTTTAGAGGTGACCTTTAAGCATCGCGCTTACTTTATGCATCGCACGGAGCGCGCGTCACCCTGGTCAAAGGAGCTGATGTTTGCCTGGTCGCTACTGAAATCAAGCGCGAAAAAATACGCGAAGGTGTTTTCTTGTGAGTCGACTGTTGTGCTCCAGAAGTGCGCGTAACCGCCAATGCCGTCAAACTTCCCGTCGCTGTTTTTAAAACCGGCGGGCATTGCCGCGAAGCCAAATTCGTCGGAACCGTTCCCCTTCTTGAACCATCCGCTGCTGGCCTTGAGGGCTGCCCCCGCAGTGTTATTACCTGCAATCTTCACGAGCGCCTCGAAGTCTTCTTTGCTCGGCAGGCGCCATCCTTCGGGGCAGGCGCTCTTGGCGGCTTCCCACGGGTACAAACGCCCGAACTTGCTGCAGTTCTTATTTTCACCGTCGGGGCATGCGCTACCCGCGGCTTCGTAGGCGAGGTTCTCGGCCATCCACGTCTGATTCCCGATTTTAGCGGTGTTGTACGTGTGGCCGTCGCGGGCATCGGTAAACGATTCCGAGCATGCGGTGAGAACTGCGCATAAACCTATGATGAATATTCTCATAATGCAATAAATAAGTTTTTTTGACAAAAGTGGGTATAAAAGGAGTCTGCTTTGTGGCGCTTATACCCATAAATTTGAGAGAACTTTTCTTTTGGTTGGGTATTTTGCCTTTGCATGGGTATAAAGCAGACCTTAGATAGCTCTTTTATACCCACATTTTAGCTTTAATCTTTTTCAATGGATGTTTTTGTGTTAATTTGTTCTAAAAAATGGGTATAAGCCGGGGTTGTTCTGTAGCGTTTATACCCAGTTCTGGAAAATTACCCTATAGCTAAAAAAATCCCTCGCCTTGCGGCTTGGGATTTTGGAGTTTAAGGAGTACGATGAAAGGAGAAATTTAAGGGTTAGACGATGTCGAGCTTACGGGCCGCGACCTTCTGCTTTTTGACGAGATCGAACTTCAGGATTCCGTTTTCGAGGCTGACCTTTATGTTATCTGTATCGATGTCGTCGGCGAGGCGGAAGCTGCGTTCGTAGGTGAACTTTTCGTCCTTGCGCATACGCATGGCCTTTACGGTCAAGATGTTCTTTTCCACCTGCACGTCAAGGTTTTCCTTTTTCACGCCCGGGAGTTCCACTTCAAGCGTGAAGCCGTTTTCGACTTCGTAGTAGTCGGCCTTGGGCGTGTAGGTGCATTCGCATTTAGAACCAGCAGCGTTCAAGCTGTCAATGAAGTTCTGGATGCCATAGAATGCGGTGGGGAGAATTTGTGCGTTCATCATAATTGTTACCTCTTTGGTTGCGGGTCTCGGCGCTTGCCGGAGGACCCTTTGTTTTTGTCTTCGCTCCTCTATAAGCGAACACCGTGCCAAAAAGGCGACTTATGCGCTTTGCTTCAGTTCAAAATCGTAAAATTGACGAAATTTTCTTAAAAACGCCAATTATTTTTGGCATGGCCTTTGCACGTTCCCAAAAACATTTCATAAAAAAACGTGCTTGTTGCACGGGCGAAACAAATTTTTTTTCATTTTGAAGTTTGCAAACTTGGCAAAAATAAAAAACGGTGCTCCGTGCAGGAACACCGTTTGTTGTTAGTTTGGTTTTGGAGAGAATTAAACTGTATTAGAACTGTTCGAAGAACTTGTGAGCTTCTTCTGGGACCCAAGTGTTCTGCCATCCCTGGCCAACGCCCGTGTTGCCGCCGTCGTGTGCGGTCCACTGGTGTTCTCCGTTCCAACTGCAGAACTTCACGGGGAAGCGTTCATCGACCGTCTTGAAGTCGTAGCAGAGGTGGCCTGCGGTGCCGTTGAATTCTTCCGGTTTTTCGCCGCTGGCGTCTGTAAATTGGCTATCGCCGTCAGAAGCCTTGCCGTTGTTCTTGAGGATTGCCGGGAGGGTGGATTGCAAGTCGTGGCTGTATTGGCAGGTGCCGTCGCGCTTGCCGTGGACGGCCATCCAGGCGATGGGCTTGCCTGCGTTCTTGGGCAGGTAAATCACTTCTGCGACCGGGGCGTAGACGGCCACGGCGCGGATTCTGTGCTGCATGTCCCAAGCGAGGGAGTTCGTGTACATGGCACCGAAGCTGAAGCCCGTGACGAATACGCGGGTGGTGTCGATACAGTAGTTGTCTTCCATGGTGGTGAGCAACTGGTCAAAGAACTTGTGGTCCTTGTCGCTGGTCATGCTCCAGGGCATGCCATCGGTATCGCCACGCGGGGCAACAAAGATGTAGTTGCCTTCCTTGTCCAGTTGTTGCTGGCCGTAGTATGGAGTCGGATGGTCGTAGTCCGGGGCGTGATGGACGAAGTCTTCTGCGTTACTGC
>JAKSIM010000018.1 GCA_024398845.1 Fibrobacter sp. | reverse complement strand
AACTGGACAAGTTTGTGGAAGATTTGGACCACGACAAGAGCAATCTGAAGTGGACCTTCTCTGGCAACAAGGACTTGAAGGTGGCCATTGATGGCAAGCGTGTTGCAACTATCACTGCTCCCAGCAAGTTCTGGAATGGATCCGAAACCATCAAGTTCACTGTAACTGACCCTGAAGGTGCTACGGACAATCGTTCTGTGACCTTCACTGCAGAATCTGTCAATGACGCTCCTACATTTACGAAGCCCATTAAGGATCAGTCTGTTCAGGAAAAGCGCGAATTCGCTATCATCAGCCTTGCTGATATCGTTAGCGATCCGGACCACAAACCGGAACAGCTGACTTGGTCCTTCGATGTGAAGCCGGGCAAGAGCTCTCCCAAGGGATATGCTCCCAAGCTCACCGTTTCTGTGGACGACAAGCGCATGGCCAAGGTTGTCATTCCGGACAAGTTCTGGCATGGTGAAGAAACCATCACCTTCAATGTAGAAGACCCTGAAGGTGGTAAGGCTTCTTGCACCGCTACGTTTACTGTCACATCTGTGAACGATGCGCCTGTCCTTGGTAAGATCAACGATCAGACCATTGATGAAAAGGCTGAATTTGCAACCTTCAATATGGCTGAATTAGTTAAGGATCCTGACCATCCGTTCGAAAAGTTGAAGATTGAAGTTTCCGGCAACAAGGATTTGAAGGTGAATGTGGCCAAGAGTGGGGAAGTGTCCATCAAGACTCCGAATCCGCTCTGGAATGGTTCTGAAAAGATTACCTTCACTGTCACTGACCCTGAAGGCGCTTCCGCTAAGGCTACCGCAACCTATACGGTCAAGTCCATCAACGACGTGCCGGTTCTCAAGGAAATTGCAAGCCAGACCATCAAGGAAAAGCAGGAATTCAAGGCTATCGAATTGGATAACTTCGTAGAGGATTTGGACCATCCGAAGAACAAGCTCAAATGGAAGATTGAAGGTGCCAAGGAACTGAAGGTTGCCATGGACGGCAGCCACAAAGTAACCGTCACTCAGCCAAACCAGTACTGGCATGGTTCTGAAACCGTAAAGTTCACCGTCACTGACCCGGAAGGTGCTTCCGCCTCTACTTCTGTAACATTCACTGTGGAATCTGTCAATGATGCTCCGACCTTCGTGAAGGAACTGAAGGGCCAGTCCATTGATGAAAAGAAGCAGTTTGCTACTATCAAGTTGGATGACCTTGTAAAGGATCCGGATCATAAGAATAGCGAACTCACCTGGACCTTCGATGTAAGCCCTGTTTCCAAGAGTGCTCCTGCCAAGAAGGGCAAGAAGGGTGGTGACGAAAAGGCTTCTGCTGGCGAAGGTCTTACTGTAAAGGTGGACAACAACCATGTGGCAACCATTGCCATTCCGAACAAGTACTGGAATGGTGCCGCAAACATCACCTTTACGGTTACTGACCCCGAAGGTGCAAAGGCTTCCAAGACAGCTCTCTTTGAAGTGAAGTCCATCAATGATGCACCTGTTATTTCTGACAAGGCTCCTAAGGGCGAAACCATCCGCGAAGGTGGCAAGTTCAAGACCATCGAACTCAACTCTCTTGCTTCTGATGCTGACCACAAGACAACAGATCTCAAGTGGTCTACTTCTGGCAACAAGCAATTGAAGGTGGAACTTCGCAAGGATAACACTGCTGCCGTTTCTGTGCCGGATGCTCAGTGGTACGGTCGTGAAACCATCGTGTTCACGGTGACGGACCCCGAGGGCGCAAGCGCCAACCACAAGATGGAATTTGAAGTCACTCGCGTCAACGACGCCCCGGTGCTCGTCAAGAAGATTGCCGACCAGAAGATTAAGGAGAAGGAATCCTTCGCCATGATCAAGCTGGACGAATACGTGAAGGATCCGGACAATAAGCCGAGCGAACTCACATGGAAGATTACGGGCAACCAGAAGTTGAAAGCCGAAATCTCTTCTAGCCGCATTCTTACCGTTTCCGCTCCGGATAAGTACTTCTGGTGTGCTCCCGAAACCATGGTTCTCTCTGTGAAGGACCCGGATGGTTTGGAAGCCTCTCAGACCATTACCTTTGAAATTACCTCTGTCAATGACGCTCCTGAAGTGAAGGATATTCCTGCTCAAAAGATTAAGGAAAAGTCCGAATTCAAGGAAATCGATTTGACTAAGTACTTCCACGATCCGGACCACAAGTTCGAACAACTGAGCCTCACCGCCGTTGTCGAAAAGGTGGGTGGTGCCGAAAAGAAGGCTCCTGCAAAGAAGCCTGCTAAGGGCAAGAAGGATAAGAAGGGTAAGAAGGGCAAGAATGATAAGGCCGAGGCTGAACCTGAAGCCGCCGCTCCTGCACCTTCTCCAGATGATTTGCAGGTAGAAATTGATGCCAAGGGCATTGCCCGCGTTAAGATTCCGAACAAATACTGGAATGGTCAGCGCAACATCACCTTCACCGCAAAGGATCCTGAAGGTGCAAGTGCCTCCACAAAGGTGAACTTCACCGTGGAATCCGTCAATGACGCTCCGGTGATGAAGCCGATTCCGACCCAGTCCATCAAGGAGAAGGAATCCTTCAAGCCTATCGATTTGGCCCAGTTCGTTTCTGACCCAGACCATCCGATTTCTGCATTGAAATTCGATATTGGCAACACTCGCTTCCTCAAGGCTTCTGTGAACGCCAAGCATCAGTTGGTGGTTACTACTCCGGACAAGTTCTGGAACGGCAACGAAAAGATTACTCTCAATGTAGTTGACCCTGAAGGCGCAAAGGCTTCCCAGCAGATTGCCTTCGAAGTGGCTCCAGTGAACGATGCTCCGAAGATCAGCAAGATTGCTGGCCAGAAGATAAAGGAAAAGGAAAAGTTCGCTCCTGTGGATCTTTCCAAGTCTGCCGAAGACCCGGACAACAAGCCTGCTGAACTCAAATGGTCTGTTTCTGGCAACAAGGATTTGAAGGTGGATGTGAAGGGTGCTCGCGCCCAAATCCTCACTCCGAACCCCAGCTGGAACGGCAAGGAAACACTCACCTTCACGGTGACGGATCCTCTTGGCGCAAAGGCATCCACTACAGCTACCTTCGAAGTGACTCCGGTCAACGATCCACCTTCCTTGAAGTCTGTGCAGCCCTTCGTTATTGATGAAAAGAAGAGTTTTGCTCCTGTTGACTTCGGTAAGTTGGTCAGCGATCCTGATAACAAACTGGAAGAACTGAAGTGGACTCTGGATGATGCAGAACCCGCTGCCGCTCCTGCCAAGGGCAAGAAGGGCAAGAAGGCCAAGGCTGGTAAGGCCAAGGGACCGAGCGTCACTCATGAACTCATCTATGATATCAGCGATAAGGGTGTCCTGACCGTTGAAATTCCGGATAAGTATTGGAACGGCTCTGAAACCGTTAAGGTCAATGTCTTTGACCCGTCTGGTGAAAAGGCATCTGTCGATGTGAAGTTCACTGTCAAGCCGGTAAATGACGCTCCTAGCGTTAAGGAAATTCCTGGCCAAGAAACCTTGGAAGGAAAATCCTTCAAGCCCATCAAGCTTGACCAGTATGTCTCAGACCCTGACAACAAGCCGCACGAAATCAAATGGAAGGTTGCTGGTGCAAAGAACTTGCAGGTGACTATCTCTGGCGGTCGTGAAGCCGTTGTCAAGCCCAAGAAGGATGACTGGTATGGTGAAGAAACTCTGGTCTTCACAGCAACGGATCCTGCCGGTGCTTCCGATAAGGCAGTTGTCAAGTTCGTGGTGAAGCACGTAAACGCCGCTCCTATTATGAAGGATCTTCAGGATTACTCCATCAAGGAAGACGAAAACAAGGGTGTTATCGCCGTGATTAAGCTTGACCAGATTGCCCGCGACAAGGATCATCGCTTCGATGAACTCAAGTGGACCTTCACTGGCAACAAGTACTTGGAAACCAAGTATGACAAGTTCAAGAAGACCTTGACGGTGTCTCAGCCTCGTGAAGACTGGAACGGCAAACCGGAAAAGATCACCCTTACGGTTACTGACCCTGAAGGAGCAAAGGCTTCCAAGACGGCTACATTCTCCGTCATTCCTGTAAACGATCCTCCTATTGCAAGTTCTCAGTCTTATACGACTCGTGAAGGCGAAGCATTGAAGGTTTCCGCTAAAGAAGGTCTCATGTCTGGCGTGAAGGATGCTGATGGTGAAAAACCTGCCAGCGTGCAGATGGTCCAGAAGCCTCGCAATGGAAAGGTCTCTCTGAACGAGCGCGATGGTTCCTTCGAATACGTTCCGAATAAGGGCTTCTCTGGCCTTGATGAATTCACCTTTAAGGTGAAGGATCCGGGTGGACTCTATTCCAAGGTTGAAACCGCAAGCATCAACGTTACCTTCAAGATGGGCGATCTCCGCGGAAGCGCAGAACCTGAAGCAAAGAAGGACGAAGCTAAGGAAGACGATTCCAAGTCCAAGAAAGACAATAAAAAAGACAAAAAGAAAGACAAGAAAAAAGACAAAAAGAAAGGAAAGAAGGGTAAAAAGAAATAATCCCTAAAATCTGAAAGAGTTTAAAGCCCCGCAATGCGGGGCTTTTTCTATTGCGGGAATATGGGGTGAAATCTATACAAGAAAACCCTTTGACTTTAGCCAAAGGATTTTTCGTTTACTTTATATGGATTGAAAATTACAGCAAATCAATGATGGCTGCGAATAATGTATCCGCCAGCACATTGGTTTCCAAGCCTTCAAAGACGCTAAACTGGTTGAACATAATCTTGCCCTTCCCGAAGGGGAGAAGCTGCAAATCAACACCAGTCTTTACATCTTCGTCATGAATACTGATGGAACGTGCAAAGACTTTTGCTCCCGGCAACTCATTGAGGCTAAGGCCCGGCATGACTGCCGCTGCATTCTGGTCCAAAACGGCTTGACCGCCGAAGACGGAAAGGAGCTTGGAATCCTTAGGCAGGTAGTGGAGAGAAAGTCCGTTTGCACCGGTAGTCCAGTGAGATTCAATTGCACAATCAAACTGATGGCTCTGATTCAGGAAGTCAATGTCTTCTTGAGTCATGTCAGAAAGAAGCAGTGTCTTTCCGCCATTCTTGGTCACATCCACAATCTTATTCAAGATTTCATCGGGCCAGGAACTGAGGTTTGCCGTAAAGATAATCTGCTCCGGTCCAGAAAGTGCTGCCAAGGCATCGCTGGATTCTTCGCTATTATCTAGGAAACAGACCTTCTTGATGGAATCTTTCACATTGACAGATTCCAGCACAATCAGTTCTTCGAAAGCGGAATGGATTTCCTTTCCATTGTTCTTCAAAGTTTGTTTGATTTGGAATTTTCCGGTGGTCTTGGGAGCAATTAAAGAACATACTCCAAGCTGAGTCAAGCTTGTCTTACCAGCAGGTTCATTTGGAGTAAGATTCTTTGTGCTGAGGACCTTTCCATTTCCATCCATCAATGCAATTTCCACAGAAATGTTTTCCAGACGACTGTTGTTGAGGAGAGTCACCTGGAAAGAGACCTCGCTTTGAGGGGCGACCACATGTTCCAGTTCGCTAATGAGAACGCGACTAGGAGTGGTTATTTCTTTAGCAAATCCTTCAAAGCCCTTGCTCACGCGATTTTCATCACAGAATCCGCTAAAGTCTGTTCCAAAGTCAGCCCATTCCGAGAGGAAGAAGCCTGAAACCTGAGGATTGCTCTGGAAGGCGGTAATCTGATCCAACTTACTCTTGATGCCAATGCGGCTTGCATCTGCAATGAACGCATCTAAATTGTTCCATGCCGACTCAGGAGAAGCAATAAACGTATCCATCGCCTTATAAACATTCTTGATGGACTTTTGAATCTTGGCACTGCGCGGTCCCTTGATGGCGGTTGCCTTCTTGGGGAGAAGCGTATGATTTTTTAGGGTGACGAGCAGTTTGTTTTCCACTCCGTCCGCCACATTTTCATCTTCATCCTGGAAGCGGCTATCGCCGAGGCCAGCGTCGGGCACGGTAAATTCTTCTTCGTCCTTGTCAAACAAGTGGGCGAGGAAGTGGCTATAGCTTGCATTGGGGCAAAGCCGCGGATTCACACGCAATGAGGAATAGGTGGAAATCCTATCAATGGTCACCGGAAGAAGCTTGCCCGTATCCTTATGGAAATTGCCTTCATTATCCAGATAGATACTATCAAGATTGCTGATGACAGGGCGAGTCATATCCACGGGGCTGATGGTGTTCAGAAGTTTGTTTCCGTTTTGCAGCATGAAGGTGCCATTTTCGGAGCCAAGAACCCAAACGGCAATGCATGGATGATTGTGCTGTTCCTTGACGATATCGTTAATAAGCTTCTTTGCAATTTCCAAGCCCTGCGCAGTTGAACGCATGGTATGGATGGGGAATTCCTGAAATACCAGAAGACCAATTTCATCGCAAATATCAAGAGCTTCGTTGCTCAAAGGCGCTCCACAACTGCGAATGGCGTTGAATCCTGCGGCTTTCACGGCCTGAAGGTCTTTCTTCAACTTCGGGTTATCCTGGGTCCAAAGTCCGCCTTCACTCCACTGCTGGTTGTAGCATACACCTTGAATTTTGAGAATAGCGTCATTCAGGTAGTAGTCGCCCTTGATGCAGTCAAACTTCCGGAAGGAGAATGTCCGAACAACAGGGAAGGTGTACTCGGGAGCCTTGCCCTTGTTGCCCTTGATTTCAAGTTGGACTTCCACAGCGAACATGTTTGGGCGGTCCAAGCTCCAAATGCACTTGTCGCGCTTCCAATCCTTAATGGAAAGAACGATGCGTGGAGTAGCGTTTTCCTTATCCAGCTTAATGTCTTTATAGAATTCGTACACATCACCGGCAGAATTCCGCATCAGAATGCGGATACGGGTCTGGAATCCTCTGGGGTTATTGAGGGAAATATCCAGAGCAACACGTTCCTGGTCCATGTCCGGCTCTACATGCACATCAGAAACGAAGGCCGTATTGCCCAAAATCAGGTCAACATGGCCGAAAATACCGCCAAAGGGGTACTTCATCCAAGGAAGACCTACGGGAACCTCGCTGGGGTGAACAAAGCGGTCATCTGCGCCCTCTTCACTTTCACGGCCAAAGTCGATACGGCCATTTGCAGAGCCCATGTTGGCTACACGAACGCAAAGGATGTTTTCTTCGCCTAATTTAATGGCTTTTTGGGTTTCTACAATAAAGGGGGTGTAAGCTCCAAAATGGGTAGCCAAACGAATGCCATTGAGCCAAATAGTGGCATGACTTGCAATGCGCTCAAAACGAAGGAATATGCGCTTTGTGACCTGTTTTTCATCCTCAATGGTGAAGCGCTTGAAATAGTAGGCGCAATCCTGGGACATGGTGACTTTTTCAAAAGAGCGTTCCCAAACATGAGGAACAGTTACCTTCTCCGTATCTTCAGGGTAGGTGGCATACCAACGATTAGACATACCGGAATCTTCGGTATCCCATTTCATCTGCCATTCGCCGTCAAGATGCATAATTGTGTTCATGAATCAAGGTCCTTTATAAATTTTCATGGCAAAAATAGCAATTTTTTGGCATAATCCCTTTACTTTTCTATAAATCCTTGCTAAATTTGGGTCTCCAATAGCAACCTAAAAAGGATTACAAAATGTATTCTATTGTTGAAACAGGTGGTTTCCAGTATAAAGTCGAACTCGGCAAGGCTTACAAGGTCCCGACTCTCGACGCCGCTGTTGGTTCTACACTGGAGCTCAAGTCCGTTCTTCTTTTCGCAGGAAAAGAAGTGCAAATCGGCACCCCTGTCCTGAATGATGCTTCTGTCAAGGTTGAAGTTCTCGCCCACGGCAAATACGATACTATTATCGTGTTCAAGAAGAAGCGTCGTACCCGTTACGAACGTCGTAACGGTCATCGTCAGGGCTATACCGAGGTGCTCGTCACGGAACTCCGCTCCGGCGCTGAATCTGCAGTCGTAGATCCTCAAGTTATTACCCGCAACCGCGCTCGCGTGGCTGCCCTTGCTAAGCAGAAGGCTCAAAACAAGCCGCTCACTCGCAAGGAAAAGATCGCTCAGGGTATCGCGAAGCCTGCAAAGGTTAAGAAGAACTCTCTGCGTAAGGCTAAGGAGGCTTAATCCATGGCACATAAGAAAGGTCAAGGTTCCGTACGTAATGGCCGCGACAGTAACGCCAAGTATCTTGGTGTTAAGAAGTACGCAGGCGAAGTCGTCAAGGCTGGCAACATCATCGTTCGTCAGCGCGGTTCTCACTTCCACAGCGGCAACAATGTCGGCATGGGCAAGGACTTCACCTTGTTCTCCCTCGTTGATGGCGTCGTGAAGTTCGAACGCCTCGATGCCAAGCGCCAGAAGGTCTCCGTTTACCCGGAAGAAAACTAATTCTCGTAATTAGCTCTCGCTTGAGTCGAAATTGAAAGCCGGACGTGAAAACGTCCGGTTTTCTTTTTTATACTGCGCCGTTGCCTCGTATAGGGAACTTGAATTTGCTAAATTATATATGTATGTTGAAGAGTCTTTTGAAACTGAATTTGCTAATCGCTCTGTCGGTTGCGTTTTTTGCGTGCTCCGACGACGATTCCAGTATTGAGTACCTTTTTGAACGTGAAGCGACCGAAATCACCGTGTTGCGCACGTGCCCTTCGAAGGCGGACAGCGGAGCCTCCTGTTACCAGGTGCGCTTCCATTACCCGATGATGACGGATGAGCTTGAAGGCATTTATGTGTGGGTTGGTGACGAAGTAATGGATGACACTTCCAAGGCTGTGAATTCCGACCAACTCGAAAAGGCGGATGCCTACTTTGAATATTCCCCCAAGACGACTGCACTGTACGATACCATAGATATGACGAAGCTTGTCGCTGATTACGTGGATACCTACGATAGCGTTCACGTGGCGATTTTCTGCGAATATGGCGATGATGCGAGCAATGGTTCCGTGCAGCATGTGTATTTGCATTTTGGCGACGACATTCCTCCATCCCGAGTGGACTTGCGCGATTCCGTGTGGACGACGGGTGTTTTGCTCGAATGGGATCGCCCGACGGACCAGACGGATTTCTATAAGCCGTCTGAACTTTCTGGACCCATTGTGGGCTACAATCTGGTGCTTTGGTCCGAAGACACTGGCGAAGATTTGCGCGACCTGAAAATCAAGCTTGAAACTCCGGACGGCGTAGATTCTACGGGCGAGGAATTCTTTAAACGTCATGCCCGTGTGCGTCGCGATGGCGATTCTGTTTGGATCGATACCGTTTCTCATGGAAACAATGTCAAGAATTACTTGCGCCTTGTGGTAATTGATGGAAAGGGCTATAGCTTAGAGAACGATTCCTTGAACCGTTTTCGCATGACTGTCGAGGGCCTTCGTAGCATGACCAAGTACACCGTTAGTTTGTCTTCATGGGATTCAAGCGGTAATTCCTCGGGTAACGAGGGACTTGCTACAGTCGAGAAAGGCGAACTCTTCATTACGACGGACTCCATTGCGCCCTTGATGCCGACCAAGATCTTTACAATCGAAGATACGCTTTTCCCGGGAATGGCTCGTCTTGACAGCAATAACCGCTTGAGAATCTTCTGGAGCCGCAGCGTAGATCCTCTTGAAGTTGGCGATATTATTGATGTGGATTCCGTTTTGACTATCCCCTCCGGTTGCATTTTTGAAATGTGTTACGATACGGTCGCTTCGTATGTTGTAGAACATTATGACGCCATCAACAAAAAATGGATTGCTTATTCTGACGTTGGTGGATCAGGCCGCTATGCTAAATTGTACACCCCGAAGGGCGATACCATGGCTGTGTCGGCCACGGGAACCTTTGTGACGGATACCATTTGGCGAGTGTCTCCTGGCGATACGCTTATACTTCGCATTCGCTCGGTTGATAAGTCTGGCTATTATTCGGCAGCCTTGGTTGATACCATTGTTGTTTCTCCAGGTTCGTTGGCGAGCGAGGTTACCTGCCCCGATGGATTTGTTCCGGTACGTGCTTCAGATACGTCGTCCGTATTCTGTATGGAACGCATGGAGCATCAAAACGAATCCGGTGAATTTGTTGTAAATGTCCTGCATTCCGAAGCCATGGCCGCTTGCGAGGCTATTGAAGCCGATGGTTTCAAAGTCGAACTCTGCAGTGAACGCGATTGGGAACAGGTTTGCCTAGCAGGAGGGACGCATTCGTATGGCGTTGTCGAGGAATTTGACAGAGGGTCCTCGGAGTATTTGTTCTTCTATTGCAATGTCGCTACCAACGATTCCGTTACGGCTTTTGATGCAACAAAGCGTGATTCCCGTTGCTTGAACCCAATGGGTACGCGTGATATGCCTGGCCAACTTCAGGAATGGGTGGTTGGACGCTCTAAAGATACGTTGCAAGTTCTCAAGGGCGCTAGCTACAGGGTGTTCACCGGTATGGACCGTGAATCCATGGCGCTGTGTACCAATAGGTTCTTCCCGTACTATACGCGACTTGATTACACCAAGGATTCTGTATATCTCTACCGTGAAGGCGCTAAGGTCGATACGGTATTTGTTGCGGATACCTCTCGTACACTCTACAAGATTTTGACCCAGAAGGATTTCAAGGATTCACTGCAGTTCTTTGCTGTGCAGGATTCCAACGGGAATTCTCTTGGAATGGATTATGCCCTGTATTCTGAATATAAGAAGGGCGGTGACGAGTGGCTTGCTGAAATTGCAGGTTCGCTGGTTTATGTTCCGGACCACATTGAAGTCGTATTCCTCAAAAAGGAAAGGCTCGAGTATAGGAAGGCGGCTGCTTTCTACAGATCCTCGTCTATCGGGTTCCGCTGTTGCGCATATCCGGAGTGATTTAATTAGCGCAAATCATTCTGGTTTGTGATTTTTGCAAAAAAAAACTCGGTTTGTAAACCGAGTTTTTTTAGTAGCGGGGGCAGGACTTGAACGCTGCGACCTTCGGGTTATGAGCCCGACGAGCTACCAACTGCTCCACCCCGCGTCGAGGATGTTCCATATATAGAAAAAAATCTCGAATCTGGCAAGGTTTTTTTGTGCTTTTTTGATTACGTAAAACTTGCTTTTTAAACGAATTTCTGCAGAATATGCTTGCTTGAAACGAAATAGTCTATGCCGCTCACAATCGTAATTGTGGTGATGATTCCCATGACGATTGTGGGAAAGGTAGCCCATAAATTCTCGAAGCCCGGAATCAAGGCGCGTACGGGATCAATGGCTCCAAGGAGAATTGCGACAATGCCAATGCCTTGCAATGCCGTTTTCCATTTGCCACTGCGGCGTGCCGGCATAATCATGCCTTCGCTTGCAGCGAGCGTGCGGAGCGTTTCGACGCTGGACTCGCGGAAATAAATGAGTGCGACCATCCATACGGGGGCGTAACCCGTGGCGATAAAGCACATGAAAATCGTCATGTTCGAAATCTTGTCGCTAAACGGATCGAGGTATTTGCCGAGAGTGCTTACTTCGCCCATGGAACGAGCGAGCTTACCGTCTAAAAAGTCGGTGAGCATAAAGCCAAGAACCATGACGAGGGCGAGAACCTTGAAGACAACGCTGTTGTTGCTGTAGTCCAAATCGTTGTCGTAGAAGAATACCCAAAGGAAGAATGGCGTGAGTACAATGCGGCTCATGGTGAGCTGGCTTGCAATGGAGAGCGGCTTGCGGTGGGCCGGGTCGCGGTAGTACCAGTAGGCGTAGGCGACCATGGCTGCGCTAATCAGGAGGATTGTCGCCACCATGCAAATTTGTTTGTAGTCTTCGAGGTTGAGCAGGTAAACGCCCATCGTGATGGTGGTCGCGATGTTTGCGAGTTTTGCCCAACGACGTTTTTGCGGGAGCTTTTTGCCTTCGCGAAGCACGCCTAGGCTAAACAATGTGTGGGCAATGAGGCGGCCGAGAATAAAGGCGCAACCGATGCCGAGCAATTTTTCGACATTCTCGGAGTGGTAAAGGTCGCGAAAGAAAATGCTCAACATCACGGCGAGCGATAGAAGCCCGTCTACAATATTTAGCCACAGCTTATAGTAAGGTTTTTCGATTTCCTGGCTGCGAAGCTGGTAAAGGTTTACCCAGCCCATCATGAGGGCGATAACGACAAAGGCGCAGGCGGATCTGTTCATGCCTAGCCAAATAAAAACAATCACACATATAAAAACGATGGCCCTGAGTATGCTCCAGACACGACTGCGCCAGCGGACATCAGATGGTTTTTCGCTCATTGGTTATTCTCCAATAGTTGTTTGGCGTGCTCGCGTACGGTTTCGGATTCACCGCCGAGCATGCGAACAAGTTCGTCTATGCGGCCTTCGCGGTCCAAGTCCCGGATGGACGTGAACGTGCGGCCTTCAATTTCTTTTTTGCTAACAGCGAGTTGATTCCTTGCGCGACTGGCCACCTGGTGGAGGTGGGTGATGGTAAGCACCTGGTGGTGCTTGCCGAGGTCGCGAAGGGCATCTCCGATGCTGTTTCCGACTTCTCCCGAAATTCCAGAATCTACTTCGTCAAAAATTAGTAAAGGAATTTTGTCGAGTTCAGCCATGACGCTCTTGATGGCTAGTAAAACACGTGAAAGTTCACCGCCCGAAACGGCTTTCTGTAGGGATTTTTCGCCTTCGCCTGGGTTCGGTGCGAGTAAAAATTCAATGCGGTCGGCGCCGTTTGGCCCGAGTGCCTGCGTTTCGATGCTCGTCTTGAAGATGGCTTTGGGCATGCCGAGGTTGTGCAAGAAGCCTTGAACGGCATTGTCGAATTTCTGGGCCGCCTCGATACGTTTTTGCGAGAGCTCCTGAGCGAGTTTTTCTAGTTCGGCCTTATTCTTGGCCGCTATTCGCCCAAGTTCCTCGAGGTCCGAATCCAGGTTGTCGAGGCTGTTGAGTTCATTTTTGCGCTGTTCCGTGAGTGCGATAAGCCCTGCGACATTGGTGCGGTACTTGCGCTTGAGTTTTTGAATTTGCGCGATTCTCGAGTTGGCGCGATCGATTTCGGCTGGCGAGAGGGATTTTGCCGGCGAGAGGCGCATAAGGTCTTTGCAAATGCTTTCGAACGGGTCGGCGACTTCGAGGAGGCTTGTCAGTTCTTCTTCGTAGTGCGGAATCTTTGTGGCGAGCCCGCGCATTTTGGCCTGCAATATCTGGACTTGGTCCAGAAGGCCGTTTTCACCCCCCAGGAGCCCCTGGATTTCATCAAGGTAGTGGCGTTCGGCTTCGCCCTTGCTTGCGACGCTTACCTTTTGTTCCAATTCGTCTTCTTCGCCATCCTTGAGGCTTGCCTTAGAAAGTTCGTCGAACTGAAATTTCAAAAAATCCTTTTGAGCGGCGAGGTCCTTGGCACGATTCTCTGTTTCCTCGATTTTTGCGAGCGTTGCGTTCCATTCGGCCCAAACCTTGGCGTAGTCGGAGAGACGTTCTCCATTGCCGGCGTAGTCATCGAGCATCTGGGCGTGGGTGCGGGTGTCGCGTAATAGAATCTGTTCGCTTTGCCCGTGAACCTGGATGAGTTCTTCGCCAAGCTCCTGCAGGTCGTTGAGGCTCACGATGGCGCCGTTGACGCGGGCGCGTCCTTTGCCGCTTCCGAGAATTTCTCTGCGGATGATGAGTTCGTCGTCGCTGTCGATTTCGAGCCGCTCAAGAATCTTTTTGACGCGAGGCTCGTTTTGAATTTCAAAAACACCTTCTACAACGGCTTTTTCTTCTCCGTTGCGGACCATGGTCGTTTGCGCCTTGTCGCCGCAGACCATGCGGAGCGCTTTCATAAGGACGGACTTGCCTGCGCCTGTTTCGCCAGTGATTGCCGTGAACCCCTCGTGGAAGGGTACCTCGGCTTGGGCGATAAGAGTAAAACCATTGATAGAAAGTTGTTTTAACATAGCGACAAAAAACTACAAAAAATCGAATGACAAAATATGACGTTTGCCTTATTTCTCGAATTCGATAATACTTCTGTATATCGGTCGGCCTTCTTTTTTGTACTTGCGTTCAAAACCGGTCTGGATGCCTTCGGTGGGCTCGGCGGTGTTCCTCACGATGACTTTGCAGGTGGGGTAGGCGTCAAACGTCTCGAGGGCGATTTCGTTATATTCCTTGTGGTCGGTGCCCCAGTAGAAGATGCGCTTGCCGGGCTTTAGGCAGCGGGCGACTTCATCGAGAAAGTCTGGGCGAAGCAAACGGTTCTTATGGTGGCGTTCCTTGGGCCACGGATCCGGGAAGTACATGTGGAAGGCGTCCACGGTGTTGCTTTTCACTGCATCGCGCAAAAAGTAGAAAACGTCCCCGCGGAGCATGGCGGCGTTCCCTTGGGCGATGATGCCGCGCTTTTCCATGCGCTCGTGCGCAAAGGCCGCCCACGTGAAGTCCCATTCGCTACCCATAATAAAGTAGTCCGGATGCTTTTCGGCGTAGTCCGTCATGAAGTTGCCCTTGCCGCTTCCGATTTCCACTTCGATGTGGCCGTTCTCGTTTTTGAACATGTCCTTCCAGTTAAAGTCCAGCTTGTGCGGGAGGCCGTCGGGAGTCTTGATTGGCTTGCGGTCGCCGTTCGTGCGGAACACGTAGTGCCACAGGCCATTCATTTTCGGGTCTTGCGTCAGGTCTCGGTAGAATTCCGGGATGACGACGTCTTTTTCGACTTTTTCTTCTGCTTCTTCGTTCAGGATTTCTTCTGCCATAAATTTCTCATTAAGAATTTGGAATCTCGGGCGTCGTTCTTTGTGCAGCGCTGTATTTTGCTTTATAAAAAGGCGACGACTTTCTCCTTGAATTTTTCGGGTATTTTTTCGGCGAGCGTTTCTTGAATATGCCTTTCGGAATACTTCATGGAGAAATGGCTCAAGATAATTTTGTCGCACTTGACTTGGTCGCCAAGTTCGTTCAAGGCCTTAATAATGCTGCTGATGTGCGTGTGGCCTTTTTTGTGGGCCATGGCCTCTTCGCCTTCGTCTAAAAAGGTGCATTCGGTAATCAGGACCTTGGATTGAAAAACGCTTGCGTTGTCCAAAAGGCTTTCGCCCAGGCAATCGCCCATAAAGCTCACGAGCGGGTCAAAAACTTCGCGGGTGATTTCGACGCCGCTAGTGCGAAGCTGTATGATTTCTTCGGGGAGTTTCCCTAGGTACTCGTCTTTGAGCTTGCGCTTGTGCAGGTAAATCGTTGCTCCCATGGCGGGCACGGAATGCTTGACTTCGAACGGTTCCAGCACAAGATCCTTGCGGTAACGCAGCGGGTAACGTTCGCCCGCCTTTACGGGTTCAATTTCCGGGTAGCGGAACTTGGCCTCGCCGACGCCCTCGAACATGGCTTCCGCCTTTATCCAGGCTTTGGCGCCTTCGCTAATGCATTCGGGCATGTAATAAACGCTGTCTCGCTCGACGCCCATCATTTTGCGCAGGCTGTGGTGACGCATAAGGCAGCGGGCGTGGTCCCCGTGGGCGTGAGTCAAAAAGACGTGGTCCATTGGCGTTGCAGAAAGCGGGCATTCTCCCATGTCTACGCAAAAGTCCATCTCGGGGAACTGTAGGTAGGTCGCCAGTCCAGAAATGGAGAATCCCTGGATGTTGGAAACCGCGGTATCCACGCGGACCTGCTTAAGTGCATTGTGAATGTATTTGCTTTCTGTTGTCATTTGTATTGCCCGCAAATTTAGAAAAAGGCGAGGGCCGCGACAAAACATAAATAAAAAAACTGTCCATAAAACATGGACAGCTTTTAACGAGACTTGTTTTTAACTAGTTCTTTTTTTTGCTAGCCTGGTCGGCGGCTACGATTTGCTTGAAGTCTTCGCAACTCATTTGTTCAATGTTGCTACCCATGGCTCTGTTACGGGTTCTTGCGTTACCCTTCTTTTCGGGAATGCGGAAACAGAAGCTGTAGCGGGTGCCCACATCGGTTGGGATGGTCATCATGAAGATGCGGAGGCGCTCGTTGGAGGCTTTCAAAAAGATTTCGTGATAATCGTAGGAGTTTGCGATTTTTTCGAGACGCTTGTCCGGACTGAATTCCAGGTCGTTGACAATAGGACCGTCCAAGGTAATGGGGAGCGAATTCTGGAAACGGAGTTCCAGGCCATTTCCGGTTTTCACGATGGAAGTTTCGGCTGGCTTAATAAGATATCTCTGTTGAGGGATGTTTTTATAGGCTTTGTTGTGGACTTTGCGCACGCCGCAAACTTCACGCATATCGGGGTTCGAGGAAAAATCAATATCGCGGCAAATGGGTGGCAAGTCCGTAGGCACTTCATAGGTATCTTCGGAGGTACCGGCACAGCCCGAAAGCAGGGAAAGTGCCATAAAAACAGGAGCAAGCTTTACAACAATAGATGAGTTCATATTGCAAATATAATTTATCCTTTGGTAAAAGCATTTATTTTTGAATAAAAAGTGAGAAAATTGTAAAAATAGTGGAAACCATCAAAATTTGTACATTCGTGTAAAGATTTGATTACAATAATGCGTAAATAGGCAAAAAAAGAGGTGGTTACTCCAAAAATGATTATTGGAACGGCTTGTCCCGTTTTAAAAAGTTATCTTTGTATTGGATTAGATTTGGGTACACGGTACATAATGAACATATATAGCTGGAATGTGAACGGTTTACGTTCAGCCATGAAAAAAGGTTTTGAGGACTGGTTCAGTCAAACGAAACCAGACATCCTGTGCTTGCAGGAGGTCCGTGCTGACGAAGACCAAATACCTGATTCCCTTAAGAATATCGACGGATACTTTAGTTACTGGAATCCTTGCAAACGCAAAAAAGGTTACAGCGGGGTAGCCGTATTTTCACAAATTGAACCCGATGCCGTCAACTACGGCTTTGATATCGAGGAATTCGATAACGAAGGCCGCGTGTTGCAGCTGGTTTTCCCCGACTGGGTGCTCAATTCAATCTATTTCCCCAATGGCGGCAGTGGCGATGACAGGCTGGACTACAAGCTCCGGTTCTATGACGCTTTTTTGGAAAACTGCCACCGCTGGCTCGATGACGGCAAACATGTGGTGACCGTGGGCGACTACAATACCTGCCACAAGGAAATCGATATTGCGCGTCCTAAGGAAAACGAGAACGTGAGCGGCTTTTTGCCTATTGAACGTGCCTGGATGGACAAGTACGTAGAACATGGGTTTGTGGATAGCTTCCGCGTATTCCACCCGAACGAGGCTGGTATGTATTCCTGGTGGAGTAACCGCTTTGGTGCCCGTAGCCGCAACGTGGGGTGGCGCTTGGATTATGCCTTTGTCGATGAAGGGCTTGTTCCGAATATCGTCAACTCCAGTATTCATCAGTCGGTTATGGGTTCTGATCATTGCCCCATTAGCATTGAGCTGGAACCTCCGTTTGCTCCGCTTCCGATTGTGCCTGGGGCTCCCATAGAAGAATAACGGATGTAAACGGCTCTACAATTGCCCACACTGCATTTGTAACAATAAAAAAAACTCCGCATTGCGGAGTTTTTTGCGTTTTGGGCTTGCGATCGCTGATTAGCGGGTCTTGACGATGGTCCAGGCGTCGTCAAAGAGCTTGGCGGCGTCGCCCGGGTCGGCAAGGAATACCATGCGCTTGATTTCCGATTCGGTCGGGTTCACCACACGGTCGTTCTTGAAATCTTCGCTGACGAATTCGAGGCTTGCCTTGTTCGGGGTGGCGTAGTTGATGTACTGGGCGAGCTGGGCACCGATTTTGGCGTCGAGGATGTAGTTCATGAAGGCGTAAGCGCCTTCGACGTTCGGGGCCTTGCTGCTGAGCGTCATGGCATCGACCCACATGAAGGAGCCCTCCTTCGGAATGACGAACTGGAGCGTGGAATCTTCTGCGATGGCGTTTGCGGCTTCGCCGTTGAACACGATGGCAGCCCAGTCCATCTTGGAAAGAACCTTGTCCTTGCCACCGACGGAACCGTCGAACCCGAGGAAGTTCTTGTCTTTCTTGGCTTTGAGAATGAGTTCCACAGCCTTGTTGATTTCTTCTTGCTTGGTGCTGTTGGCGTCGAAACCGATTGCCTGCAAAGCCATGGAAAGCATGGAACGGCTTTCTTCCAGAAGGCTGAAGTTGCCCTTTGTCTTGGAGGCGTCAAAAAGCATGGAGTAGCTTACGCTGTCCGGATCGACCTTGTCTCCGCGGAAGAGAAATCCTGTTGTTCCCCAAAGGTACGGAATGGTGTAGGTGTTGGTCGGGTCATAGGCCTGTCCCATGAACTGCGGGGCGATATTCACGCGGTTCGGAACCTTGGCCGTATCGATAGGTGCGATAAGTCCGAGGTGTACCATCTGCTGGATAACCACATCGCTTGCAATCACCACGTCGTACTGGCTTGTGCCTGCGGCCTGGAGTTTGCCAATCATTTCTTCCTGGGCTTCGTAGAGTTCAAGCTGAAGCTTGTAGCCGGTCTTCTTTTCGAAGTCTTCGAGCATGGCCGGGTCGATGTATTCACTGTAAATCATCACAGTGACGGTTTTCGGGGCTTCGGCCTTTTCTTGTTTTTGCTCGTTGCAGGCAGTGAATGCCATGCAGGCGAGGAGGGAGAGTGCGGCAAGGAGAATCTTTTTCATTCTGGAATCCTTACGGGGTGAATTGTGGATTATGTGGTGATTTTTTTAAATGCTTTTTTTGTGACGCTTTTTTCTTTTGAAAGAACCTTTGAGTGAAACGATAAGCATCACAAAGAGGGTAATCGAGAAAATGAGCGTCGAAAGGGCGTGTATTTGTGGGGAAATTCCGCGTTTGAGGCTTCCGTAAATGTACAGCGGAAGCGTCGTAGACTTGGGACCCGAGACAAAGAAGCTGATGATGAAGTCGTCAAGCGAAAGTGTGAAGGCTAAAAGTGCCCCTGCGATAATGGCCGTGGAAAGCTGCGGCAATATGACGCGGAACCAAGCGCCTGCTGTACTTGCGTAAAGGTCGCGGGCGGCTTCAATCTGGTCTTTGCCGATGGAAACGAGCCTGCTTTGCACCACAAGGACGACGAAGCTGATTTCGAAGGTCACGTGCGCAATGATGAGTGTGAGCATGCCGGGGTCAAAAATCGGCGTGAAACTGCGGAACAGTGCAAAGACACTCACGAGGGCGATAGCCATCAAAATATCCGGGGTAACAACGGGGATGTTGATGCTCATGTCAAAGAAGTTCTGCATTTTTTTGCCCCAGGGCGTGCGGTGGATGCCTATGGCGAGGAGCGTCCCGAGTATGGTTGAAATCAGCGTGCTGACAACTGCAAGGATTACCGTATTGACTGTTGCCGTTTGCACCATGGCGTTGTCGAACAACTTGAGGTACCAATCGAAAGTGAATCCGCCCCAGGTTTGTCCGTGCTTGTTGGCGTTGAAGCTCTGGATGAGCACCATTGCGAGTGGTACGTACAGAAGTAGCAGGCCAATGTAAGCGATAATTCGGGCCGAGAAGGGGAGGCGACGGTTAGACAAAGCTCTTTCCTCCCGTCTTTTGGAAAACCACAAGGCTCAGGACGCTTGAAATAATCAGCACAATACCGAGCATGGCGCCGAACGGCCAATCGAGCGCCGTCCCGAAGAACTGCTGCTGGATTAGGTTGCCAATAAGGATGAACTTTGCTCCCCCAAGAAGGTCGCTCACCACGTACATGCCGAGTGTTGGAACCAAAGTCAAAACGACGCTTGCGACAATGCCTGGCATCATCTGCGAAAGAATTCCGTGATAGAACGTGCGGATGGGGCCTGCGTAAAGGTCGCGGCTCGCTTCCACGATGCCCCAGTCAAGGCGTTCCACGCTAGTGTATAGTGGAAGTACCGCAAACGGGAGCATGCAGCTCACCATTCCTATATAAACGGCGAATGTTCCTGGGTAAAGGGATTCAGCTTCGCCAATAAAACCGAGAGTGCGTGCGAGCCAAGTCGGAGGCATCTGGGTTCCAAGCAAAATCATCCAGGCGTAGGTGCGAATCACCAGGTTTGTGCAGCTTGGCACCATCACGAGGGCGAGCAAAAGTGTGCTTACCTTTTTGCTGTGGGCTCCTATCCAAAAGGCCATCGGGAGCCCAATGGCGAGGCAGAGTAACGTTGTTACAACGGCAATCTTGAAACTGCGCCAAAGAATCACGAGGTTATCGGCGGCCCAGCCAAAACTAGAGAATCCGAGAAGCTTTTTGACGTTGTCGAAACTAAAAGTCCAATTGATGGTTCCGTAAGAGCCACGTTCGGCAAAGGCCATCACCAAAAGGAAAATAGTCGGGAGCAGCAGGAATACTAAAAGCCAGAGCATGCCGGGGCCCGTAAGCAAAAGCCCGAACTTGCGCATGTGTGAGCGGGTTGTGAGTTTTCCTTCAAAGACTTCGGTGGTCATAGTGCAAAAATAGAAAGTTACTTAATCAGAACTCCGTAGGAGTTGTCTGGGTGAAGCCATTTTTCAAAGAAATTCTTAGTATTGTCTTCTTCGGGGGGCGCGATATCGATGGTGGTGCTCAAGTAGAGCAAAATGATTTTTTCGGCTTGTTCGCGGGCGAGCTTTTTGAGTTCGTCTATGTTGGCGTCCTCGTACTTGCGCTGTTCTGCCGCAAAGAACTTCTGGAAATCGTCGAACTTGATTTGGTTGAACCAGCCTTTATTCTCTTGCAAAACATCAATGCTTTTAAAGTCAATGCTGTGGCTCAAAATCTTGGGTTCCGGCATGGCGATAAAGATTGTCCGGTCCACATTGTCGACTTGAATGCGAATATCTTTGAGGTCGTAGCCGATTTTTACATCGCCTTTGTAAATGAGTCTGAATTCCTTGACGGAATTGTTGATTCGCCAGTTGGGTAAATAATCAATGAGTTTTTTTACGTCCTGGTAGCTTGCCACTTTTGTGTAATGGTGGTGGAGGGTGGCCAGTTCCGAAATCTCCTGGATTTCGTGCTCCACGAATTCGCTGGTGATTTGAGGCTGGTCCTCGTTTGTGGCATGGAGCTTGCTAAAAAGAATGTACGCGCCTACAAAAGAGGCGATGACCGTTACGCAGAAAAAAGAAAAGAACAGAAGTATTTTTGTGGAAAGTTTCATCTATTCAGCGATCGCTCTGTTGGGGAAACCTAGTTTTTGACAACGGTTCCCTCAGAAAAGTGAAACAAAACCTTCATAATCTTATCTTGAATGGACAAAAATACGTCAGCGAGCTGCGGGTCGAATAGAGTTCCCGATTCCTGCTGTATGATTTTAAATGCCATATCTACAGGAATTGGCTTTTTGTAGCATCGCGCTGAAATCAAAGCGTCAAATACATCGGCAATGGCCATGATTCTTGCCGCAACGGGAATGTTATTTCCCTTTAAACCGACAGGGTATCCGTTTCCGTCCCAGCGTTCATGGTGATAGGTGACGATGTCCGTAGCTATGCGAGTGAATTCCTCGTCATCATTTTTCTCGATGATGCACAAAACCATGCGCTTGCCATCTGTGGTATGGGTTTTCATGAGCTCGCGTTCTTCGGGAGAAAGGCGGTCGGGCTTTTTTAGCACGCTGTCAGAGATAAGAACCATTCCTATGTCGTGCAGAGGCGAGGCCTGCGTTGTCCGGTGAATAAAGTCCTTTGTAATGACGTCGGGATACAAACCTATGCGGAAAGCTTCTTGCAAAATGAGTTCAACGAAGGCTTTTGTTTTTTGTATGTGCGCGTTTGTGTTGATGTCGCGGTTTTCTAAAAGGTTGGCGAGACTTTCTATGACGTTGTTCTGTTGCCCGACGATTTTTTTGTTTTGGTAAGAGGCCAGAATATCTTGTTGCTGCACGGTTGCTTCAAGACTGTATTCCTTGTACCACAAGATAAAGGAATTCATGAGCAGTGCGCCAATGTTGACGATTGACGTAATAAAGATATTGATGAATCGGATGCTGTAAATGGTATCGTTTGATAAATGGTATTCGGGGACGATTTGACCGGAGTGAATCTCGAACAGGGCGAAAATAATCATGGAGAAAAAGCCGAAGAAACTAGCTAGGCTGATTCGTTCCATAAAGGTTAATAGAGGCACGATACCAGAAAGCAAAATCAGGTAGTGGAATGCTGTGTCTCCGCCAACATAATAAGTAGCTGCAATTTGGTGAAAAAGAACTTCTGCATAAAAGAAAATAAAGATGATTATAAAAGAACGAGCTTTGCATATGGCAAATAAAAGAATTAAGTAGAAGGCAACACTAAAGATATTGATGTAAAACATTGGTTTTACATCGGCTAAGTAAAACAGGAGAAGACATGCGCAATGGTATATCAGCGTAAATATGATGGCGAAATACGAAAAAAATCTTCCGTGTTTTAAAGCTAAAATGTTTAATCTAACTTTTCTTAAAAGTTCCATTTCAGTCCTCCAATACTTGAAGGTATTGTGGCTCCATATAAAGCTTGACTTCGTCACCGGGGTTGTAAATCTCGTCGGGGTCGGTCATTACGCGAAGCTTGATAGGACCAAAATCTGCTATGAGCTCCCAATAGTCTCCGCGGAAAATTCTTTCCAAAATTTTGGCGTGGAATACGTTGTTTTCAAAGTGCTCGTTTGCGTTGCAAACGTGGATGTCTTCCATGCGGATGGCTACACCTCCGCATTTTTTTCCACTTGCATCCATTGGCCACGTTGGAACTTTTTCTACGACAAGTTCGCCAAAGGCGCTCTTGATGAGTTTGTCTGAAATCTTTTCGCACTCAATGATATTTGCTTCGCCAATGAACGTTGCAACAAATCGATTCACCGGGTGCTCGTACACGTCTTCCGGACTGCCGTCTTGAATAATGGCACCCTTGTACATCACGAGAACGCGGTCGCTCACGGCAATAGCTTCATCTTGATCGTGTGTCACCATGATGAACGTGGTGTCCGTCTTTTTTTGCACGTCGCGAAGTTCCGCCTGTAGCTTTTTGCGGAGGTTTGCGTCAAGGGCGCTCAGGGGCTCGTCGAGCAACAGAATGTCGGGCTCGTTTACCAGGGCGCGGGCTAGGGCCACGCGTTGCTTTTGACCGCCACTCAAGGTTGAGGGCATTTCTTTGGCTAGGTCGGTGATGTTTACGACTCCCATCATCGCCTTCACCTTGCGCTCGATTTCTTCTTTGGGAGTCTTTTTGCTTTTGAGACCGAACGCAATGTTGTTGTATACGTTCAGGTGTGGAAAAAGCGCGTAGCTTTGGAATACTGTATTGATGTCTCGCATGGCGGGTGACTTTTTAGAAATGTCTTCGCCTCCGAGAATCACGGTTCCTTCGTCGGCCTTTTCGAAACCGGCGATGATACGCAAAAGCGTTGTTTTACCGCAACCAGAAGGACCGAGCAACGTGACGAATTCTCCGTCCTTGATGGTGACGTCTATGCCCTTGAGCACAGCCTTGTCGCCGAAGCTCTTTTGAATTCCTTTGATATGTAAATCAACGCTTTCCATACAAAAACACTCCCGCGCTTGTCAATTAGCTCTTGACGTAGGCCTTGATGGCATCGCGAATGGAAGTGAACACGTGGCGGAGTTCCGTTTCGTCTTCTTCCAACAGCGTGATGCGGAAACCCTGCAAGTCACTGCAGAAGCTGGAACTCGGCACAACGCAAATGCCCGTGGCACCAAGCAGGTAGTACACAAAGCGGTAGTCCGGGTTCGGGGCGGCGTCGGCCCACTTTTCTACGAGTTCGCGAATCTTCGGGTCTTCGATCTTCAGCTTCTGCTTCATGTTCAACACGCCGTCCTTGAACACGATGGTGTTGTAGAACGCACCGTACGTCGGGTTGAAGTAGAGCTCAGGAACGTCGCTCAAAATCTCGTTGATGAGTGCGCTTCTGCGGCCAATCTTTTCGTTTAAAGCCTTGCGGTGTTCTACAAAGCGCGTGTCGCCAAGCACCTGCGGAATCGTGAGCTGCGGAATCGTCGTAGAACACACTTCAATCATCTTCGCGTTGTCGAGAGCGCGGCAGAAGGCGTCGAACTGCTCGTCCTTGTCGCGGTTGTAGTATTCGGCCCAACCGCAACGGGCGCCCGGCCACGGATATTCCTTGGAAATACCCTTCAGGGCGATGCCCGGAACGTCGCCGATGACTTCTGCGAGACAATAGGCGTGAGCTCCGTTGTACACGATCTTGTTGTAGATTTCATCGCAAATGATGAAGAGGCCGTAACGGCGGGCGATGTCCACAATCTTTTCCAAGTGTTCCTTGGTGTAGACCATGCCGGTCGGGTTGTCCGGGTTGATAATCAAGATGCCCGCGATGCTCGGGTTGTACTTCACCTTGTTCTCGAGTTCCTCCAAGTCCGGGTACCAGTGGTCCTCGGGCTTGAGGCGGTAGGTGAGGGGCGAAGCATGTGCGTGAGCCGCTTCGGCAGAACTGTGGGTGCTGTAGGCGGGCGACGGTCCAATAATGCGGGTCGTCATCGAGAGTAGACCATAGATGGTCGCGATGGCGTCGCCAAGACCGTTGAAGAACAAAATGTCATCTGGGGAAATCTGAGCCCCGCCGAGCTTGTTGGTTTGGGTCGCAATGTATTCGCGCGTGGAGAGTACGCCCTTGGAGGGGCAATAACCGTAGCTTTCGTTCTTCTGGACTATGTTCGAAACAATATCCTTGATCCAGCCCGGAAGCTGGCACTTCTTTTCGATGGGGTCACCGATGTTTTCCCAGTGAATCTTGAGCCCCAATGCCTTGAGCTGATTTGCCTTTTTCACGATCTCGCGAATTTCGTACGAGAGTTCCTTGGCACCATCAGTCAATAAACGCTTTCTCATTTTGAGAGACTCCTTAGAGGTTGTAGAATTTTACTATTAAAATGTAGTAAAACGCAAAGAATTAGGATTTGGCCATGTGTAAATGGTGGTTGGTAAATAGTGGTTAGTGGCTGGTAAACAGTGGTTAGGAATCTTTGATTCCGTAAGCTGGGGTTAAAGTTAGGTGCTGAAGCGCCAAGTGGCCGAAGGCCGTTCTCTCGTCTAACCAACCACTTTTCTATTATTGCGTTCATGTTTGATCCGATTCGCAAAAAAGAAGTTCCCGATACTCCCGAAGAATTTGTTCGCCAGGCTACGGTACGTTTTTTGATTGACGAGGTGAAGGTCCCGGAGCACTTGATTAGTGTGGAATTTGGCTTAAGTGCCATAGACCCCAAAACGGATGACCGCGTCGATATCCTGGTCCATAATTTTCGCGATGGATCTTTGCTCGATAAGCCTTGGCTTTTGGTGGAGTGCAAGGCGCCCGGTGAATATACGTGGGAGGCGCTTCAAGTTCAACTTAACAAATATTTGAAGATTCTAACTCCGCAATACGTGATGCTTGCGCTTGGCGATAACGTTCGCTACTTTAAAAAGGAAGAATCTTCAAAGCGGTATTCAAAGATTCCTAGTTTACCGCAGTATAAAAAGTAGGCGTATTTTTTTGTGAAAATGCAAAATAGTGCATTTATGTTCACTACGACACAAAATGACACTGCACATTTGTTATATTAATGTGCATGGCAACAAAAACAAAGAAAGACATTGAATTTTTGTGTACGGAATGCGGCAATACCACTCCCAAGTGGGTGGGAAAGTGCCCGTTCTGCGGTGCGTGGAATACCTTGAAGGAACATGCGGTTCCTGTGGCCGACGTCGTGGCGACAAAGCGCGGGTTGGGTGGCCCCGTCCACAAGGTGGTTCCGCTTAAGGACGTTGCGACCGAAGATACGCGGCGGCTGAGCACCGCCAATACGGAATTTGACCGCGTGCTCGGTGGCGGGCTCGCACCAGGTTCCCTGGTGCTCATCGGTGGCGACCCCGGCATTGGTAAGTCGACACTCGTGCTGACGACGCTCGCCACGATGACAGCCGCCGGCGTGAAGGCGCTGTACGTGAGTGGCGAAGAGAGCGCCTGCCAGGTAAAGCTTCGCAGTGAACGCCTGAACGTATCGGGCAGTGACATGCTTTTGCTTTGCGAGACGAGTCTCGAAAAAATCATCCAGCAGGCCGAAGAAATCAAGCCTCAGGTTTTGGTGATTGACTCCATCCAGACGGTTTACAAGGGCGACCTGCCGGGGACTCCGGGGAGCGCGACGCAGCTTCGCGAGTGTACGCTCGACCTGATGGTCTATGCCAAGAATTCGGGGTGCATCACGATTCTCATCGGTCATGTCACGAAGGATGGCCAGATTGCTGGTCCCCGCATTTTGGAACACATGGTCGACACGGTCGTCTACTTCGAGGGGGACCGCAACCATCAGTACAGGCTCCTCCGGACAATCAAGAATCGCTTTGGTGCGACGGACGAAATCGGTGTTTTCGAGATGACGAGCCACGGGCTTGAGTCGGTCCCGAATCCGAGCAAGGTGTTTTTACAGGAGGGCGTTCCGCCGACGCCCGGGAGCGTGGTCTGTTGTACGCTCGAAGGTTCGCGGGCGCTTTTGTTCGAGACGCAGGCGCTGGTGAGCCAAACGAATTTTGCGGTGCCGCAGAGGGTGGCGGCGGGAATCGACCCCAAGCGCCTCACCATCATTTTGGCGCTTCTCGAAAAGTTCGGCAATGTGACCATCGGGCCCGCGGATGTTTTCGCGAGTATTGCGGGTGGCATGAAGGTGACCGACGCTTCGTCGGACCTCGCTCTCGCCCTCGCTATCGCAAGCAACCATCTGGGCATTCCGCTCGGGCGCCAGACCATAGCCATCGGCGAACTCGGACTTTCGGGTGAGGTGCGTAGCGTTGCCCTTCTGGACCAGCGTCTCAAGGAGGCCCATCGCCTCGGCATGGTCGAGGCTGTTGTGCCCGCGACCGGCAAACTTCCGGAGAATTTCGATGGCATGCATATCGTTCGCGTGCACAGCCTGAGCGAGGCCGTCTCCTGGCTCATGGACAAGAAGTGACTCCTCGCAGTCATTCTCGGCCGAAGGCTGGGAATCCATACAGATCGTACCAGATGCGCTAAAATAAATCAAAGAATAAGTCTTTCCAAAATGGATTTGTAGATTCTATTAGATGTAGTTTTTGTGCTCTGGACATTTTTTTATTTTCTTTTCACGCTCTATCGCGTTCACGGTGGAAGGATGTTCTTCGAAATATCCAAGTTTGTCGGTCTCGTATTTTTTTGAAAAACCGTCATATTTTTTTTTCTTTGTGTTCTGAGATTCTCTTTTTTAAATTGCTGGTAACTCCAGTATAGAGAGTTCCTTTTCTTTTGTTGAATAAGATGTAAGTGTATCCTTTTTTTTGTTGGTGAGGACCGTATGGACCCCCGAGCTACGCTCGAGGGTGACCGGCTCGGTTACAAAGGCTGCGTGCGGGTACAAAAAAAACCTCGCTTTCGCGAGGCTTTTTAAATCCGTTAACTTTGGGGAAGACTATTCTTCGTCGTCAGAGTGTTTTTTTCTCTTTTTCTTCTTCGGCTTCTGGTCGGTAGAAGAGTCGTCGTCGGTCATGGACTTTTTCTTCTTGCCTTCGACCTTGATGTCGGCGGCCTTTTCACCACGCTTGGTGAAGCCGTACTGACGCGGATCGAGACCGCTCGGGAACTTCGTCTTGTTATCGTAAATCACCTTCTTGGCGGTGAACTTTTCGATCTTGGCGTTGCTGAGGTCAGCACCAGAGAAGTCTACGTCTTCCATCTTGGTGTCTGCGTCAATCTTGATGCCCTGCATGTTGGCGTTGAGGAAGCTTACCTTGATGAGCTTGGCACCGGCAAAGCTTGCGCCAGAGAGCTGGGCGAGGTTGAAGTCACTACGTTCGATGGTGGAGTTGGAGAAGTTGGCCTTGGTGAGGTCAGCCTTGTCGAAAATGTCCTTGAACACGTAGGCACCGTCAAAAACGGCCTTCATGAGTTCAGCTTCCTTGAACACGTTCTTTTCGACAGCGGCGTCAAAGAAGGAGGACTTGTTCAACTTGGTCTTTTCGAATTCGTTCTTGCTGACGGAGCCCTTATCGAAGATAACACCGGTGAGGTCCTGGCCCTTGAAGTCCATGTTCTTGACGGTGGACTGGGCGAACTTGGCCTTCTGGAGCTGGGTCTTGGAAAGGTCGACGTCGTTGAAGGTCGTCAAAGAAAGGTCTGCTTCTTGCAGGTTCACGTTCTGGAATTCAGCGCCGCCGAATTCAGCCTGGGAAAGACCGGCCTTGGCGAAGTTCACGTTGATGAGGTCCGTGCTCTTGAAGTTTGCAGCGATCAAGTTACAGGCGGTGAAGTCTGTCTTGACGAGAGTTGCCTTCTTGAGGTTTGTGTTAGCCATCAAGGAACGGCTAAAGTTCGTATTCGTGAGGTTAGCCTTGCTGAAGTCTGCACCGGTAAGGTCCACGTCCATGACGGAAGCCTGGGTGAGGTCGGCCTTGCTAAAGTCGGCGTTATCGGAAACCTTCATAGCGTCGAGGCGGGCATTCTTCATGTTGGCCTGCGGGAATTCGCTATCGAGAAGGGTGGCGCGGTAAAGGTTCGCTTCTGTGAGGTCTGCGCCCTTGAAGGAGGTGCTGCGAATGTCGGCACCGCTAATGATGACCTTTTGGAGGTTTGCATTCTTGAAGCTTGCATCGCTAATCACGGCGTTCTGGAAAGACACGCCCGGGAGGCTTGCTCCTTCGAAGTTCGGACCTTCACCAGCGGCACGCTGGAAGTCGGTCACGTTCTTGACTGCCTTGGAGTCTGAAAAATCAATGCCATCAATACGCTTATCGCGGAAAGACACGTTAAGGTTCTTGCCAGCCCAGCTGTCTTGAGCTACAGAGCTAATGGCAAGTGCGCCAATGAGGCAAAGGCCTAATTTAGAAGCTTTCATCATATTCATATATAACATTCCCTTTATGGAAAAACCAAATAACGGATAGCCCTAAAATAACTAAAAAAATTGAAAAATTCTACAATAAATAAAAAAACTCAATAAATAAATGCTACTTTTGTGTCCGAAATGTCCGATTTCCTGTCAAAAGAGTACGATACCGTAGTCTGCGGGGCTGGTCCTGCCGGCTTGATGGCCGCCTGTACCCTCGGAAGGCTGACGGGCGGTGCTAGACGGGTGTTGCTTTTAGACAAAAAAGAACCTTGGAAAGAACCAATTTTTTGTGCCGAGGCCGTTTCGACAAGTCGTCTGCAGGCGCTTTGGCCGCTTTCCAGGGAGTGGGTTCGCGGAAATCTCTCTGGAATATATTTTACATCTCCCAAGGGCTATCGGGCTGAATTCTACAGCAAGGACTGTGGATGCCTGTTGGACCGAGCCCTGTTCCACAAGGCTTTGGCGAACGGCTGCAAGGATGCCGGCGTAGAGTGCTGCTTTGGTGCGTTGGTCAAAAAGCTCTCCCGTGTAGATGAAGGCTGGGAGGTGACCGTTGCAAACGGAACTTCCGAAGTGACTTTGCGGGCCAAGACTGTTATTGACGCCACAGGTCCGGGGTGTCGCTTGACCCGCGGTATTGAATGCCTCAAGGGAATCGAATGTGGCGATACGGACTTGGAACCGGCGGTTTTTGCCGTGGCCGAGGGCATTGAACATAGTCGCGAACATATTGAGCTTTTCTTTGGCAGTGAATTCCCTAATGGATACGGCTGGATATTCCCGCGTGACGGCGTCGAAGTAAATATCGGCTTTGTACTGGGCCGAGATGCTGACGTTGGAATCGCTTTGCGCCAGAAATTGCAGGAATTTATTGCCGAACGATACCCGAAGGCGACCATCAAGGCCATTTATGGCGGTATGATTGCCTGTGGCCAATCTAAAAAGCCCATTGCCAAGTGCGGCCTTTTTAAGGCGGGAGATGCCGCTAGCTGCGTGAACCCGATTAGCAGGTCGGGCATTACCGAATCGCTTCTTTGCGGTAAAATCGTAGCGGAATGCGTTGCGGAATGGCTGGATGCTTCTGATGAAGGAGCCCGTAGGGCGGCTGAATCTATGGCTGGTACGCGCTGGATGGATGCCATGGGCAAGTCCCATTTGCAGGTCGCCCGCGCGAAGAAGGGCTTTTACAGCATCAAGGATTCCCAGTTTGACAAAGCGGCCGAACGCCTTTCTAAACTGCCTCGCGAAAAACAGACTTTGATGCGCATCTTTACCAATGTGCTATGGGCTTGCCCTTCGCTTATTTGGAAAATGCGGTCGTTCTTTCATTGGTGATTGCCGATATGTCGAGTGGTATTAACGAACGTTTAGAAGAAATCAGGCAAAAGTTCGCGTCCTTTACGGATCCGGATGATAAGTGGAAATTCCTCTTGGACTTGGCAAAAGCCCATGCCGGAATGGATTCTGCCTTGAAGGCGGAGAAGTTCATTATCCAAGGGTGCGCTTCAACCATGTACCTTGTCCCGAAGTTCGACGGGGTAAAAATCCATTTTGAAATGGACGTAGAGGGCGGAACGACGAATCCGCTTATTAGCCGTGGCTTGGGGGCCTTGGCTCTGAAAGTCTATAACGATATGGCTCCGGCCGATATTCTAGGTGTAGATCCCGCATTTTTCCAGCAGATTGGCTTGAATGTGGGTCTTTCTCCGACAAGATCTAACGGTTTTGCGAGCCTTGTGAAACAAATTTATCTGTATGCACGCGTCTTTGACGCTATTTCAAAAAAATAAGGAATAATTATGGGTCTTAGTTTCTTGAGCGGAAAGAGTCCTTTTGACGAAGCGGAAGAAAAACTGGAAGCGGGCGAAACCGTCAATGGTCGTCCAAAACTCCCGACCGCCCCAGTGATGGGTTGGCAGGACGGCGTGTTCCTTTTGGTTATCATTGGTCTCATTATTGGCGGCTATCAGTATTACAAACACGCCAAGGCCTCTAGTGCCGAAACCTTTGCTCGTTGCGACGCTTTGTACGTGGCCGCAGAAACGGATGTGGCTAGCCTCCCTGCCGCAGAAGCTTGCTACGATAGCACTTGGGACTTAGGCTTTGTTAGCGATAGTCTTGAAGTGCTTCGTCAGGAACGCTTGGGTACCATTGCCGACAAACGTAACGCGGTCAAGGATCTTTTGGAAGATGCCAAGGATGCCCTTGCTACGGGTGATACCGCAAAGGCTGTGGAAATTGTCACGGGCTACAAGGGAGCCATGCTCCTAAATAACGATGATCAGGAATTTTGGAACGAAATCGCTAAATTGCAAAAGTAATAACTCTATTTGCTTATTTTTTCCCGCCTGGACTATCGTTTGGACGGGAATTATTATACATTGAGAGTATGGCTTCCATAATTGAATATAAGGGTGTAAAACCCGAGATTGGAGAAGGCGTCTTTTTGGCTGAAGGTGCCCGCATTATTGGTGACGTGAAAATTGGCAAGGATTCGTCAGTTTTTTATAATGCTGTTTTGCGTGCCGATTTGGCTTCGATTGTTGTTGGCGAACGAACCAATATTCAAGATAATGTGACGGTTCATTTATCTACGGGTGTGGGTGTTGTCATTGGGAACGAAGTGACCATTGGGCATAATGCCGTTTTGCATGCCTGCTCCATAGACGATAACGTTCTTATTGGCATGGGGGCCATTGTGATGGATGGCGCGCATATAAAAAAGAATTGCATTGTCGCGGCGGGTGCCGTGGTAACGCAAGGGAAGGAATTCCCGGAGGGGTCTTTGATTGTTGGGACTCCGGCGCGTATTTCCCGCCCGCTTAATGAAGAAGAAATTCGAGGCGTTAAAGAGGGCGTTGATCGCTACATTGAAGTAAAGAACGAGCTTTTGAAGCATGTATAAGTTTGTGTTTCTTATAAACCCCATTAGCGGAGGCGGCCAGGGCAAGGTGATTCACCAGTTCTTGCCCGAAATCATGTCGTCTATGAAGTTTGCCGATGGAGAATGGAAGGCAGAATTTACGCGTCACGAAGATATGGACGAGCAAATTCTAGATGCCCTCCGCAATACGGAAACATTGATTGCCGTGGGTGGTGACGGAACCGTTTCGGCGGTGCTTTCGTCCATGCTCAAGGATGATTTTGCAAGTCGCGTGAAGATAGGTCTTATTCCGCTTGGAACGGGCAATGACTTGGCTCGTGTGTTGCGTTTGTACAAGCCTTTCGTTGATCGCGGACTGCTTTTTTTGGTAAGGCGTTTGTTGCGCGCTAAGGCGAAGCCGTTTGATATTTGGAAGGTGAACGGGAAACTCGCCATGGCGAATTATTTCTCGGCGGGTATTGACGCTCGTATTGCCCACGATTTTAACGAAGACCGCGCCAACGGGGTTATTGCCAGCAATTCTGTGGTGGCGAATAAGCTGCACTATGTGCGCCGTTTTTTTGCCGACCGTCATTATCTTTTGAAAAAGGCGACCTTGGGTTATTTGGATGCCGAAGGGAACTGCGAATCCTTGGAAATTACGGGACACCGCACCGTTATTGTTGGAAATATCCCGAGCTTTGCGAGCGGAGCGAATCCGTTTTACCGCTCGAACATGGCTGATGGCTGCCTTGAAGTTGTTGATGTTCCGAACATGTCCATTTTTTTGATGGCTATTGCGATTGGAAACGTTCCGCTGCTAGGTCATATTTTTAAAAAGTATTTTTTGAAGTCCAAAAAGGTTCGTTCCGTTAAACTCGTTGTCACTGCAGATGAATACTTGCAACTTGATGGTGAAGATTTGAGCGGAAAGGTCCAAGGCGATATTTCGATTGAGTTTGCGAGCAAGGTTCAAATGCTTGCTTTGGAGGATTGATGACGCCCATTGCTCTTTCTGTGGTTTTGAAGTGGCTTAACTATTCCTCTTTTATCAAGAGTGAAGATTCGGCGGGCGTAGGTTGCGCCGATTTTTTGTTGACCGGGTTCGCGGCGATTGACAAGGCGTCAGAAACGGATGTTTCTTTTTGGCTTGGTAAAACGACCAAGAATGAGACTAACGCAAACGGTGTCTCGGTGGGGTCGCTTGTAAATGTGAAGGCCGGGCTTTTGTTTGTTCCCTTGGAATCGCTCAAAAATTTGGAATGCGCCTCGGTGGACGATTTTAAAAAGTACGTACCCGGGGTTCGCTGCGTTATTCCGGTTGTGAATCCGTACCACGCCATGGTGGAATTTCTTAAGCAGTTTGGCTCGGAATCATTGGGGCTCGTGACTGGTTGTGCGACAACGGCTACGGTTCACCCGTCGGCTGTGGTAGAAGGATACGTGGGCGAGAATTCGACCATCGGGCCGAATTGCGTGATTATGCGCGGGGCGACCGTTGGTGAAAATTGTGTTTTGGAAGCGAACGTGACCGTGTACCCGAATGTGGTTGTTGGAAACGATTGCGTGATTCAGGCTGGCGTTGTTTTAGGCTCGCGCGGTTTCGGTTTTTACGAATACGAGGGCAAGCGATTGCCTGTTCCGCACCCTGCGGGAGTCCGCATCGGCGAACGTTGCAGCTTTGGTGCGAATACGGTTGTGGCGGCAGGCTTTGTCTCGCCGACGACTATCGGGAACGATTGCCATTTTGATTCCTTTGTTCAAATTGCCCACAACTGCAATCTGGGAAACAATATCTACATGGCTTCGCAGTCTGGAATTGCCGGTACCGTGACCGTGGAGGATGATGTGGAATTTGCCGGTGGAGCGCAATCCGCCGGTCATTTGACCATTGGGAAGGGCGCACGAATTGCCGCTAAGGCTGGCGTCACGAAGAGTGTTCCTGCGGGTAAAGTTGTTGCCGGGTTCCCCGCCGAAGATATTAATTCGTGGCGCAAGTCGGTTGTGAATTTACGCCTTTTGGCAAAGAACTGATGGAGCCGGGGGGCTTCGGCGCGAAATATTTTTTTATTTTTGCGTTGAAATGGCATCTTTCCGTAGTTTGAATTTTGAATCCCGCTCCCTCTCTTTTGAAAAGGCCGTTGTGCGGGTGGATGTTTGTGAAAAGAACCCGCAGCTTGAACCGCGGGTCTTGTGGAATGTGTCGGGACGCCCTTTTTACGGGACCGATGCTTCCAAGTGTTTTGAAGAACTTCGGTATTCTGTTGCGAGAACTTCGATTTATTCAAAGATTGACGATTCCGTTAGCTTGAGTTCCCCGGAACATTTGGCACCTGTATTTTTGATGTGGCCACGTCGCCGGTTTAATGTACATGTGGAAGGCTCCGAGGTACCATTGCTCGATGGTAGCGCGTTGCCGTTTTTCCACGCACTGCGCCGCGAATCGGGAACTCCCGAGGACCTCGTTTTTTACGATGCTCCGGTACACGAAAGTTTTGCGTTTAAGGGAGGCGCCGTGCGTATTTACCCGAGTGAAACTTTTGAAGTGGAATATGTTTTGGATAGACCCGATTGGATGCCGTTGACAGGCGGTTTTAGGTCTAGTGCGAGGGCTTCCATTTATTCTGCCGAGGATTTGTATAATATTTTTGAGGCCCGAACGTTCATTTGTGAACAGGAATTGGCTGCCGCGCGTGAGGCCGGTTTGCTTAATGGTGTTGACGAAAAATGCGGAATGCTGCTCGAAGAGTCCGTTTGCGCTGAAAATCGCGCAAAGTACCGCGTGGACGAGGAGCCGGCATTTCATAAAATTCTAGATTTATTAGGGGATCTCGCTTTTGTTGTGCCTGCGCTACCCAAAATTCATATTGAAATTTTGAATGGCGGGCATACAAGCCATCGAAAAATTTTAGAGAAGGTTTTGCCATATGCTGTACAATGCAGAATTTGTCCATAATCTTTTGCCGCAAAAAGCGCCGTTCGCTTTTGTGGACGAAATTATTGATTTGCAGAAGGGCGACGCGAATGCTGCCGACGAGGCTGCACGATTGCCGCAGATTACGGCTGTATGGCATTTGACGGGGAAGGAAGCTTTTTTTGAGGGACACTTTCCGGGTAATCCGATTTTGCCGGGTGTTTTACAGATTGAATCCATGGCGCAGGCCGCAACGCTTTTAACGCAAATCGCAAAAGAATCCTCTGTCGCGGGGAAGCGCCCTGCCTTTATTGGCGTTGAAAATTGCCGTTTTCGCGCACCTGTGGCGCCTCCGGCCGACCTTACGATTGTGGTGACCATGACGGTTGCTCGCCGTACGGTTTTTAAGTATAGCGGGAAGATTATGCAGGGGGATACCCTGGTTTGTGAAGCAGAATTTAGCGCGGCGATGATTTGATGGACAACTACGGGAACAAATTGAATGTGTTGATTTTGGCGGCGGGCCTTGGTACAAGACTTCGTCCCTTGACTAATACCATCCCGAAACCACTTGTTCCTGTGGTGGATGCTAGCGTTTTGGAACAACAGGCAAAAAAGGCAAAGGTTTTTGATGATGTCCGCCTGCATGTGAATGCCCATTACTTGGCCGAACAGATGGTTGCCGAGGGGGAACGTCTAGGTTTTGAGAAGGTTTGGGTGGAACCCGAAATTCTTGGTACGGCGGGTCCTCTAAAGCGCATTTACAATGAAGGTTATCGCGGCGGCCTTTTGGTAATGAACGGTGACGCCTACTGCAATTTTGACTTGATGGAGTTCGTGAAAAAAGCACGCTTTGCTTGTCAGGATAAAACTATTGGAAGAAATACGCCGGGTGTCGCCCTCCTTGCTGTAGATTACCCGAAGGTAAATACGTTCCGTGTTGGAGCCGATAGCAGACTTTCTGGCGTTGTTGGTCGTTTTGGACCTGACCAGGGACTTCCCGCGACTTTCTCGGGTATTTCTTGGTATAGCGACGAAGCCTTGTCCCGAATTAGGGATGGCGAATTTGATATCCGTGAATTCTGGAAGCAAGAAATGGCAGCTGACCGCTCTCCGTATGTGGACATGAGCCAAATGAAGGCGACCTGGATTGACATGGGCTCGCCGGAAGGCTTTGCTGCGGCCTGTTTTGCACGCCTAGAAGAATTGTGTGTGGATAGTTGGATTCACCCGTCTATTGGAGAAAACTTCCCGATGCTATTTGCTTCTATGCCTTTATGCCCAGAAGTGAAGGTGCGACATTCTGTTATTGAACGTGGCGTAGTCATTGGTGCTGGTGCGACGATTGAGAATTCGATATTAATGGAAGGAGCCCTGGTAAAGGCGGGTGAATTGGTGGCGAACGAAATTCGCGGCCGAGATTTTGTTTGGAAGATTTGATATGCGTAAATTCAGAGTTGTTTTAGTTGAACCTGAACATCCCCATAACGTTGGTTTTGTGGCGCGAGCCATGCACTGCTACGCCTTGCCGGAACTGTATATAGTTTATCCGAAGCGCGACAAGGTCATCGAGAATTCGTACCATACGGCGGCGAACAGCCACGACATTCTGGACAATGCGAAAATCGTCCACAAGTTCGAGGACGCCATTGGCGATTGCGCCTGTGCCGTCGCCTACAGCCGCCGCATTTTCGGAAGCGCCATCAAGCACACGATGGTGCAGAACCTGGGCGACATGCTTCCCGAGGACGGTACGATTGCGCTCGTGTTCGGGCGTGAATCCTGCGGGCTTGCGCTCGAAGAAGTGAATGCCTGTACTTTCCAGTGCGAAATCCCGGTGCCTGGCCTCATGAGCTTGAATCTTGGGCAGGCGGTGGCGGTTTCGCTTTATGAACTGTGCCGTTCCGGCGCCCTCGCAAACGGCGAGGGCCGCGCGAAGCGCAACACCAAGGGTGTCGCCGAAACGGGCCCTGCGACCATCCAGCAGATCGACGGCTTCAAGAAGTTTTTGGACCGCTATCTCACGGGGCAGTACCACGACCAGGCCTGGCGCGACAGTTTCCTCAATACGCTTTTGCAGCGCTTGCACCCCACGCGTAACGAACTTTCCGCGTTGTTCGGGCTCATCCGCAATCTGGCCCACAAGCCAGCCCGCCTGGAACGAGAAGCGGACCGTGCCGCTGCTGAAAAGGCCGACCATCTGGAACGCTAAGCCGATCGCGTCGCCGCTGCTGCGGAGAAGCCCGCGAATGCCACGGAGAATGCCACGGAGAAGGCTGCGAAAAATGCTGCGGAGAAGCCCGACCGCAAGGAATAAGTCGCAGAGATGGCGGCTGTCCAATGAGGTAAATGGTTCTTCGCGAGCCCATGCGAACATTTTTTTTTGTAAAAACTCCGTTTTCTCGGAAAAGGTGACTAAATCGTGTGTCCGAAGGTGGATTTAGTCACATTTTTTAGATAAAGTAACGTTTTTCCACCGAGATTTTGTGGCAGCTCGCTGTATTTTATGACTAAAACGCGGGCTGAGAGGTGAATTTAGTCACTTTCTGTGAAAAATCTGTACGTATAAACTAATTTTTTGTGACTAAATCGTATGCCCGAGGGTGGATTTAGTCACCTTTGACCACAAAAAAGGCTGTGCGAACCCTAAAAATGCAGATTCCGCTTCTTAAGTTTCACCCCCCTTCAAAAATACCCCCTATAAGATCAGAACCTTTGAAAGACGACAAGTCCAAAAGATACAAGGTCGCCTTTGCTAAGGATACTCCCAAAGATGCTTATTTGACCTTTAAGACCGGTATGATTGTTGATGCAAAATCTTTGAACAGGAAAACGGTTGTAAAATGAAAAAAGAACGTAAGACTAGGCGGCGAACTCTAGTATGCAGGCACTTAATCTCAAAGGATCAGTTGGCTGAAGTGGTCAACCTCTTTCCACTAACTCAATACGTTCTTTAACTCTAATATACCTCTTTTTTCGGAGAAAAGCAATGATCAAGGCTCAGTTTCACCCCCCTTCAAAAATACCCCCTATAAGATATGCTTTGCGGGGAAGCCTTGTTTTACAGGGGTTGTGGGGCGTTTTTCTGAAAAAATTTTAGAAAAATTTAATCAGATATGTCTTTTGGGGGCGTTTTTTTACGATTTAGTATACTAATTTCGCTTTTTGGGCTTTGTGCGGGACCCAAGAGGCTTTGTGCGGGGGCGAAGAGCTTCAAAACGGAACCGGTGAGACAATGAACTCCTCATTTTTTACTATATTTCCGTTGACTTGAGAAGGTCCTTTATGGAAACCGCACAAATAACGATTCAGTACCTTGACGACACCATCCCACGTTTGACTTACGTGGGCGGAAAGTCCGACTGGATTGACTTGAGCGCTGCAGAGACGGTGACCATGAAAAAGGGCGAGTTCCGCTTGATTCACCTTGGCGTGGCGATGAAGCTCCCCGAGGGCTACGAGGCCCACTTGGCACCCCGCAGTTCGACTTTCAAGAATTTCAAGATATTACAGACAAATTCCGTTGGCGTGGTGGACAGTAGCTACTGCGGCAAGGGCGATTGGTGGAAAATGCCGGTCTATGCGACCGAGGATACCACTATCGAAAAGGGCAGTCGCATCGCCCAGTTCCGCATTATGCGCATCCAGCCGGTTATCACCTTCATGGAGGGCGTCCTCGGCGACGAGGACCGTGGCGGATTCGGCAGCACCGGGGTTCACTAAGGTAATCGTATGGCGCGCGTTTGTTCAACATCTCATAGATTTCACAATAACGCGCGAGTTTCTATTTGCATTAAATTGCAAAATGTTTTTGTCGCAAGACACTTGATTTTGCTAAATTCTCATCGCAAGAAAGAAAAACTGTCCAATATGGGACAAGGAGTAATGTATGACTAAGATTGCTATTCTTGGTTATGGTAACTTGGGACGTGGCGTGGAATGCGCCATCAAGAATTCTTCGGACATGGAACTCGTGGCTGTGTTTACTCGCCGCGATCCTTCCACGGTCAAGATCCAGACGGCTGGCGTGCCGGTGGTGAAGGCTGACGAAGCCGAAAAGTGGGTCGGAAAGATCGACCTCCTCATCATTTGCGGCGGTAGCGCCACGGATTTGCCGGTGCTTACCCCGAAGTTTGCAAAGCTTTTCAACGTGATTGACAGTTTTGATACGCATGCCCGCATTCCGGAACATTTCGCGAACGTCGATGCAGCCGCCAAGGCCGCCGGCAACATCGCCATGATTTCTGTCGGTTGGGATCCGGGTCTTTTCAGCCTGAACCGCGTGTATGCCGAATCCATTCTCGCTAACGGCAAGGACTACACGTTCTGGGGCAAGGGCGTTAGCCAGGGCCACAGCGACGCTGTTCGCCGCATCGAAGGCGTGAAGAACGCGAAGCAGTACACCTGCCCGGTGGAAGCCGCCTTGGAAGCCGTCCGCAGCGGCAAGAATCCCGACCTCACGACTCGTGAAAAGCACACTCGCGAAGTCTTCGTCGTCGCGAAGGAAGGTGCCGACCTCGCTAAGATCGAAAACGAAATCAAAACTATGCCGAACTACTTCAGCGATTACGATACCACGGTGCATTTCATCGATGAAGAGGAATTCAACAAGAATCATTCCGGCCTCGCTCACGGCGGTTTCGTGATTCGCAGCGGTAAGACCGGCTGGAACAACGAACACAACCACATCATCGAATACAGCCTCAAGCTCGATTCCAACCCGGAATTCACGACGAGCGTGCTCGTGGCTTACGCCCGTGCGGCCCTCCGCATGAAGGCTAACGGCGTGACCGGCTGCAAGACCGTACTCGATGTTCCGCCCGCTTACCTCAGCACAATGAGCGACGAAGACCTCCGCGCCCATTGTCTGTAATAAGTAAGCAGTGATTAGTGGTTGGTAAACAGAAATGAAGGCGGCGCCTTCGGCGCGTAATGGCAAAGCGCGAAGCGCCAAACCTTCCACTAACCACTAACCACCGACCACTAACCACTTTTATGAAAACTGCACTTTCCATAGCGGGTTCTGATTCCAGTGGCGGTGCCGGAATCCAGGCCGATATAAAAACCATGACCATGCATGGCGTTTTTGCCATGACCGCAGTTACTGCACTCACTGCGCAGAATACGCTCGGCGTAACAGATATCATGGAAGCGACACCGGAATTCTTGGCGGCCGAGCTGGATGCCGTTTTTACGGACATTTTCCCGGACGCGGTGAAGGTGGGGATGGTCAGCAGTAGTGCACTTATCCGTATTATTGCTGATAAATTAAAGCAATATTCGGTTAAGAAAATCGTAGTCGATCCGGTAATGGTTGCGACGAACGGCGCAAAACTCATCTGCGACGAGGCGATTGAAACCCTCAAGGCAAAACTCCTTCCGATTGCAGATGTCATCACACCGAATCGCCCCGAAGCAGAAGTCCTGACTGGAATGAAAATTGCGACGGTCGGCGACATGGAACTTGCCGCCCGCCAAATTTTTGAAAAGTTCGGGTGCAATGTCCTCATGAAGGGCGGGCACGACCTGAACGACGCCAATGACCTGCTCTGGACCTCGAAAGGCCCCGAATGGTTCTACGGGAAGCGCATAGATAACCCGAATACGCATGGAACGGGTTGCACCTTGAGCAGCGCCATCGCAAGTAATCTAGCTCTTGGCCATACGCTCGAAGCGTCTGTGAAACTTTCTAAAGAGTACATTTCCAAGGCTCTTTCTGCCATGCTCAATTTGGGGCAAGGCAAGGGGCCCATGAACCACGCCTTTGATGTGAAAATATCTTTGTAACGTATTGATTATCAACGAAATAGCTTAAAAAATGGCAAAATAACGTGTTTTTGCTCTACGTCACATTAATGCTGCGTTTGAGATTCGTCACTTTGTTTTTTTGGGGAAATTCGTATTTTTACGTATGTAAAACGGGTCTTTTAAAATGAAATTGAACAGAATATTCCAAATTGTAGTGTGTTTGGCAATGTTTGGCATTTGCTATGCTCAGAATTTACCACTGAGTGCAGCTGTTGACGGAAATGGGAATGTTTACTTTTCTCAATCTGCCGATGAATGTTCTTTTAAGGATCCTTCTGGCCAGCAGATTAATGTTAATCTTTGCGCCAGTCAATCATTGAACACGGTGACTCAATTTATAGATGAATTTTTGCAACAAAATTGGCAGCCAGTGACCGGCAATGACGGTAAGACCCAAGGAAACATCTATTTTACGACAGATATCGATTTTGGACAAATGAACTCCAATGGCGGTTGCTCGGAGCAGCACACTCCGCTTACTTTCAAGGCGAATACTGGTAAGATTTTTGGTTACGGACACACGATTAAGAACCTTTGCTATTCTCACGAGGTGGCGGGGGCGCAACCGAATGCGATGCCTACGGCGGTGGGTTTGTTTAAAGGGTTGAATTCTGTCGAAGTTTCTGATTTGAATTTTGAAAATGTTTATTTTGCTATCGACGCCTCGGAGGCTAACGCACCGAATAATACGCACGCCGATAACTATCGCTCGGTAGGCGCTTTGGCGGGCTTTGCAAAGAATTCGACCATTGAAAATGTAAAGCTTAAAAATATTCGTATTACCTCTCCGATTGCAGGCGGCCTGGTTGGTTTAACCCAGAATGCGACTTTGAAAAAGGTTTACGGCAGTGATATTGAATTGTCGAATAAGTCTGTGATTAACAAAATTAATGGTTCGTATGCAGGGCAGAAAGGTACTGATGTTGCTCACTGGGGCTCCCTGTACTCTGTTTTTGTGGGTGGACTTGTTGGGTCGGCTGTTAATACGGAATTTGAAGATATCGAAATGACTTCGAATGTGGTCAACGCTTCTTCCGATACGACAGCGATTCTTGGTGGTATTGCTGGCTTGTATGCCGTTTCCAAGGATTTGGATGATCGCAACATTGAAAAATTCAATATCTCCAATGTAAAGTCGGGGGCTCCCAAGGCTTCGACTCTTTCGGGTGGCAAGGCCATGGGTGGTCTTTTTGGCGAGGTTGCCGCCATGTACGGCAATGCGGACAGCGGCATCGATGTGGTGATTTCTGGTTCCTCGTTTGATGGAAGCATTAAAAAGGTGAACGGACGCGATAGCGCTTATGTTGGTGGTCTTGTTGGACGTTCTGCTCTTGATAAAAAGATTTCGTTTAAGATTGTATCTTGCCAATCGAACGTTGATTTGAATGATTCCTTGAGTGAGACTTCTGCTATGCGTTACTTTGCCGGTGGCTTGCTTGGCCAGGCTTGGTGCAGTTCCGAGGTGGACTATGTGCAAAATGCCAACGCTCACTTAAGCGTCCAGAACAGCAAGGTTACGGGAAACTTAACGGTCTTGAGTAAGGATTCTCCGGTTTCTCGTTCCCAAAAGCAGGCTTCGTATATGGGTGGTATTGCGGGGTACGCCTGTATTGCCGCTACAGAAGATGCCGTTTCGCTTGATACGGTGAATATGGATTTGAAATTGGTTTCTCCGGCCAAAACGGTTGTGGACAGTTCTTATGTAGGCGGGTATTTTGGCGAACTGAGAAACAAGTTTAACAACGCCCCGAATACTGGCGCTACCATCTCCTTGACAAAGAACGTGTTCCGCGGAAGCATTGTCGCTGAAGACGTTGTAAACAAGATGTTTGTCGGTGGCTTTGTGGGGTATTTCCGCGACGGCTTTAGCTATCATGGAATAGAATTGGAAAACCTCCTTGCCGACGGAAGTACTCTTTTGAAGGTAAAGGCCGATTCTGGCGCTGTAGGTGGCGTTTGCGGGTATTGCACGAGTCCGACGAATGTGGATAGAATCGCTGTTAATGGAAATATCCTGGTCGAAGAACCGTCACAAGGTACGGGAAATATGTATGTGGGTGGTTTCCTTGGGCAATCGATCAGTTCGCTTTTGGGCTTTAACTTGAGCAACTCGTATTTCATTGGCGGTATGGATGTTTCTGAAAGTGTCCGCAATAATGAAAATGCCCAGGTGGGGTATTTGGCTGGTTACCTTAAGGCTCAGGACAGGGGGTTGAACCACGACATCCTTTCTACTTACCATTTTGGTGACGATGATTATGACGCGTTTGGCGTTTTTGTGCCTGGCGATATTTACGGTAATTGGAAATCGCTTGAAAACCGTTGCCCCAATGGATTTGCCCAGAATGGGGCCACCTGTTGGGATATACGTTATAATGTGCGCAATGGCTCTATCGATTCTCTTACTTCGTCGTTTAATGGAAAATTGACGGAATCTTCGATGAAGGATGATGACTTGTTGGATTATTTGAATGCTCCGTTTGATGATGATGCTTGGAAATGGTCGTCTAAAGAAAACAAAGGCTTGCCGTATGTGGTTTGGAGCGATGGTAATGCGCTTTTGCCCGGTGAGGATCCTGGCAGCTCTTCTAGTAATGGGGGGTCTTCTTCGAGTGGCGAGTTTGCGTTTGCCAAGGCCGCTAGCTGGCGCATTATTTCGATGAATGCGTATGCCGAAAGGACAATTGAAAAGACTGCCGAAGATGTGCTGTATTGGTGGGACGAGGCTGATGAATTCGGTGAATATTGGCAGTACAAGTCTTATAGGGATGGCGATTCCTATGAAAACGCGCAGGGCTATTGGCTGTGGAGCGCTGTTGACGTAGATTTGAAGGTCGATGATTCTCGGTACAAGGATGGCGATAAAATCTCTTGGAATGTAGATAGCCTTAATAGTGGTTGGAATCTGGTTTCGAACCCCTATGGATGGTATGTGAGTTTGTCTGAACTGGACGAGAATGTTGAAGTTTATTGTTGGAATGTGAATACGGCTGATTATGAACGCCCGACTTATCTTGCGCCGTATGAAGGCGCTTGGATTAAAGCGAACCGCCTGCAGACGATAACGGTCGATGCAAAACCGATGAACCCGAAAAAGGTTAAGTCTTTGAGGAAACGCGCTGTTGACGTTGGTATAAACGATGGCTGGAGGCTGTTTGCGGAAATCTCGGATGAGTATGGCAAAAAGGATTCCTGGAACATTATGGGCGTCGGTTCCCGGACGGTCGAAAACGCTGAACCGCCCGCAGGCTTTGGGGAACATGTGAGCCTGTCGATTGTCGAAGGCAAACGTGCTTTGGCGAAATCCATCAAGATGGATGGTGACGAACAGGAATGGATCATTAAGTTCAGTGCAAGCCGCGAACACGAAGGCTACCTCAAGCTAGAAGGAATTGATGCGATTAATGCCCTTGGCAAAAAGGTCTTTGTGACGGTGAACGGCAAGACCCGCGAAATGAAGCCGGGTGAATCTCGCAAGGTGCTTCTCAAGACTTCGAGTACGGAGGCTGTGGTCCGTGTGGCTGCAAGCGCGAAGGTGGTACCCGCAACGAACTTGACCCGAGTGGGTGTGGCCCGAGTGGGGAATGCGGTGAACGTTCACTTTGTGGCGCCGGCGGAATTTGCCGGATCCTCTACCCGCATTGAATTCGTGAGTGTATCCGGCAAGGTCGCGGCTTCCTTGGAAGCCGAGACGGCTGCCGGCCTTAACGAGTTTGAATTGACCGTACCGGAACGCGGGCTCTACGTGATGCGCATTAAGGCCGGCAGTGCTTCCGCCGTGCAGCGCGTTACTATCCCGTAAGCCGTATCTTGCCAAAATGCAGCCTCAATAAAGTCACGGATTTGACTCCAAAGAGGTCGAAGAGTCGCCTCCAAAGAGGTGAAAATGCCAAATTGGGTCACTAAATTCAAAATAAAAGCAATTTGGCGACCTGTTTTGTTACTTTATGTGTAAAAAAGGTCACTAAAAATGAAAAAATTCATTTAGTGACCTAATTTCGTGATTTTACGAATTTTTGTTGCTTAAAAAGCGTTAGTCGTGAATCGTGTTCTTGAGGCCTTCGATAAGTCTTGCGAAACTCGAATCCGTTTCCATTTCTTTTTTGACGCTCTTGATGGCGTGAACGACCGTGGAGTGGTCCTTGCCGCCAAAGCGGGAGCCGATGCTCTGCAAGCTGATGGAAGAACATTCGCGCATCAGGTACATGGCGACCTGGCGGGCCTTCGAAATTTCCTTGGTGCCGCGGCCGGGTTCCGTGAGCTTTGCTTCGGGAACTTCGTAGTGCAACGAAACTGCGTGTAGGACGGCGTCCAAGCTCACGCGGCGACGGAGCGTCGGGGCGATTTCGGCTACGACCTTCTGGGCGATTCCCATGTCGATATCGTGATTCATGAGGCTCGATTGGAGCGTCAGTTTGATGATGGCGCTTTCGAGGCAACGCACGTTGCTTGCAATCTTTTCGGCGAGGAAGTGCAAAACCTCATCGCTGATTTCCAGGTGGCGTTCTTCGGCCTTCTTGTGCAAAATGGCTTCGCGGGTTTCCACGTCTGGCGGTTGAATGTCGACCGTGAGGCCCCATGCGAAGCGGCTCACAAGGCGGTCCGAGAGATTCTTGACTTCGACTGCCGGTGCATCGGAGGTAAGCACGATTTGCTTGCCCGCTTGGTGCAGCGCGTTAAAGATCAAGAAGAATTCGTTTTGCGTCTCGTACTTGCCGGTCCAGTTCTGGATGTCGTCAATGAGCAGAATGTCGACTTCGTTGCGGTAGAAATCGCTCATCTCGGTCACGCGGCCCTCGCGCAGGCACTTGAGGTACTGCTGCGAGAAGTCCTCGCTGGTGAGATAGCAGACGCGCTTGTTCGGGTCTTCTTCCAAAATGTAGTTGCCGATGGCTTGCAGAAGGTGCGTTTTGCCAAGGCCCGAGGAGCCGTAAATAAAGAGCGGATTGTACTGGGAACCGTTCGGATTACGGGCGACCGCCAGTGCTGCATTGAACGCGAGCTGAGCCTTGTCGCCCGGCACAAAATTCTCGAAGCGGAAACTTCCGGAGAGCGGAACGCTTGGCTTCACAAAATCCTTGAATGTGTTTTCGCCTGGCTGCGTAACTTGTTGAGTAACAGCCTCTTGCGATTGGAATTCAAATTCCATGGGGGAGTCGCTGTGCGTGGTCTCGCGCCAAGCTAAACGAATGAGTTCCTTGTAGGCGGAGTAAACCGAAGTATCCAGACCGGAGGGTACGGAAATAACGGCGCGTCCTACAGTTTGACTGCTAAGTTTTGTCGCTGCAAAATAAGTCTTATACACGGAATCAGAGAGCATTCCGCGGAGGTAGTTCAGGCATCTTTCCCATTCGACTTGCATTTAGAACACTTCCTTCTCTAAAAGAGAATACAAAATCTATCAACAATAGGTGTATAAATCTAGTAAATTTGAAGTGAATGTTGATAAGTTTGCACGGAATAAACGCAAAATATAATAAATGTAAATTTGAATTTATGTTTATTTCGGCGTACATTAAAATGACGAACTCCTTGTTTTTTTTGAAAGTCTCGCATTTAATGTGGCTCGACACCGAAAATACGCAATTTTATTTTCGCTTCTTTCGCCTTTTACTAAATTTTAGGGCATGGATTGTATTGAATGGTATGGTTATATTGCCTGGCTCCCGCTTTTGCTGTGGGTGGCCTTGTTTATTTGGTTTAAGCGCTGCGCAAATCCCCTTTTCCTCAAAAAAATGGTTCGGAAAGGGAAAAAATGGGCCGTGCTTCCGGAATACGTGTCGAAGCATTCTTCAAAATTAACGGCGTTAAGACTCCAATGCGTTGCCTTTAGTTTTGTTGTTTCCGCACTTTCGGCCTGTTCCGTTGCCTGGTGTATTGGTAAATTCCAAATATGCGATGCTACTTATGGCTTTGCCTCGGTGGTGCTTTTTTTGATTGTCGCGGTAATCCTTTACCACAGGGCGGTTGTGAAAATTAGCACTATTTACCAGGCCGCCTATTATTTGGAATATTGCCGCGCCCGTTATGAAAGCGACAAGAAAGGAGCCGCTCGTAACGAGATGGACATCAACAACAGGGCTATTTGGAGCTTTACGCGCAAGCTTCGTAACGCCGAGGCTCACAAGCGTTTGTGGAAGTACGTGAACGCAATGGCGAAGTCCAAGAAAATTCCACCCGACGTTTATGCGGAGGCTATGTATGGCTAGTTCGATGAATTCAGATAAGGCTTGGAAATACGCCGAGGAGCGCTTGCTCCAGGTGTCTCGTACATTTGCTTTGAACATCAATGTGCTCAAGGGGAACTTGCACAAGGTTATTTTGCTTGCCTATCTGTATTTGCGAATTGCCGATACGGTGGAAGACGACCCGCACATGAAGGCTTCCGAAAAGGAGCGCGTGCTTGGACTCTTTGCAGATGTTTTCAAGAGTTCCGATTTGCCTGCTGAAAAAATCAAAATATTTTTAGAGGCCCTACCTAAGGATTGGAAAGACTCCGAGGACATGAGCCAGGAACTCTCGGCTCATGCGGACGTTGTGGTCCCCTTGCTGCTTGAATTTGAGGACAAGTACAAAACGCCGGTCTGCGAAGTTGTTGTGGAAATGTGCGGCGGCATGGCGAAGTTCGCACTTCGTCAGGAACAGGCTTTGGCGAATGGCTGGTTCACGCTCGAATCGGTCCATGACTTGGATGAATACTGCTATTACGTGGCGGGCATTGTCGGGAAACTTTTGACGAAGTTGTTCTGCGCCGATTCTCGCGCAATATCTAAGGAGCATCGCTCCGTGATGGAACGCCTGGACGTGAGTTTTGGACTCGCTCTGCAGGTGACGAACATCGTGAAGGACTGCGTCGAGGATTCCGGACGTAATGTTTGCTTTATTCCCGAAGAGATTAGCCGCAAGCACGGGTTCGACCACTCGTACGATATGTTCAAGCGCGACTATTGCGGGGATCGCTCCGCTTACGATAAACATCGTGCGGGCGCTCTCAAGGAACTGGTCGATAAGGCCTGGACGCATTTGGACGATGCCATCCAGTACACGCTGCAGGTCCCGCGCCGCTTGCCGCGAACCAGACTCTTTTGTTTGTGGCCGCTGTTCATGGCTGCGGCAAACCTTCGCTTGATTGGGGATGGTCTCCCGGTTTTTGAAAGCGAAAAGAAAGTGAAAATCACTCGCGATACCGTGAAGCAAATCATTAGCAAGACGATGCTCCACGTGTACTCCAACCGCTGGATTGAAAAGAAATTCAACGAAATGCGGCACAATTAGGAATTTTATGAAAAAATGTAAATGGTATAATTCTATTTGGTTTCACATCGCGATTATCGTGGTGAGCATTGTTTCGGACCAGCTCACTAAGCTTTGGGCTGTGGCTCGATTTACTAACGAAACGGGCGCTCCGAATCACGAGTACATCAATGTGATTGGTGAATTTATTCGTTTTGGCCTCGTGTTTAACAAGGGGGCCGCATTTAGCAGTCGCCCGCAAGACTTGATGCCCTTTTTGCCACCTTGGCTGTTCTTTTTGCTGATTTCGATTGTTGCTGCGGTTGTGCTCGTTTGGTTCTACAAGTGCATTGACAAGCGGGATTATTTGACTCGACTTGGCGTGGTGATGATTCTTGGCGGTGCCGTGGGTAACTTTATCGACCGTATGCGCCTCCAGATGGTGGTGGATTTTATCGACTGCGATTTCCCTGATTTCATCATGACGCGGTTCCCGACATTCAACGTGGCCGATTCCTTTGTGACCGTTGGCGTTGCGATAGTTATTCTTTCTCCTGTGATTTTGAGAAAATTGCATAAGCAGATGAAGGAAGAAAAAGAGACGAAAAGTAAACAGTAAACAGTGGTTAGTATGCAGGATTAATAATGGCGCCGAAGGCGCATAACTAACCCCTAGCCTCTAATCTCTAAATCCTAATCACCAACCACTAACCACCAACCACTAAAATGAACTATCTCGTAGACGAAAATAAGAATGGTGAACGCATCGACAAGTTTCTTGTGGGCGTGATGGAAAATGTTTCCCGCACCGACGTGCAGAAGTTGATTGCGGCTGGCGAAGTGAAAGTCGGCGGAGCTGTCGCGTCCAAGAATTTCCGCGTGGAGACGGGCATGGTTGTCGTTGTGGACAAAGTTCCGCAGAAGGAAGCTTCGACGCTCGAACCCGAGAATATTCCCTTGGACATCGTTTACGAAGACGATGATATTGTGGTTATCAACAAGCCGCGCAACCTGGTGGTGCATCCGGGTAACGGTGTGAGCAAGGGTACGCTTGCCGCAGGGCTCCTTTACCACTTCAAGGAAAATCTGTCGACGGTGAATGGCCCGCTCCGCCCGGGTATTGTGCATCGCCTGGACAAGGATACGCCGGGGCTCATGGTGGTTGCAAAGAACGACGCCGCCCACAGGCATTTGGCTCATCAGCTTGAAACGCGCACGCTTCACCGCACGTACAATGCGCTCGTTTGGGGCTGCCCGCGCGACTTGGAAGGTTGTATTGATGCGCCGATTGGCCGCAATCCCAAGAATCGCCTCAAGATGGCGGTGGTGAAGGGTGGCAAGGAAAGCCGCACGCACTTTGTGGCGAAGGAATTCTTTACGTTTGCAACTCTTTTGGAATTGCAACTGGAGTCGGGACGAACGCACCAGATTCGTGTGCATAGCCGCTATACCGGCCATCCGGTTGTGGGTGACCCGCTTTACGATGGACGCGAAGATTCCCTGAATCGCGTGCCGCCGCTCATGAAGGATATCGCCGCGAAGGTTCTGGAAATTGCGCCCGCGCAACTTTTGCAGGCCGTAAAAATTGAACTCATCCACCCGCGCACCGGTAAACTCGTGAAGTTCAAGGTGCCGCTGGAAGAACCCTTTGCGAAGGTTCTTAAACTTCTCAAAAAGGAATGCCCTGCCGAAGCTCCTGTGTATGATGATGACGCCGGGTTCCGTGATTTTGATGCGCAGATTCGTTTTGACGAGGGCGAAGAAGAATATGACGAATATGCGGATTATGACGATGATAATCCGCTCGCCATTACGCCGGACGAAGCAGCTCCGGTGAAGGAACGCAAAACTCGTGCCCAGCGCCTCGCCGAAAAAGCCGCTACCGCCGCCCACCGCAAGGAAAAGGCTGCCGAGCGCAAACTCATCAAGCAAATGAAGGCCGCTCGCCGCAGGGGCGTTTCTGCCGAGGATTTCGTGGAGCCCGGTTACGAACCGACCATCGATCCGAATTTGCTGTAATAATTGAGGGATAATATGTCGTCTTACTTTTTTATCGGTGTCGCAGGCGTTGGCATGAGCGCCATTGCGCAGTATCTGGTGGGCCGCGGCGTTGAGGTTCGCGGTTCCGACCGTCAGTTTGGTGAATTTTTGGCGGGGCGCTCTGAAAAGCCAAAGGTCATGGGCCAGCTTGAAGAATGCGGCGTGAAGTGCTTTGCGCAGGATGGCTCCGGCGTTGTGGATGGCCTCGACGCCGTGGTCGTGAGTACCGCGATTGAAGATACAAACCCGGACTTGAAGCGCGCCAAGGAACTTGGTGTGAAGGTGATGCACCGAAGTGAAATGCTCGCGAAGATTTCGAAGGAAGCGCGCACGATTGCCGTGAGCGGCACGAGCGGTAAATCGACTGTGACGGCCATGATTTACCACATTCTGGAATACGCCGGCTTGCAGCCATCTGTGATGACCGGCGCTGGGCTCGTGAATCTGCAGGCGCAAGGGAAGATTGGCAATGCCGTGAGCGGCAAGGGCGAATGGCTCGTGGTCGAAGCGGACGAAAGCGATGGAACGCTCGTGCGCTACGAACCTGAAATCGGGCTCATCCTCAATGTGGACAAGGACCACAAGGAAATGGACGAACTGCAGGAAATCTTCCTCAAGTTCAGCCACAACATTTTGAGCGCGGGCCACACGCTGATTGTGAATGACGCGCATCCGCTGGCGAAGAAGTTCAGCGCCGGTCGCGAATTCGATTTCGGTTTCGAGAATTACGTTGGCGTGCAGGGAACGGACTTTAAGACTGCCGGGACGCACATCAAGTTCCGCGTGCGCAACAAGGCGAGCCTCGTGAATTTTGAAGTGCCGCTTCCGGGAAAGCACAATATGGAAAATGCGCTCGCTGCGACGGCGGCCGCTTTGCGCGCTGGTGTTTCGCTCCATACTTGCGCCGATGCGCTTGCGACGTTCCCGGGTGTGTTCCGCCGTCACCAGATTTTGGGAACGTTTAACGGCGTGACGCTTGTCGATGACTTTGCTCACAATCCGGCGAAGATTGCGGCTAGCATCAAGAGTGCGCAGGACTTTACCGAAGGGCGCGTGCTTGCTTGGTTCCAGCCGCATGGCTTTGGCCCCACGCGCTTCTTGCGCAAGGACTTGGTGGAATTCATGGCGAAAACATTGCGTCCGGCCGACATCGGCGAGGACCGTGAAAACGACGTGATGTTCTTCAGCGAAATCTACTACGCCGGCGGAACCGTGACCCGCGATATTAGCGCGGGCGACCTTGCCGACGACCTGCTTATCAAGGGCTGCGAAGCCGTCTACATCGAGAACCGCGACGAATGCGCCAAGAAAATGCTCGAGTACGCTCAGCCGGGCGACACGATTCTTTTGATGGGCGCGCGCGACCCGAGCCTGGAGACGTTCGCGAAGTCCGTGGCTGAACAGCTGAAAGCGAAGTGAGCACAAAGTAATCGCAAAACGAGCGCAAAGCGAGCGGCCATCAGAGCGCCCATCACCGTGAGCCGTAGCCGCCGATATTAATCGGCGGCGCAGGCGAGAGCGAGCGAGAACCCGCGTGAAAAAAAATGCAGTCGAGCGAGCGGTCTCATATACCGTAGCGGCCGATATTAATCGGCGGCGCAGGCGAGAGCGAGCGAGAACCCGCGTGGAAAAAAATGAGGACGAGCGAGCGGTCTCATATACCGTAGCCGTCGATATAAATCGGCGGCGCAGGCGAGAGCGAGCGAGAACCCGCGTGGAAAAAAATGAGGACG